>JACCSP010000105.1 GCA_013812905.1 Pyrinomonadaceae bacterium
CCTGCAACCAGCTCAGCAGGCGCGAACTCCGGTTTTAGAGGCGGTCATCGGCCGCCTATTTTCCTAGATTCCCTTACTCCCGCACATTCGCTAAAATGCCACCTCGCGTCGACTTGATGGCTAAGCGAACTTTCCAAACTCTGCAGCTGCTCCCCGCCGCGCTTGTGATTCTGAGCGCGGCGATTTTCGCTTGCGTTACAGCGCAACCACTGAGGCTGACGGAACCGGGCTCGCGCCCTCTGGATTGCCAGCCCCAGCAGTTGCCCGAACCAACGAACAGGAAACAGAATAACCGTCCCGGTCAATCATCCCACCCTGCCGAGATCCCGGTAGATTCCAAGGCCTCGGCGGCACCGGTGACATATTCTTATGAATTCTCACAGCCGGAATTTTACGTCCGCCATATCGTCATCGAACACGACGCCGGCGGCCGCGGGAAAATTACTTTCGAGCGGCTGAATGAAGAGACTTCGGTGGTGGAGCCCATTGGATTGTCGCCCTCTGTCCTGCGCCGATTGACGGAATTGTGGCAGGCGTTGAGATTTTTGGAATCACAGGAAGGCTATCAAGCAACCAAACAGTTTCCTCATCTGGGAACTATGCGGATAGGAATGGCTGATGGCACCCGCAAACGAACGGCCGAGTTTAATTGGAGCAACAACGCAAGCGCGACGGCGCTCGTGACTGAGTATCGACGCGTCGCGGATCAGGCAATTTTCGTGTTCGACATGTCTGTGGCGCGCGAGAATCAACCGCTCAATGCTCCCAAGTTGATGGAGTATCTGGAATCGGCAATCAAAAGAAACTGGCTCTCGGACCCCCAGCAATTGGTCTCTTTACTAAAAGAGATCAGTACCGACGATCACCTTCCGCTGATCGCCCGCAACCACGCATTGCGTTTGTTGAAGAAGCTCGTGAAATAATGGCGCCGAGACCCAACTTCAGAAACGTTGTCGTGTTGGCTCTTGCCTCACAATTCAAAGTAATTGAGCTCCTGTCTCCAAAGTGCGCTAAAATCGGGTAACGTCTCTAGTCTGGATTATTCATGAACCCTCATTCAATCCGACCTGCGTAACCGGGCGACAGCTTAAAGACTGGCTTTCCGCCAAGCCAATAAACTCGCAGAACAAGAAGAATCCGATTACTTGAAATTCGACGGAGAGGAAAAACGTTGCCGAAAGCCATGACACTCAATCCAATCGGTAGGTGAGACATTCTCGATTCCTTCAGATTCTAGACGGGCGAGAATGTTGCCGCAAAGGGGCCATCCTACGCTTTGAAGTAACGGCGCCTAGCAGGCCGAAAAAAAAGCAAGCACGATCCACGAAACCGCACGAAATGGAGGTTCGTGTAATCTTCGTGGAACGCTTGTACGCTTGTGCTCACCACTTTCACCAAACTGCTAGAAAGAAAGCTGAGCCAGTTTGCAGAACTCCAACACTCGATTTTCGGCCCAGAAGAGATCGGGATCGGCTGGGGACCGTTTAGCGGCGAGGAAAGCGACGTGGCCGCCACGCTCGGGTCCTAGCAGGAGAATGTATGGATTGGCGCCCACCGAAGGATCTCGCAGCGGAGCGAAGGGAATGAATGGATCGTCGTGCGCGTGAATGATTAGGGTGGGCACTCTGATCTTGTCCATTACTCGAAGGGCGCTGGCTTTGTCATAGTAGTCGGCGGCGTTGGCAAAACCGTGAGCCACCGAAGTAAACCGTTCGTCAAACTCTCTGATCGAGTGGACCAGATGAACTCCCCTCGTATCGTAGATTTCTGGATAGAGTTTCCCCTTCAGCTTGATGCGTTTTTTTAGCCGACGGACGAAGTCTCGGTGATAGATCCAGTTGGATCGCTCGCCGATCAAGTCGCCGCTAGCTCCGAGATCAACTGAAGGTGAGATCGCACATACGGCAACGATCTCTTTGGGCGGGTGCTCGCCGTATTCTCCCGCGAGTTTGAGCACCATGTTTCCGCCCAATGAGAATCCGATGAGGAATAGCCTGCTCAAACGATCGCGTTCGTTCAATTCCTTGACGACGGCGCGCAGGTCCTCGCTGAGTCCCCCGTGATAAAGCGTTGGAGTCAGGTGTTCAGTGCCGCCGCAGTTACGAAGGTTCATTCGCATCACATTGAAACCTGCACGAAAAGCTTTCTGAGCGGTTGCGAGCATGTAAACTGCATTGCTTGAACCCTCAATTCCGTGCCAAAGCACAATAGTCGGATGTTCGGCCCGATGAGCATGCCAACGACAATGGGCCAGGATTTTAGTATTGGGGCCGACAGCAAACAGGCGTTCTTCGTCCGTTTGCGACCGCAGACGACGACGCCGCGGCCAGGCAAAGCTGGCGAGCGTTTGCGCATGACCGCCGGTGAAAACCGGATGCGGCTTGAAGGGTTTGTCTGCGAAAATCCGAGCGGCCTCTGTGAGAAAGCTGCGAATCTTGTCGACTCTGAACCTTGGTTCGGCCCGGTCAATCGCCACTTCGGAGTCGGTAATCATGAATCAACAGTTAATACTGAACCGTAAGCCGCACCGCGTACACCGCGCGTAATGCTTAATTTCAAGACCGACATCCAAAGTGCGTAAGCTTGAGCGGTCTTCCTGGGGTAAACTTGTTCCTTTCTGGTCGCGTAAACCGAGAATCAAAGTTTAACCCACGAGTGGCACGAGCGGAAGCAGCGCTTATAGCCAGGCTCTGGTCAGTTTCAAAGTCGCCCGATGAAGTTTTGTAGTGCCGCTTCACTGCGGAACCGCGAGTAGCGATCGTGCTGGATTGAACCCGCATTTTGGACCACACTTTGCATCCACAAGAACGAGCAGTGTTGAGCGTAAGTCCCGGTTGCAGCGGCTCGCGGTTCCTTAGTGCGAGATCGTGGTTCAGCTTGCGGGTGATGACCAAGCTGCGGGGGTAAACCGCCATTCCTGACCATGAGGTGATCCCAATCTGAGTTATAGTTCCTGGCTTGAAAGGCTTTCAGGGCTCGATAAACCGAGCGGGCATAGAGTCTCTCAGGTCGGGAAGAGGGTGGTTTCCCCCGCTACCTGACTAATACTCAAGGTTGAAGTGTTGGAGAACTTGCTGCCACTTGATCAGAGTTTCTTAAGACTATGCCACCAGCGAACAGATGGCGGGCGCGCACTAAGCACGATCTCATAATTGAAGTCTGGGAGGAACTCGATTGCGAGTCGGTTGGTGCTCGCGAGCTAAAGCAAATTCAGAAAGTCATCGGGCAAAAATTCGGAACCGGGAGTTTAGATAGCCCGGCATCAGTTGCGCGGACTCTCGCCGACGAAGGCGCGGTATTGCGTCATCCGGAAGTGTTGAGTCTGGACACTGAATGGCGCGAGCGGGAAATGTCGGCGCTATTCTCTCCGGATGAATTGAACTTCTCAGGTCTCGCAGAGGCTTGGGCCTCGATCAAGAAGCTCGATAACTTACGTAGAAAGTTTGAGCAGAATAGCGAACAACAGCAATTGGGTAGCCTGCGCGAGATGACTTTGATCTTTAAACAAGATGCGTTGGGGATGGCGCGCAGCAAGACCGTCGAAAGGCAGAAGCGACTGGAAGCCAAGGAGATTGCCCAGTGGCTGACCGTCTGGCTTCAATCACCCGACATCTTCGAAGATTGGCTCAGTCTTCGCAAACGCTCACCTGAATTCATTCAACTCTCAATATGAACACGTTGCCGAGTCAGATTCGATCCCAGAGATCAAAGTCAGAGACACAATATTAACCGCCATTTTGCGAAGAGAGTCCGGTTCACCCTTGCCTCAACCAAAGCGAGCGTAGATGCCATCCACGAAATCGCACGAAATTACACTATTAAGGATTTCCTGTCGGCTCGTATAAATTCGTCGATCCCCTCGCTCGTTCCAACCACCAGGAACCGCGATTTTTCACGGCCACCGAATACAAAGAGGACTGAAATTAGGATACGCCATCTGAATAAGCGCCTTGCTTCTCCGTGCCCCGTATTTGTGGAACTTTCCTGAGGGCTCGTGGGAAATAAGAGTGAAAGGGAAACCGCTGATCATTCCTGGGATGAAACCTGACACCTCCAGCGACACTGAACTGCTCCAAGCGATGCGGGCTGGAGATGAAGAGGCCGTCGCATTATACCGGCGGCGGGGTCAGAGAGTGCGCCTCCGGAAACCTGCCGACGAGCAGTAGAACCACGTGACGCTCGCCTCACGGCGCGTTTCGATGAAACGATGCTGGGTCACTCTTCGTCTTCTCCCCCGCGAATCCGTCCTTCAGCTCGCGATTGCTCCACAATCTTGTGTGCCAGTTGACCGGGGACCGGATCGTAATGGGAAAACTGCATGTGGAATGAGCCGCGCGCCCCGGTTATTGAATTCAGCGTTGACTGGTAGTTGAGCATCTCCGACATCGGAACCTGAGCTTTAATCACTTGCTGCTTGCCGCTGGTCTCCATTCCCTGGACGCGGCCGCGACGCGAGTTCAGATCGCCCATGATATCGCCGCTATTTTCCTGGGGCGCCACAATTTCTACGTCCATTATTGGTTCGAGTATCGATGGCCTTACTTTCTCCATGGCCGCGCGAAAGGCCTTACGACCGGCGGCACGGAACGAATGCTCGTCGGAATCGACGTTGTGATACGATCCATCAATCAACTGAACCTTGAAATCCACCAGGGGATAGCCAGCAATTGCCCCGGACTGGGCTGCTTCGACGATTCCTTTTTCAATTGCTGGCCGAAACTGCTGCGGCACCGCACCGCCGAAAATCTTGTCCTCGAAGACAAATCCGCCACCACGCGGGAGCGGCTCGAAAACAACCTTGCAATCGCCAAATTGTCCTCGGCCTCCGGTCTGTTTCTTGTGACGACCCTGAACCTCCGCGCGCTGCGTAATAGTTTCCTTGTAAGGCACCTTTGGCGGATGAAGCGTGACTTCCACGCTGTAGCGCTTTTTCAGCTTCTCCACGACGGTCTCGACGTGGAGTTGACCTGAACCGGAAAGCAGAAACTCTTTCGTTTGCGAGTCGCGACTGAAATGTAGCGCTTGATCCTCTTCCAGGATCTTATGCAGCGCCACGCTGATTTTCTCCTCATCCTGTCGCGATTTTGGCTCGATGGCAAAAGCGATGGCGGCTTCGGGATACTCAACCGGAGGAAAGACTATCGGCGCTTGCCTGTCGCAGAGCGTGTCGCCGCTTTGAGTCTCTTTTAATTTAACGCACGCAATAATGTCGCCCGCGTTGGCCTCAGAAACCTTATCGAGCTGCTTACCCTGCACGACATGCAAAGCGCCGAGTCGTTCCATCGTACCCCGGGTTGAATTCAAAGCGTTGGCGTCCGTTTGCAGCCGGCCGCTAATGACCTTCATGACGTTTATGCGGCCCGCAAAGGGGTCGGCAACTGTGCGGAAGCAGTATGCCGAAAACGGTTCACTCTCGCTGTATCGACGCGCAATCTTTGGTGCGTCGGCATCGGCGTCGAGCGGAAGTCCATACTCAGCTTCGTGGTGGGCTGGGTCGGGTGCATAGTCGACGATGCCGTTCAATAAAGCACGCAATCCCACAAGGGTAGCACTTGAAACAGCGAACACCGGGCACAGTTTGCTCTGGGCGATGGCTTTATTGATGTTAGGAATAATGTCGGCTTCCTCAAGTGTCCCTTGTTCGAAGTACTTCTCCATCAAAGCATCATCGGATTCGGCTACCAACTCAACGAGTCGCTCTCGAGTTTTCTCAACCAAGTCCCGTCCGTCGATCGGAATGTCAATCTCTTTCGCATGGCCCTCCGCAGCCAGCTCGTAGGCCTTCATATGGACTACATCCACCACCCCGCGAAAATCTTTCTCTCTTCCAATCGGTAACGTAAAAGGAATGATTGCGCGGCTGAACGTCTGGCGGGCGCTCTCGAGCGCCTTGCCGAAGTCTGAATGCTCCTTATCGAGCTTGGTAATAACCATGATACGGGGCACGATGAACTCGTTTGCGTAAGCCCAGGTTTTCTCCGTTTGCACTTCGATGCCTTTAACAGCGTCAACAACGGCAACGGCACAATCAGCGACCCTCAGGCCCGGGCGAGCGTGGCTTACGAATGCGGCATATCCAGGGGTATCTATAAGATTTAGTTTGGTTTCTCGGTGGTCTAAATGGGCGAGTCCAATATTGAAAGTGATTTTGCGAGCGATCGAGTCTTCTTCGTGGTCGGTGACTGTAGTGCCCTCATCCACTTTGCCCCAACGAGGAGTTTCGCCGGCGACGTAGAGAAGGGAACTAATCAACTGCGTCTTTCCTGCGTCACCGTGTCCAATGACCGCAAGGTTGCGGATGGCATCTGTCGAATAGACTTTCATAGGTTAGTCCCTTTCCGGTGTGCGAATTTTGGCGAAGGATACCAATCCGTTTCGGCTAAAGCCTGATTGGCTGACAGATGGCTCCGGATTGAGGACGTAATTTATCTGAGCGGGAAGGGTAAACGCAAGTTGAACCGACAAAGGCCGGAGCATTGATCTAAACGCTCTGGTAACGTTGCTTTTCTGGAGGTCGCTAGCGCCCTTCGTCGCTGCGATCAACCCGCTGCCTTGCGTTTAAGCAGCGTCGTCATAGCCAACCGATCTCACCAGAATTGCATCGAAAGCACGGACCGAAGCTTGGATTGTTTTGAGGAGAGAGAAGCCATGTTTTTACCGCCTATCGCTTTCATTCGTCGCCGCGCTGGGGGTGGTCGTTGCTAACACGACCGCGACATTCCTAACCCACTCGGAAAATCCTATTAGTGATAAGAAAATCGCACGCATCTTGACGCCGTGAATATGCCATTCTCACACAGGATGACCTTATTTCTAAGGTAGGTAATGAGCTTGACATTACGCGCGACTTTATTCGGTCGTTGCCTGCCGGTTCGCAAGTAATGACCGCTTACCTCACCAGCGGCACCCTGCAGGTTCGCCAGCCGTTTACGACTGATCTGGACGGGGCGGCGCGTTCGCTGCGAATTCCGTGGGCCAGCGGCATCACCGTTCAATCCTTATGTGGAAGTCATCGAAGCTCTCCGCGTCTCGCAATTCCGACGCCTGCGCGAAGCACTAAACGCACAATACGCGATGGCTAACTAAGCGCCAGCCGAACCTACAGGTAATACCTCGCGGGAAATATGACGCCGTCGGAAGAAGTCTTCCGACGGCGTTACTAATTCACCAGCGTGACCAACAATCTGCCGGGCTTTTCATCGTAGACCTATGGCTGCTCTGCCTTGGTTAGTGATAAGCCACGATGGTAAAGTTGCTACGACCGCAGGAGGGAGATGAAACAGCATGTAGAAGACAAGTTAGGGCACACTCCTCACAGCCTTCTAACTTGGTCGGTTGCTGGTCATCCCTAGGTCGGCACTTAGGCCGGCAGGACGAGGCACGACCGACTCACTATCTGGTAGACAGGCAAAGTGCGCGAATATTGTCTCATCGTGGAGGGGGCTTTCCTCTCGGAATCTGAAGCCGAACATGCTCTAAGAGACCCTTTCATTGAGGACTGGGTTGAGCAAACGGGCCGCTTCCGAATTCACAACATGGATGAAATCCAGATTACGCCAGGCGTCACCCTTGGCACTCTCGGTGTGGTGATGCTTAAGGATCGGGTTTTTGAGATCGCCAGCGCAGATCCCGAGCATCCACTGACCGAGCACAAGGCCAAGGGCGTCGCCGAGGCATTGCGGCGTCAAGGCATGTTCGATGAAGTCAAAGTGGAGCCGCGTCGCGAAGAGTAGGCGAAATCCGGTGGTGTCGTATTCTGTAATCGCGCTGCTCAGTCCGCAAGCGGTCGGGTTCAAAAACCGTTCCATTCTTATGCTGACTCAAGCCGGCGACGTCGTGACGAAAACTAGAGTTGATGACGCTGCGCTTTGAGAGGGGGCGCGCTGCGATTTGCCCACCTTCCCAACCTGCAAATTTGCGAAGGCTGGATTGTTTCTCGTATTGAGTGGCGGCGGATCTGGAGCGAGCGAGCGATCTACTACTATCAGCACCTTCCATTTCATCCGAGTGGTGGAGTCGCGAAAACGAATGCAACCCACAAAGACCTCCTGAGGGCCGTCTTACGAAGTGTATGCCAATGCAGACTTCAAAAGCGCTGGACAAAACTTTTCTTGACGGCCGCGTGTGTCTGGTGGTCGGCGATATTACCACGCAGAACGTCGGCGTCATTGTGAATGCGGCCAATTCGTCGCTCTTGGGTGGCGGTGGGGTTGATGGTGCAATTCATCGTGCCGGTGGGCCAGCGATCCTAAAGGAGTGTCGTGAAATTCGCAGAGGTCAGTATTCTCAGGGGCTACCGTCTGGTGAGGCAGTAATTACGACTGCCGGAAATCTACCTGCTCGTTTTGTGGTGCATACTGTCGGCCCCATCTATGGTCGGCATGACGGCCGCGAAGCGGAACTGCTGGCAGCCTGTTATAAGAACTCGTTACGGCTGGCTATCCAAAACTCTCTGCACTCGATTGCCTTCCCGGCTATTTCCACAGGCGTGTACGGATATCCGCCGGCCGAAGCGGCAGCGGCAGCCTCCCAGGCAATTATAGAGTTTCTGGCGACTGACAATCTCATAGATCAGGTGCGGCTGATCTTCTTTAAACCAAGCGATATGGATATATTTCTGGGGCATCACAAATTCAGATAAAAGGAAACGTGATGAGCGGTACTACCGCTGATAATTGAAAACTGGTTAGAGGAATCCCGACAATTGAAATGATCGAAACAACTGAAGGCATCGACAAGACAACTGCTGTTGACAACTGCTTTTTGCCGCTGCCTCTGCTCCCCCTCGAGCAACTCTCGTGGAACTACTGGTGGAGTTGGTCAGCGGACGGAACAAGCATTTTTCGCGATCTTGATCCGGATGTCTGGGAAGAGTGTGAGCACAATCCGCGGCAGTTGCTGGCGAGAACAGCAGAATATCGTCTGCTGCAGATGGCTACCGACCCGATCTACATTGAACGAGTAGGTGATCTCAGCAATCGTTTCCTGCGATACATGGCCAGACCTTTAACCACACAAATTGGATCCAGCCAACAGGGCAGGAGTCCGATTAGTCTTGAGCATCCAGTGGTTTACTTCTGCGCTGAGTTTGGGGTTCACAATTCCTTGCCGCTCTATTCGGGCGGACTGGGAATGCTGGCCGGAGATCATTTGAAGTCTGCAAGTGATCTTCGACTGCCACTGGTCGCCGTGGGTTTGCTTTATCGCTTCGGCTACTTTCGCCAACGCCTGAGGCGCGACGGTTGGCAGGAAGAGCACTATGGAGAAACCTATCCCGAACAACTGCCCATCCATCGGACCCTGGGTGAAGATGGCATCCCCCTGATGATCGACGTTTCGATGCGGGAGCGTACGGTCCATGCGCAAGTCTGGCGCGCAGACATTGGTCACGTCCCCCTCTACCTGCTCGATACAAACATTATTGAGAACGAAAACATCGATCGTTTAGTAACTGGTCATCTTTACGGTGGCGACCGTGAGACACGGATCGTGCAGGAAATGTTGCTGGGAATCGGAGGCGTGCGGCTGCTCAGAAAATTGAAGCTGGAACCGAGTGTGTTCCATTTAAACGAAGGGCACTCGGCCTTTTTGACTCTGGAGCTAGCTCGCGAATTGGTTAAATCCGGCCTGAGCTTTACGGAGGCGGCCCAGATGGTGCGTGAACGCTGCGTCTTTACCACGCATACGCCTATAGCTGCCGGAAATGATGAGTTTGATGCCGATCTCGTAGCCCGAGCGTTTGGCCCAGCTTATCACCAGCAGCTTGGTCTCAAGCATGAGGAGTTTATTGCTTTAGGCCGTGTCGATCCAACAGACTCGAAAGAGCCCTATGGTTTAACGCCGCTGGCTATTCGGACGTGTCGTTCGACAAACGGAGTAAGCCGCAAACACGGTGAAGTGTCTCGAGCTCTCTGGCTGAAACTTTGGCCCGGGAGAACGGTTGACGAAGTTCCTATCACACACGTCACGAATGGTGTGCATGCTCCTACGTGGGTTGCTCCACTAATCCGTTCGCACTATGAGAGATACGTCGGGCACGATTGGTCTGAGCAAACGCGCCACAAGGGCCGTTGGGAGCAGGGCATTGCAAAAATTCCTGACGAAGAGTTGTGGGCCGTGCATTCGCTGTTGAAACAGCGTCTCATAGCCTTCATCCGACATCGTTCCTTTCATGCGCGACTGGAACGTGGGGAGAACCCTCAATATACGAAATCGGCGCGAAAAATGTTTGAGCCCGCAGCGCTCACCATCGGATTTGCGCGCCGCATTGCCGGTTACAAACGTTGGAGCCTGCTTCTAAAAGATCCGGAGCGACTCCTGCGAATCATCAACAGCCCAGAGCGTCCGGTGCAGTTTGTCTTCGCGGGCAAGGCGCATCCCCAGGATCAGGGCGCGAAACTTATTCTCCAGCAGGTGGCTCAATGGAAATACGACCCACGTGTTCGGGCTCGGGCGGTGTTTCTGCAAGATTACGATCAGGAAATTGCTCGTCAGCTGGTGCAGTCAGTCGATGTTTGGCTCAATGTGCCTCGCAGACCGCTGGAAGCCTCGGGAACGAGCGGTGAAAAGGTGGCCATGAACGGGGGATTGAATCTCTCCATACTCGACGGCTGGTGGCTGGAAGGCTTCGACGGCACCAACGGTTTCGCAATTGGAAGCTCAGCGCAAAGTGCGGAGGCTGGCGACGTGGATGCGAGCGATGCGGAATCGCTCTACCGGGTGCTGGAGCAGGAGGTTGTCCCACTTTATTACGAGCGTGGTTCCGACGGCCTGCCGCGCAAATGGATATCAAGGATGAAGCGTTCCATGGTCACCTTGGTTCCCGAGTTCAACAGCGACCGCATGGTTGAAGAATACGCGCGGCGTATTTATTCATAGCTGAGCCCCTTTAGCGGGTCCGGTTTCCGGAATCCGCCTCAAGCGTGTTGCTCACCTGCTATGGAGGGTATCAATATACTTAACGCCGCAACATTCCCTTTTCGATTGGAGGTGGCGCTGCAGTTTCATCGTCCGCCGAGAAAGACCTCGAGTGGCACGGCTTCGCCGCCGGATGTGTGGCGGTGGCTGTGTGCCCCGCCGGAGACCTGCAGCTCTCATCGGGCTGCGCCCCTGGTGCGGGCTTGGCCCTTCTGTGCGTCAGGTGGACATGTCTGCGGATCTCAATGCAGCAAAACTCGGAGGCGCGCGCGCCCAGTTCAGCATCTGTTAGTCTGAAAAAGATCACGCGACTCGCTATCCGGAGGGGGCCAAGCCCCGCACCAGGGGCACAGCCCAGTGTTACAGCCAGCGAAACGGCGGGGCACAGCCCACCGCCGCACATCAGGCGGCGAAGCCGTACCCAATCCCGCGCGTTCGCCTTCGCTGAGTCATTAATCACGCCGCAAGCTAATGAGGTCAGTACCACCGCGCGGTAGCGGGTAGCTGAGTAGCACAGACTCCAGTC
>JACCSP010000131.1 GCA_013812905.1 Pyrinomonadaceae bacterium
CATCACTACGACATTTTGCTCTCAAATCCGTTCGGCATTGAACGCTTCGGTTTAGGTAAAGCCCGCAATGCGGGAACGACTTGGGATTGGCTGACGAACCGAGAAGGAATGCTCAATTACTGGCGCGCCGGCGTGTTGGAGAACCGCGAGCTTGACGCAATTTATCCCGTCGGCCTGCGCGGCACGGACGACCGCAGTTATACGTTTCCGCCGAATATGAGCGAGGCAGAGAAATCGAAAATCTTTCAAGATGTAATTGAAACGCAGGTTCGCATGACAAAGGAGTTGCTGCCGAAAGACCAGCAGCCGATTTTTCACTTCACGCTCTACACCGAAATGCTCAAGAAGTACAGGGAAGGTGGCTTCAATGTTCCCGCGGACGTGATTATCGTGTGGACGGATAATAACGACGGCGAGATGCGTGCGTTGCCGCAGAAAACGGACAAGTGGAAGCACGGCGTTTATTATCACCTCGCTTATTTCGGCAATACCGTGAAGCAAGTTACGCACACGATTACGCCCCAGCGAGTGGCCAGCGAGTTTAAGAAAATTATTGATGCGAAAGCGACCGAATATATGCTCGTCAACGTCTCCGAAGTGCGCGAGTACGTGATGGAGGCGCGGATGATTGCGGACATCTGCTGGAACAGGCCCGATATTTTAAGCTCGCCGGACGCGGCGCAGCGTTACGTCAAATGGTGGAGTCGTGAGTACTTCGGCGCGGATGCTGGCCCCGATGCCAGCAAGTCGTATGCGAACTATTATGAACTGATCAATGCCCATGACAAGCTTTGGTACGGCGCGGATAGGTTTCAAGATATCCTCGACCGGCTCGGCAAAAAATTCAACGGTAAGGCCTACGAATCCGTCTCGCGCGAGACACTCGCTCAACTGAAAGCGCGTGATCAGCTATACCGTTCCGCGATGCACACGACTTCCCGCGTACAAGCCCGGATAAAGGATCAGCAAAAGCGGTATTTCTTCGAGCATGTCGAGCTTGGCTTGCTGATAGATTGGCATCCGACGCAAGCGGCAATTAAATTGATTGAAGCACTCGATACACCCGACTTAACAAAATCATGGAAACTCTGCGAGGAAGCGCGTCAGCCGCTCGAACAATTGGAGTTGGAAATCCTTCGCGCTGAGCGTCCGCCGTTTGAGAATTGGTATCGCAAGACGTGGATTCGACGCGAAACGAAACCGTCAAATGTTCATCGTTCATACGAACAACTGCGCGTCTTCTTATCGAGCCGAGGCACGCGCGCATTAACCGAACCCAAAGGCGCAGCCCGCCCGGATTTAACGCGCTTCACGCGGATGTGGTAAATCACCCGACGGCTTAATAACACTGAAAGTGTGATTTATATATCTATGAGCCATTATTTTCCCATTAAGTCCCGACGGTGCAACATCTGCTTTCAAATTCTTTTCATTTTCTTTCTTAATTTCCCGGCAAATGCCGCTAATTATTATGTCAACAGTCGGTTTGGCAACGACGATAATTCGGGAACGACTAAAGAAACGGCGTGGAAAAGTTTAAAAAATTTAAGTAATAAATTTCTGCCGGGTGACAATATACTTTTTGCCAGGGGCTCTTCTTATACCGGGGGATTTGTTTTCACAAGTTCGGGAACGGCGGAAAAGCCAATCGTTTTTTCAAGTTATAGTGTCGAGGCTGATGTAATTTTAAAAACTCCGAGAAAAGAACTAGCGCCAGTTTTTGAAAAATACGGGGGCGGTGCTGCTCCGTCTTTTACAAATCCTGATTGGAATGTACTTAATGGAAATATCTTCAGGATAGAAGGTAGTTATGTGGTAATTGACGGCTTATATTTCCACGATAATACAAAGCCGCCCGGCTCTGACCACAAAAACAAGAATGTGCAGAAACTCGGAGCGGTGTATCTGGCCTTGGGCACCCACCACAATATCGTTAAAAACTGCGAATTCTTTCATACTCCGGTGGGTCTTAAGGTGAAAGGAACAGACAACCTTATCACCCATAATTATTTCCATGACGCAACGGAGATGATGGCTCGTTCCTGGGGGCCGATTGCCATCATGATCGTCTCCGGGCACAACGAAATATCATTCAACAGAATAGAAAATTATGGCGCTTATGGCGGTCCATACGGCTCTGACGGGGGCGTCGTTGAGCTTGACGGCGTAGATGACAACTTCAATGCTAATGACATTAATATTCATCACAATACGTCGGTCAATAACCACGGATTCTTAGAAATGGCCGCCCGCAATGTTGAAAACATCACGGTCGCCTATAACTTAAGCGATGACAAGAATCAGTTTATCGGCGGCGGCACGATGAAAAATGTTCGCGTTCTTAATAACACCGTCATTAGAACCCGCGAACCGAATGTCGATCGTTTTATATTCTGGACTTTCTACCCTGAAGGGACGGCCTTTACCATTCGTAATAACATCTTCGTGATTGCCAAAGACATGAAAGTATTCGGTCCCTTTATTAAACCTCTCGGGCATGTGCGCACCGCTATCGGCGATCATCCGCACGATCATAATCTGTATTACTCCGCCGGCAATCCCGACCCCATAGGCGTTCCTGCCGGGAAGGGAGATATGATTGCCGATCCGCTTTTTGTGGATTATGCAAATCGAAATTTCCGCCTCAAAGAAAACAGCCCCGCCAGAAATAAAGGAGTGAAGCTGGGATATACGGTTGATCTGGATAACTATCCCTTGCTGGGTAGAAATTCTACAGATATAGGCGCTTATGAATTCTAATAAGCCCATTAGGAGAGGCGTAAATGCTCAGCACCGCTGGTATGAATGCACTATTCAAAAGCAGACTAGATTTTCGGAAGCGACAGAGTGCCGGACCTTTGACTCAATGGAATCTAAGGGGAAGGGGACCTTCTTGACTAATCTCATGAATGGTGAGGGTGTTTGGATGTTCAGGGTCGAGGTAGCACGAACCTCTCGCTTGAACGGCTCAGACGCTCTTTGTTATCCGTCAGATTCGCCGTTAAGAGTTTTGAGTGCGTACTTGGCGGCCGAGTTTTCTGTTTTCGGCCAGATAGAACTCACCCATACCGCCTGCGCCGAGCTTCGACCGAATCTCGTAGCGCCCAATGCGAGTGCCAGAAGAGCGACCTGCGTCCATAGCCGAAAAGCTATTCAGTTCACAAAATCCGTTCTCAATCAAAACGGTCAGGCTCTTTAATCATAATAAAAGGCGGCGTTTGCTTCCTTCAAGGACTACAACGTGATTCCTCCATGTCGTTTGCCCTCGTCGCGCGTGGAAATCAGAACGCACACTAGCGCGATCAATGCCGGGAGCGCCTGGGTAAACAGAATTGATGTTTTTGCCGTGATTCCCCCAAAGACGCCGGCGATGATCGCGCAGCCCAGGAAGAAGAGCTTGATGTCTCGCCGCTCTTTCCACATTCCCCAGATCAGTCCGGCAGCCAGAAAACCGTTGTACAGCCCCTGATTCTTCGCCAGCGCAGCGGATGAGGCGGAGACCTCCGGCGTCATCGCAAAAATTTTTCGTCCAACCGAGTGATCCCAAAAAAACATTTCGAGCGTCAGGAATCCCAGGTGACAAAACGCCACCAGGGCCGTCAGCAAATTTGCGATAAGTTTCATTACTTCTCCTTCATAAAATCAGTCGATCCGTGCGCTTTGCTTGCCCTTGCGTGCCGGAGTTTAGGCAGACAAATCCTGACTACTTGCGCCGCCAGGAGTCAACCTGGACTATTCTGCTCCATGCGGATATTCCTGTCGATTTTCCTCGCAAGGCCGACTCTTGGGTCGCGATGGATTCTTCCGTTCTGAACTACAGTTCTTTGGAACACCCTCGGCTGTGCAGCCTCGGCATCCTGTTCGCAACCCGAAATCAGGATGACCCCATCCGCGTAGCCTCCGATCCGCTATTACTCTGGGCACCAATCAATGTTTGATCTCGGGCTTAATAATAGACCATGGTGGGTTTCTGAATAATTGGATGGAGTGTCATCAGGATTTAACTTCGAGGTTCTATAAGACTTCCTCATAGTCGAGCACGACATGTCGTAGGCCGATATGGCAGACGCCGGAGCTTTGAACCGAATCACCTGGTTCTCGGTTCGCGGCACAAAGTAACGAGCCTGTGCGTTCGATGCTATGCTCGTTTG
This sequence comes from Pyrinomonadaceae bacterium, assembly GCA_013812905.1. Lineage (GTDB taxonomy): Bacteria > Acidobacteriota > Blastocatellia > Pyrinomonadales > Pyrinomonadaceae > PSRF01. The sequence continues at coordinate 4,152 of JACCSP010000131.1, forward strand.
GTATCGCTGAAGAGGAAGGTGCCAGGACCGAAGGAGAGGGAAGATGCTGCGATGAAGCATCACAAGAGTCGCCGTGCTGAACAATGGCTCCCTGCTCTCAATTGCATTTCAAAGACGTTGAATTCTACGAGCTGGATACGCACAACGAGACGGTCTCGGTGTACGGTGACAGGACGGTTGGCTGGGAGTTTCGCGCGGCAACGTTGCGCTCTCCGAAATAAAGCTTGAGAAGGTTTCTTTATGAGTGACGAGCATGACCGACAGATGGATGAAAGAGACACCATTACCCCAACCGAGCGGAGGAACGTCTGGATATGGGCGGTCACGCTGTTTGTATTCTTTGCTGCTGCGGCACTCGTCACCGCTGGGGCGGTGTATAAGAATAAAATCGCCTCCATCGAGCGACACCGCGACAGAATGAATCCTGACGTTGGGGAAGGCGGAACTAAGCCTCCGCCAGCGGCCCTGTCCGCGGAGGCGAATCCCGTCAGAGCCCAGGTAGGCATTTATATCGATCGCATTATCGATCTCTCGGTGAAAGAGGCTAGGTGGACTGTCGACTTCTACCTTTGGTTCCGCTGGAACGGCACGGGAGTCGATCCGAGCGAGAATTTCCAAATTGTGGACGGGACGATCGAGTCAAAGGAGAAAGCGGACGAGTACACCAGCGGCGGCGAGCGTTATGTGCTTTACAGGGTCGTCGCCCGCATTACTAAATTCTTCGACGTGTCGCGCTTCCCCCGCGACGACCACGTACTTACGATCAACATTGAAAGCCCTGCCTCTGAGCGCCGCGAACTCTTGTTCGTCGCCGACAAAGAAAGTTCCGGCGTCAGTTCGCGCGTTCGGATCCCGGGCTATTCAACCTATCAAGAAGGCGTACTCGAGAAGCCGCACGCCTACCGAAGCACCCACGGCGATCCCCGACTCGCCGCAGGTACCGAGAAGGTTCAATCACAATTCAGGATGGGCGTCTGGATCCACCGCCAAGGTTCGGGGTTCTACCTGAAAATGTTCGTGGCCCTGTTCGCGGCGGTGGGAGTCGCCATGCTCGCATTCTTCATTAAGCCGACGGACGTTGATCCACGCTTCGGGCTTGGTGTCGGCGCACTGGGCGCAGTCATAGTGAACACGTACGTCACTTCTTCTCTGGTGCCTGATACAGGGGTGATAACTCTGGCGGATATAGTCAACCACGTGGGCATCCTGACGATCTTCCTCTCCTTGCTGCAGTCCGCGATCTCCCTGTACTTGTACGAAAAGAGAGGTAAAAAGACGCTTTCGCGCCTTTTTGACCAGGTGTCGTTCGTCGTCTTTCTTGCAGGTTATTTGGTAATCAACCTGGCCCTGCCCTGGGCGGCGACGTTATGAGCATTAACTCGCCTCGTTTTTGGTCCTAGCAAACACCATTTTTACGAAGGCATGCTGCGCGTCGCGCCGTCGTCAAAGGGGACCGATCGTTCATCGAATAGTGGTTCACATTTGATTGTATACAAGCCGCGTGCGATTCCTTCCCCAGAGAGGCCATTTTTGATAAAAAGCTTTACTATCTATTAAAAAGTGCGCTGGCACACATAACGGCGTATAATTGAATGGAGCCCCCGCAGGTCGATTTTGCTTCGTCCGAATTAACTCTTCACTGTTTTAATAAAGGAGCTCTCATTATGTCTTCTGAAGCTTCCCGGCCAGTCGGAAACTGGTTGCTTGACGGTCTTCCCCCGGACGGTTTTGAACGGCTGGTTGAGAATCTGGAGCTGGTCCCTTTTTCGCTAGGTGAAGTAATTTACGAATCAGGCGCAGAGATGCAGAATGTCTTTTTCCCAACGACTTCACACGTCTCTTTGCTCTACACCATGATCAATGGGGCTACTGCTGAGATGGGCCTGGTGGGTAACGAGGGAGTGGTCGGTATCTCTTTATTCATGGGTGGTGACACCACACCGAACCGGGCAGTAGTGCAGGGGGCCGGCGATGCCCTCAAGCTGCAAGCTAAGGCTATGCGCGAAGAGTTCAGTCGTGGGAGCGAGTTTCAACTTCTGCTGCTGCGTTATACCCAGGCGCTCATCACACAGATTTCGCAGACAGCCGTTTGCAATCGTCTTCACACGGTGGAACAGCGCCTTTGCCGTTGGTTATTAATGACCCGCGATCGCGCTCAGTCGGATAAGTTGCAAATGACTCACGAGTTTATCTCAAACATGCTGGGAGTACGGCGCGAAGGCGTTACGAATTCCGCCCATGGTCTGCAACAGCGTGGACTGATCAGTTATGTGCGAGGTCAGATTCAGATTATCGACCGCGAGGGCCTGGAATCCTGTGCTTGCGAGTGTTACGCAGTGGTCAAAAAGGAACACAATCGCTTGCTCAGTCTGGGTGACCGGCGACGGGCGCCGAGGAGAATCGGCACGGACCGAAGGTCCTCGGCCTGATAAAAGAAAGTAGCCTTTTGGGATCTATGAACGCAGGGACAGCAGACGAGTCCAGCCTTTGCTCTCTGCCTGCTTTTGCGGCACTTTACCGTTGTCTGTAGAAGCCAATCTACACTCCGCTGGCAATTAGCGCCGCCACGCAGTATGTTACTTTAACTCTAAGGTCCGATTTTTAGCCCGTACTCCCGGTGAGAGTAGGAGGTTAGCAGTCGCCCTTGAGGCCCCAGATGCAGCGTCAAGTTTAGGAGGGTTAGGCGACGAAAGCATGTCGGGCTTGAAACCCGTCAACGGAGTTCAAGAAGGGCGGCCTAGTAAGGTTGTAAATGGCGATGAACTGATCTATTTCGCCAACTCCGAGCGGATATGAAAAGAGGACTCCCTGTCCACTCTCGCAGCCTAACTGGCGCAACAGGGCCAACTGGTCATGCGTCTCCACTCCTTCAGCGACCACATCCATGCCGAGATTCTGGGCCAGCACGACAATGGTTCGAACAATCTCAAAGTTCTCTTCGCTCTCCGCCATTTGACTCACAAACGAGCGGTCAATCTTTAAGGTGTCGATCGGGAAACGATGCAGGTAACTCAAACTAGAGTAGCCCGTACCAAAGTCGTCGATGCTCAGTTGTACGCCGAGGTTCCGCAACTGCTTGAGCAGTTGGACCGCAGCCTCAATATTCTCAGTGAACACGCTCTCCGTTATCTCTAACTTTAAGCAGCGTGGAGCTAGTTTGAACTCCGCCAGGAGCCGGGAGATGTGGTTCACCAAGCCGGGCTGTCTGAATTGTTTAACCGACAAGTTGACGCTGACAAATAATGGAGGATCAGTTCGATGATTTTCTTGCCACGATCGAGCTTGGCGACACGCCTCTTCGAGAACAGCTTGACCAATGGCCACGATCTGACCAGATTCTTCTGCTACCGGGATAAAATCCAGCGGGGAGACGAGGCCAAATTCCGGATGCCGCCAGCGTGCAAGAGCTTCGAAACCGATCAACCTGCGGTTTTCCAGCGACATAATCGGCTGGTACTCGAGGAAGAGTTGACTCCGTTCGATGGCGTGTCGCAGATCCGTCTCCATCTTTACTCTACACACCAACTCGCCGTGCATGCCCCGAAGATTTCATACCGTGCCTTGCCGAGCGCCCGGGCCCGGTGCATCGCTGTTTCTGCGTCCCGCAGCATGTCTGGCGCTTGTTCAGAATAACCGGAGCTGAGGGCGATGCCAATACTTATGGTGGCAAACACTTCCTCGCCCAACAGGTTGAATGAAATAGCTAATTCCTGTTGAATTCGAGCTGCGCTTAAGCAGGTTTCTTCTTCTCCCGCGACCTCGTTGAGCAAAACAGCGAACTCATCACCGCCGACACGCCCAACGATATCCCCCTGACGCAAGTGGGCCTTAATGCGATGAGCGATTTGGCTTAGCAACTGATCGCCGCAGGGCGTGCCGAGGCTGTCGTTGACGAGTTTAAAACGGTCAACGTCTAAGAAGAGGACCGCAAATTGTTGCCCCTTATCGTGCTGCATGCGGGCAACACGCAACCTTAACAACTCGTTAAATCGCGCACGTAAGAGTATCCTGGGTTAACCTCTCCTCGATCGTCTTTCGATCACTAATATCCTGCAACTGGAAAAAAACCCTCCTCGTCCCTGTCTCCGAGTCGTCAAGCAGCGAAACGTTCCAAAGCACCCAAACCGAGTGGCCTTGCTTATGAATATACCGTTTCTCCTGCTGGTGTCCTTCAACGGTACCTTTGAGCACCCGCTTGAGATGGAACTGTACTGGGCTCAAATCGTCTGGGTGCATCAGTTGTTGAAAAGTAGTTGCCCGTAACTCTTGCTCTGAGTAGCCGAGTAAGGTACATAGCGAGTCGTTTACTTGGAGCCAGCTGCCATCGACTGAGACCACAGCCATTCCAATCGCCGCTTGGTCAAACGTACCGGAGCCCGGGCTTTCTCCGAACAGTTCAGGATTAGCCGACAACACGAGGGGAACTCCATTGGAGGCGTCTCGGGACGGATCCAGCTTCGTCATCAAGCTGCTTTCGAGGCGTTGTCTTTTATTAGTCCTCTCTGACCGACGCTTCTTATTGCGCTTCTGTTCGTACATCGATAGATCGGCTTTTTCCAACAGCTCTTCGAAACAGGTCATGCGTTCAGACTCAAGAGTCGCGACGCCGATACTGAAAGCCAGTTTATAGGTGTGCTCTTTCTGGGCATTGTAGGCTTCGAGATTCGCTTTGAGGCGCTTAACGGCTTGTTCACTGTCGGCGCTCGAATCGGTCGACACGACTGTAAATTCATCGCCACCAATCCTGGCGATGATGTCCGTATCGCGAAAGCTGCTTCTAAGTATTTTCGCAGAGTTGAGTAGGGCATTATCTCCCTCGCCATGCCCGAAGTCGTCGTTGATCTGCTTCATCCCGTCAAGATCGATGAAGAGCATAAACAGCTGTTTTTTCTGGCGACGCGCGAAATCAAAGTAAGGCGCTACATACTTGAGAAGACCCCGACGGTTAAATAAACCTGTTAACTCATCTTTGAGTGACACGTTACGCAGTTTTTCCTCTGCATGCTTTCGCTCGGTGATATCACGCACGACCTGAACCAGACCTCCACCGGCCACGCTGGAAATCGAAATCTCTAAGGGAAATGTGCCGCCATCCAGTCTTCTGCCCACTACTTCGCCGCGCCATGATCCGTCTCGCCACACATCGGGCATAATCAGATTCTTGATTCGGCGCAACTCATCGCCAGCGTAGAAGCTCTCCCAACTGGCGCCGACAACGGACCCAGGATCAAGATAACCATATACTTTCGCGTAGGCGTCATTCAGGTAAACGCATGCCCCGAGATGATCGATGATGGCCATACCGTCCATCGAAGCCTTCATCGCCGCCGCCTGCTGGGCTAAAGACTCTGCCGCCCGCTTATCTGCGGTGATGTCGCGAGCGACCACGGAGGCGCCGGTGATTCTTTTCTCGCCCACTCTGATTGGACAAATTGTCAGCGAGACGTCAATCGGGCTTTTTTCCTTTCTCAGGTGAATCGTGTGATATTGTTCGACATTCTCCCCCAAAGTAACCTTCTCAAATAACCTCGCTGCTTCATGTACTTTCTCATAGTCAAACAAGAGAGAGATGTGCATGCCGAGGGCCTCTTTCATCGAATAGCCGTAGATGCTTCGAGCGCCTTTATTCCAACTCATGATGATGCCATCGGCGGTCACTCCAATGATCGCATCTCGCGAGACTTCGACAATACTTTGCAGGCTCGATAATTCCCTTCCAACTCCCTCCAGTTGATCCGCTACCTTATTCCAGCGGCCCCATAAGGACGCACACATGAAGGCTTCGGCCAGGAACAACCCGATGGTAATACTCACCGAGTAGGAGCCAAATAATGTCGAACCAAGGAACGGGATGCCTTGAGCAAGGAGCGTCACAATTAAGGCAACAAGCCACAATTGACGGCGTCTGGGATGAACTTGGGAAGATTCGTATATGGACATTTAGTCGCTGTCGATCGGATGAGATTTCTCTGAGGCTTTTCTTGCGTTGCGTGCCTGGAACGTGTCTAAACAATTGAATTGTTTATCGCGTGGCAGTCGCGTAGGTTATTACGGGCGCAGCGGCAGCGATCGCCGATATCGTTGCTAACGGCGTGCCATCACGTCTACTCCCGCCAAGTCTGGATGAATTGCCCCTCGCACCGTGGCTTTGTTCGATTTTTTAAGTGGCGATCATCGGAAGCTCGGGGAGACTTCTGGGCGAGGAGGAATCATTCTGACCGAACGGTGCCATTCTGATGGTTTAGGGGGCGTATTGGCATGGGCGGCGACGACAGTCTTCTTTGTAAGTCTCCCAGAACGTTTATGGTTAAGCTTGGTTTTATCAGAGCATCAGGACGCTTTTGCCGCGTCGAGTAGCGACCATCGCATCCGAAGCGTGAACGGCGAACGCTCGGTTCGAGTCCGTTATGCCGCAATAAATCTAGGTTGTAGGAAATGGCGAAAACTTTTTAATAAACGAAAATTTTGTTCTGAAAGTCTTTCGCATAAGAGTCGCGTGTGGTGATCTATTCCACTTACGTTCTTTACGTCGGTTCCTCGGGAATTCCTGCTGCCGGACGTGCCCCGAATTGGCCATTTCATTTCACCTTCTCGTACTCCTTCTTCACTTCAATCAGCACCGGTAAATCAGCATCCGCATCTTTCCACAGCGCGAGAAATTGCTGATACGACTTGGCAGCGTTCACTCACGAGCAGGCTAACTTCTAACTAGGTGGTACGGGTGTGGTGTCGCGACACGAGGCTCCACCACCGAGGGCATCGCGATCATTTCTTGGCAGACTTTTTTGAAGTGTTCTTGGTTGCGCGTATCGGCTGATCGCCCTGGTCCCCGTAACCGGGCTTTACTTTCATCTTCGATTTGCGACGGCTATCAGCGGTAAGCGATCTGCCAACATCATCCGATTCTTTGAACGTGCCATCATCATTGCGCTTCACATACCGCTTGTCGCTTCCAGTGTCGATTACTTCGCGTTTGCCTTTTGCCATTGAGCTATCACCTTTCGTTGGATTTGTCTTATCTAGAATCTAAACCTTGGACCTCTTAGTATGCAAGGCATATATAAACCCCTAGTCTCTCACTTCCAACGTTGCTGGCCCGTGAGGCTAACGCTTACGCGGGCGCGCCTGCAGCCTGTTGCAACTCGTTGAGTTCGAGTATTGCCGGAATTCGGACAAGACGAACCCGTCCTTTTCTGATCGTCACATTTTGAGAGGCAGCGAAAGTTCCGCCCCCGACGCTAAAGAGGAAATAGGTTGGCTACCTTACTCGGCAGGGACTCTCACCCAGCAAGAAGCACAGTATGGCTGCGGCGCTTCCGCTTCGCCTACGGCAAGCTTCAGCCTACGCGCATGGAGTGGGAGCGAGGGCGGGGCAACATGACGCGATCTACCCTGAGCGTTGGCGTCAGCGCCATTCGGCTACTGATCCCCGCCGCCCGCGGCGACAAGGTTCCGCCTAGATGCTGGATCTCCGCAGGAGGCAGCCGGATAACCGTCTGTCCTACCGCGATGACAACATTTTTTTTTCGAAGGAAAATATCATCTGCGGAGATTAACTATTGACATCATCTCTTGCTTGGAATAAGAAGCGTCTTGTTTTACCTATCCCATCTCTGAGGAGTGTCCTTCCCATGAAACACATCGTTTTTTTCCTATGCTTCTTATGCTTAACCGCCATCAGTGCTATGGCACAAGACGCGGTCAAAGTAGACCCAAAGCACTACACAGTCGAGTTCGAGAATGCCCAAGTGCGGGTACTGCGCATCAAGTATAGCCCGCACGAAAAGTCCGTAATGCACTCACATCCTGCGGGTGCAGTGATTATGCTGACTGACTATAAGAATAGATTTACTTTCCCCGATGGAAAGACGGAGGAGACGCAGGGGAAGGCTGGACAGGTTTTACAGGCTGAAGCGGTGACGCATCTGCCCGAGAACTTAAGCGATCAGCCTTTTGAGGCGATCTTAGTCGAGTTAAAAGCCAAACCTGCAAAGAGCAGGCAACGTAAAAACCCGTAAATGGCTAAAGCTGTTGTTCTCCCCTCGTGGCAGTTGTCTCACAACCGCTTGCCGACCGCCCAGCGTGCTTTCTTGCAACTTTGTTCCTCGTTGTTGATGTTGTTCGCGGGCGGCGGCTGAAGCGGAGTGGGAACTTCCCATTATGGAAAGACGCCAATGCTACGACGTTTCGGTTCGTATCCTGTCGGTAGTGCCCAGTCAGCCTCCATGATCGGGGCAGACGGTTTCACATTACTTTATCCTGGAATCACTCGGAGGCGGCATGGAACCAGTTTACCTCACAAAGGATACAAATCGGACGCCGCGGTGCCATCAAGTTTCCGTACCCTAAATCAGACTCACAGGAGAAATGACCTATGTGTCCCCAAAGACTCATTACCCGCTCATTGCAGCTGGCGTTGTTGTTCGTATTGGGCCTTATCGGCTCATTGGCCTTCGCACAAGCGCCGGCTCAGGAGCAGGCACTGACGCGGACTGTTCGCGATGCGCAGCTGAAGTGGGGTCCCTGTCCGCAGTTCTTGCCCAAAGGATGCGCGATCGCCGTTCTTCACGGCGACCCTGCGAAAGACAACGTTGACGTGTTCTTCAAAGTGCCGGCCAAGTCGACTATCCCGCTCCATTGGCACACTTCGCCTGAGCGTATGGTACTGGTTGCAGGCGAGCTTCGTGTCACCTATGACGGTCAGAAAACAGCAGTTCTCAGACCAGGGACTTATGCGTACGGCCCCGCCAAACGACCGCACAAGGGGTTCTGCGCAAGCGCCGTCCCCTGTGTCCTCTTCATTGCTTTTGAATCGCCCTTGGACGCAGTGGCGATCGAGAGCACAGCTAAGGAGTAGTATCGCCGCTCAACATCGCCGTCAAGCGGGACGCGGCAAAGCGAGGCGCCCCTTACTTTTACGCTGCGCGACACCGATCAAGGTAGCCTTAGCTCTTCACCGTTTACAAGGACAGTGAAATACTCATCAGAAACAGACAATCGGGGAGGAGCGTTCATGAAGTCGCGGATGGGATTTGCCGCATTAATACGCCGGTTGTGATAGAAGGTGGTCCTGGCGGGTTCTCATTCAATCAATCCCTCATTGTCGATAATCCATTGCTCTTCCACACCAGGCTGCGTAAGATGTTCCCGCTGGTACGGGAAGTCGCGAGCGTGTTGCCCGTGAAACGGTTGCGCTACATTGGCTTGTCGCACGTTGAAGCAGATGAGTGTGGTTCGCTCAATGAATGGCTCGCGGTTGCGCTACAGTCCTCGCCGCTATGCAGCAAAGGCAAGCGGCACACTATAGCCTATACAAAGCAAAAACGTAGAGCTGGCAGACCACACGCCCCGCATCAGCGGTGCGCACGATACGTGATTGACAAGGGCTTGCTAATTGCGCGTCCGCAGCATGCCGTTGTTGAACTAAATCCGCTGGGGTCACATAGATAAAAATACACGGCTGATCAATCACGCTTTTCCTTTCTCAAGCGGGTCTAGGATTCAAATCCATGCGCCTACCAGTATCTCCTTCTTGTCACGATTTTGGCCCAGAATCATCTCCACCCGGTCTGGAGGAATCGCGTGGACCACTGTTTACGCCCTGCTGAAATATTCTTTCTCTGATCTATCCGCTCAATTGGGGACCCCTTGGCCAAATATCGGCCGGCCGTTTCCATGGCGTAGGGCCAAGACGATCCCACCGCTGCCGATTATATTCTGGACCTGCTCTAGGGCCATCGAGAGCAAAGTCACGGAATCAGCTAATTGACAACTTCTATTCCAAACTGACCGAATAATTTGGCCCCCCCTTCTGACTTTTTCCTAAAGCGAAACCTGCGTTAATTACGGAAAATGCCCTTTCCGGACATCCGTATGCCAGAGGGCACACTGTTTGCTCAGGCTTATCCGGGGCCTCCCAGCAAGTCTGTAAGGGGCCGACTTGAAAGGTGGAACATGCTCAAGAAAAAACATCACCCCATAGCTGCCAGATTGAGCGCGATCGCAATTGTCTGCTCTCTTTTACCAGGCCTTCTGATAACCGACAAGACGCGCGCACAGTCCCTTCTCAATCTCCATCTTAACCAGACAACCCAGGCCGTATCGCACCTTCCGAAGATTTCCAGCGATTTGGTTAATCAAGTCTTGGGTGCAGGTCTGGGAGCCCGGGTGAACGTCATCGTGCAAAGCAACGGACCTTGGGGGACCGTGCTTGACACGCTGATTACGCTATATGGCGGACAAATCACCACTGGCTATAACAACTTTAACCTACGGGCTGTCAATTTACCGGCAAGCAGTGTGTTGGCACTCGCTCTCGATCTTAAAATTAATTTTATCTCTCCCGACCGACCAGTGCGTCTGCTTGGCCACCTTTCCACGACCACCGGCGCCAACGCTGCCACTGCCTCTGCTGGTCGCCCAGGCCCTGATGGCAGCGGCGTTGGAATAGCAGTTTTAGATTCCGGAATCTATAACGCTCATCGTTCCTTTCTCGGAGCCAATTCGGCGCTTCGCGTCGTGGCAAACAAAGACTTCACGGGCGAACGACGAACCGATGATCCATACGGTCACGGCACACATGTGGCCGGTATCGCCGCAGGAAATGCTCGTATCTCGAGTGGCGACTATCTGGGCATCGCTCCCAATGCCAGTCTCATAAACTTGCGCGTGCTCAACTCGCAAGGGGCTGGTACGACATCCGGTCTGCTAAGCGCACTTGATTGGGTGATAACGAACCGCAGCAATCACAACATTCGAGTGATCAACATGAGTCTAGGCGCTCCGGCTGTGGATTCGTACAAGAACGATCCGATTTGTAAGGCCGTACGCCAGCTCGTAAACAAAGGAACTGTCGTTGTGGTCGCCGCCGGCAATAATGGGATAGACGCTTCAGGACACAAGATTTACGGTCAAATCCATTCTCCCGGCATTGAACCTTCAGCAATTACGGTGGGAGCTGCAAATACTTACGGCACCGATTCGCGCGCCGACGACACCGTAACAACCTACAGTTCCCGGGGTCCAACCCGCAGCTACTGGACCGATGCAAACGGATCGAGACGCTACGACAACCTGATCAAGCCCGACATCGTAGCGCCGGGCAATAAACTAATAGCGGCTGAAGCGGTTGATAATCTGCTTGTCACGCAATATCCCGACCTTGACGCAGGCGTCAGCGATGTTGCCACACGTAAAATGATGCGCCTTAGCGGCACATCGATGGCCGCTCCAGTGGCAGCTGGCGCTGCGGCGCTGATCTTACAGACCAATGGAAGACTTACACCGAATCTAGTAAAGGCGGTCATGATGTACACGGCCCAACCACTCGCCGGCTACAATATGCTCGAGCAGGGTGCCGGCCAGCTCAATATCGAAGGTGCCGTTCGTCTAGCAAAACTAATAAGAACAGATCTCACCAACTCAACTCCGCTCGGTGCTCCGCTACTTTCCTCTACCGAAGCTCCCTTGTCTGAAACAGTAATCGCCGACTACACGTTCGGATGGTCTCAAGGCATCGTTCTTAATTATACCTACGTCACCGGTAGCGGACTGGCGACGTATTATCAAAAAATATATGGCACGGGCGTCCTCCTGAGTGACGGGGTTATTGCCGGTGACGGTGTCATTGCCGGCGACACGACAAGGCTCACTGAAGGAATACAGATTGGTCAAAACATTATGACCAGCAACGGGGTGATCGCTGGTGACGGCCAGGTTTTTTGCGCCTACGGGATATTACTCAGTAATACCTTGCTAAGGGATGGACAATTCTTGGGCGATGGTGTTATCGCGGGTGATAGCACAGGAGTGATAGCCGGTGATACGACGATGAAGGGTGATAACACTGCCTGCATGCAGAGCAGTCCTGATCCCGATATTTGACCATCGTCCGCGATTTCAGGCTCCCGATTAGTAAAGGTGCCCGTTAACTATAATGGAAAGACAAGATTATAGAAAACACTTTAGGTGGATGACTATTTCCCTCGGCGGGGTGGTCTTCGCCTGGTCGTTAGTGCACTTACCCCTAGCGAACATGGACCTGCAGTTCCTTCTGCTGGCGATTATGACCATTCTTGTTACGGCTAGAATCGCCGTTCAGATTCCCGGCGTTGACGGAAGAATCACGGTCTCGGACACGCTTATTTTTCTTGTGCTTCTGTTATACGGGGGTGAAGCGGCGATTCTGCTGGCTGCTCTGGAAGGTGCCTGCTCCAGTCTGCGCATCAGTAAAAAGGCGACAACGATTCTTTTTAACGCGAGCGTGATGGCCCTCTCGACTTTTGTGACTGCCTGGGCGATACGTCTGGCCTTCGGTAAGTTCCAGGGTGCGCAAGTCTCTCTATCAGCTAGCTTCGGAGCCGCAGTTTGCCTCATGGGTCTCGCGCAATACGCTGTGAATTCAGGTCTGATCGCGATTGATCGAGCGCTTAAGACGGAGGAATCAATCTCCCAGACGTGGCGAAAACATTACCTCTGGACTTCGCTCACTTACTTCGCAGGCGCTTCGGCAGCCAGCGTTATTGCAAGACTGATTGCCGCATTCGGTTTCTTCCCTGTGATCCTCACCACCCCAATCATTGTCATTGTTTATTTCACTTATCAAACCTACATGAAAAGCGTGGAAGCCTCGGTGGCGCAGGCTGACCAGGCAAATCGACACGTTGAAGATCAGCAGCAGTACATCTCAGAACTTGAATTAATTAGGAAAGAACTTCACGAAAGCCGAGAACATTTTCGCACTGCCGCCCTCCACGACGCCCTCACCGGGTTAGCGAACAGAGTCATGCTGACCGATCGGCTGAATATTGCAATCCAGCGCAAAAAACGTCACGCGGACTATCTGTTCGCAGTTCTATTTCTCGACCTAGATCGCTTCAAGGTAATCAATGACAGCATGGGCCACGTGGCGGGAGATAATCTACTGGTAGTCACCGCCCACCGGCTGAGAGAGGGTGTACGTCCTGGCGATACTGTAGCTCGCCTGGGCGGTGATGAATTTGGCATCCTGCTCGATGGCCTGGAAAGTTTCAGCGATGCCCTCCGAATTGCGGAGCGTTTACAAAAAGATTTGCTTCAAGTGGTCTGTCTTGACGGGACTGAGGTGTTCACCAGCGCCAGCATTGGAATTGCTCTCAGTGCCACCGGCTACGACCATGCGGACGCGATCCTGCGGGATGCGGACACGGCAATGTACCGAGCGAAGGGGAACGGAAAAGCCCGGCACGAATTGTTTGACCCGAACATGCATACGCAAGCTGTGGCGCAATTGAAACTGGAAAATGATTTGCGACGTGCCCTCGAGCGCGATGAGTTTTGCCTCCATTATCAACCGATTCTCTCTCTGGCAGATGAAAAGCTTTCGCGTTTTGAAGCGCTGCTCCGCTGGCAGCACCCTGAACGCGGCCTTGTCAGTCCGGCGGAGTTTATTCCGGTTGCCGAGGAGACTGGACTGATTCTGGAGCTGGGGGAGTGGGTATTGCGACAAGCCTGCCGTCAAATGCGCCACTGGCAACTGCAGGGATTAGTCAACCAATCAGCGTCAGTTAGCGTGAATTTATCGTGCAAGCAGTTTGTTCAAGCAGGGCTGCTCGAACAAGTCAAGGAAGTTCTTGATGAAACCGGGCTGCTGGCACAATGCCTGGAATTGGAAATCACCGAAAGCGTCGTCATGGAAAATGCCGATACAGCCTGTAGCACACTACGGGAGCTGCGGGCGCTTGGCGTCCGTTTAAGCATCGATGATTTTGGCACCGGCTATTCCTCGTTGAGCTATTTACATCGCTTCCCTATAACGACTCTAAAAATCGATCGCTCCTTTATCGGCCACCCGAGCCAGAATGACTTCAACTGTGGGATCGTTGGCACAATCATAACTCTGGCCGATAATCTGGGTGTCGAGGTAGTGGCTGAAGGCGTGGAAACTGCCGCACAAGTTGCTCAATTGAAAGCCCTAGGGTGCGAGTTTGGCCAGGGCTACTGGTTCGGTCGGCCCGCCCACCCTGCGGCGATTGAGCTGCTGCTGCAAAAAGGCGTGTACCAAACCAATGGTAACGCTGTCTGGCCTCCTTTGGAGACATGCGAGCGAAACTGCGCAGTCGTGGGCTCACGTGTCGGTCTAATTCCTCTAATTGGTTAAGAGAACCTTCCCTTCATCGAATACCATCTCGTCCTGAAGCGCGGATCTTTTGCGTTTTCGGCTTTGGGATTAGCGTGAAACAGGACGATCAAGGTTAATGAGCCTTTCGTCTTGGCCGCGGGATTCTGTGAGAACTGTCATGTTGCAACACAAGACTTTCCCACCTATAGAGAAGTTGAACATCTCGATGGCGATGACCAGCTTTCGCGCCGGCGTTGATCCCGCCAAATTGGCAATAGCCTCATGGAACTCGAACACAAACGAGTTCGCCAGCTTGCGCACGTATTAAACCTCCGCTCGGCCTTCGCACGCTGAGTCGCCTAGGTTGACCCGTAGGCTTGCCCCTTGACACGGTAGGGGTCTTGGGTTCAATCCCCACGCGCCTACTAATTCTCTCAACACCTTTGTCCTCACATCCATCGCATGCGGGGGCGGCACGAAAGGCAATTAACAATCATGAGAACCATAGACGTCTCTAGGGCGTTTGGCCGTATCAGGGGTTCTGGCATGTCTTCCGGCGACTGCAGCGTCAAACAAGCTACACCCTGAATCTTGCTGGTTGTTGGACCTTTCCTGGCCTAGAATGAATCTCATCGCGCAGGACCAGTTGGCGCTTCTAAAAGGTTTCTTGGCAAATTGTTTGAGCGCTTGCTCATGCAGCTTCTGTCCCGATGAGTTCAGACCTTCCCCCAGGCACTCCTTTAGGCCGGTATGAAATCCGCTCCAAGCTCGGCGCGGGCGGGATGGGCGAAGTGTATCTCGCCGAAGACACGCAGCTCGGCCGCCGCGTGGCAATCAAGCTCTTACCACCGGAAACAATTTCAGATGAAAACGCCCGAAAGCGCCTCGTCAGAGAAGCGCGCGCGGTGGCGACACTGGATCATTCAAACATCTGCTCCATCTACGAAGTCAGCGAAGCAGACGGCCGCAGCTTCATCGCAATGCAATACATTGAAGGCGAGACGCTCGATTTGAGACTCCGACGAAAACCGGTGGAACTGAGAGAAACTCTTACCCTTGCTTCGCAGATCGCCGATGCTCTTACAGAAGCGCACTCGCATGGAATCATCCATCGGGACATCAAGCCATCTAACGTCATTATCACCTCGCGTGGACAAGCAAAGGTGATGGACTTTGGCCTGGCGAAAGTAATCCCGCAAGCACAAGCGATCGAGAGCGAGGCCGACACGGAAGCTCTACTGAGCACGCCCGGAGCCATTCTTGGCACCGTACCATATATGTCGCCTGAGCAAGTGCGGGGCGAAGCGCTTGATGCGCGCAGCGACATCTTTAGCTTTGGTGTTGTGTTGTATGAAATGCTTAGTGGAAGACAACCTTTCGCAAGTGAGAGCGCAGCAGCTACCATCTCCGCGATTCTTACGCAGGAGCCGCCACCGCTGGCGCGCTTTGCCCTGAATGTGCCCGAGGAGTTGCAGCGCATCGTGCGCAAGTGTTTGGAGAAGGATCGCGAGCGACGGTGCCAGACGATGCGCGATGTCGCGCTTGATCTGGAGAATGCGCTTCGTGAAGACGGATCCGCGCAAGATGTCCAGCGCTCCAGCCGTGAGCAACAGGCAACGGGCGGGGCTGCGGGGACGGCAGACCGCAATAGGAAATGGCGTGACGCCATCACGTCTTGGCGTGCTTTAATTGTCGCTGCCCTGGGGGTGACGATGGTTGTTGCGGCACTCGTTTATACGCGACGATTTAGGGGCGTGCCTGCTACAGCCACTACTTCTGAAATCAAGTCGCTAGCGGTGTTGCCGCTGGATAATCTCTCTGGTGATCCGGCGCAGGACTATTTCGCCGATGGCATGACCGAAGCATTGATTACCAGTCTGGCTAAGGTCAGTGCCTTGCGTGTGATTTCCAGAACGTCAGTGACGCAGTACAAGGGCACACGCAAGACAGTGCCGGAGATTGCGCGAGAACTAAATGTGGACGCTATCATCGAAGGCTCTGTGCAGCGCGCTGGAGAGCGCGTTCAAATCACGGCACAGCTAATCCAGGCGGCGACTGACCGGCATTTGTGGGCTGGAACCTATGGGCGTGATCTGAGAGATGTTTTATCGCTACAAAACGAAGTGGCTGGCACCATCGTGCGTGAGATTCAAATCAAGCTGACTCCGCAGGAGCAAGCGCAACTGGCTAATGTGAACTCAGTCAATCCTGAAGCTTACGACAATTATTTGCGGGGAAAGTTTCACGCTGAGCGCGAGAATAGGACCGACAACGAAACCGCCATCAAGCTCTTAGAAAAGGCGGTCGAAATTGATCCGAACTTCGCCAGGGCTTATACGGAACTTGCGCGCGCTTACAACACCAAAGCATTCTTTTTCGCGCCGCAGGAAAAGCAGTGGGAAGAGAAAGCCTTTGTTGCCGTGGAAAAAGCGCTGGCGCTGAATCCCGATTTGGCAGAGGCGCACCTTGCGCGCGGTCGCCTACTATGGACGCATATCAATCATTTCCCTCACGAGAGTGCGATGCGGGAGTATCAACGCGCCCTGGGTCTAAATCCCAATCTTGATGAGGCCCACCACCAACTCGCAATTGTGTACGGGCACATCGGCCTACTGGACGAAGCAATTCAGGAATTGCAAAAAGCAGTGGCCATCAATCCGACCAACTCTTTGGCTCGATTTCGGGTCGGAGCTTATCTCTCTT
>JACCSP010000139.1 GCA_013812905.1 Pyrinomonadaceae bacterium
AGTTTCTTTGCATCAAAGGGCGGTTCGGGCACCCCTTCGTGAACCACGCAGAGCGCATTCGCACACCCTTAATTCGCTACCGGAAAGGTGGCAAGCTGATTCCCGCCACCTGGGACGAGGCGATTCGGCATGTTGCGCAAAAGCTGGACGCCACCGCCGATGCTCATGGCCCTAACGCTATCGGAGTTGTCGGCAGTCCGCGTATTACCAACGAGTCTAATTACGTCCTTTATAAGTTTGCCAGCGAGTTAGTGGGCACAGAAAACTACACAGCCACTGAGGCGTTCAGCCTAAAATCATTGTTCGATAACCTTGGCGGGCCGCTGGCGACGCACAATGACATTCGTCATGCCACCTCGATCCTATTAATTGGTGGCGAGCCCGAGGAACTGCAGCCGCTAACAGCGAAGCAGGTCCGGCAGGCGGTCCGGAACGGCGGCGCGAAATTGACGGTAATCAATAGCGTGCCTATTCGCCTCACCGAGCAAGCGTCGCGGTTTATTCACATCCGTCCCGGAAGCTTGGACGCTGCAGTGCTTGCCCTGCAGGAGACATCCCAGGATGAACTGATCGCCGGCAAGCTGGGTATCGATCAACGTGAACTGACGACGCTGCGACAGTCGCTCACCGAGTCGCAAGGTGACATGGTGATCATGTTCAGCGCGGAACTCGGCGCGGAGGCGCAGGCGGTGGTTGCGCAACTTCCATACGCTCTGGGGGGCGAAGGCCGGCGGGTGCTCTTGCATCCGCTGCCCCTCTTTAACAATAGTGTCGGAGCGCACGATATGCGCATAATGGACGGGGCGCTAAGCACTATTCAAATGCTCGACGCAGCTGGTGAAAACATCCGCGCACTTTACATGGCAGGAAGTTTCCTGAAAGAACAGTTGCGTGGCCGCGAAGGGGCACTCGGTAAACTCGAGTTCCTCGTTGTTCAGGAACTCTTTGAGACCGAAACTACCGCTTTGGCAGACGTCGTACTTCCCGCCGCATCGTTTGCCGAGGTAGATGGAACTTTTACCAACAACGACGGATTTGTTCAGCGAGTGCGTCAATCGATTCCTCCCGTGCACAGCTCAAAACCTGACTGGGTGATTACTGCTCAGATTGCGAATGAACTGGGCGTTGATTTTGGATTTCAGATGTCAGCTAGTGCTGTTTTTCGCGAGATTGCCGAACGCGTCCCGGCTTACTTGGAGCTTCGCTATCCCGTGCTCAAGGACGAAGCGCATCCCGTTCAGGTAAGACACGCTATTGCGGAGCGCCGAGACCTATCCGCGACAGTGCACACTCTGACCGCGTTAGTCGAGGCTTTGCCCGAAACTGCGGAGAAGATTCTGTTGACGCCTAAAGTGGGCCACGAACTGTTTAAGGTAGGAGCGCTGACTGGGAAGACGCCTCAGTTTCATCTGCTGGCTGCGGGGAATCCGCGGCCAGAGACTGTAAGTATTTCGCCCCTTTACCAGATTACGATTGACGATAGCTTACGTGCGGAGGCGTTGGCCTCAGGAGACTGAGGCGGTGATTTCCAATGCCGATTGCCAATTTTATCCAGAATGCAGGACGTGGATTTCACATTGTTACCGGTACTGTGCTGCCTGTGCCCGTGTATTTAGAAAGAGTTTTAAGCGTACGCGATAACGCCAATCGGCAATCGACAGTTGACAATCGAAAATAACTGGATGGACTGGAATAATCCCCTTACCCACTCGGTGCTGGTGATTGTGGCGATCACTGTAGCATTTCTCTCGATCATGCTGCTCGTGGCTGCCACCGTGCTAGCCGAGCGCCGCGTACTCGCTTTTATTCAGGGACGCGTCGGTCCAAACCGGGTGGGATACGGCGGAGTTCTTCAGCCCTTCGCGGACTTCATCAAAACCATGGTCAAGGAAGACCTGGTTCCCGATCATTCGACCAGATTTGTTTTCATGCTAGCGCCGATGATCGCTGTGATCACAGCCATCATGGCAATTGTGGTCTACCCGTTCGGCCCCACAATAACTCTTCCGTTTACTAACTGGTCTTTTCCTTTGGTAATCGCACGCTTCGATGTTGCCTTGCTTTACGTGCTGGGCGTGACATCAGTCGGAGTCTACGGCATCGCCCTCGCCGGCTGGTCCTCGAACAACAAATACAGCCTCATGGGCGGATTGCGATCTGCAGCTCAGATGATTTCTTATGAGCTCTCGCTCGGCCTCTCACTAGTAGGTGTAATACTTATCTCAGGCACTTTAGACATTTACACCATCGTTGAGCAACAGTCCGGTTGGTACGGGATGAACTGGAACATCATCTATCAGCCGGTGGGATTTCTTGTGTATCTCATCTCAGCTATCGCAGAAACGAATCGCGTACCCTTTGACTTGCCGGAAGCGGAGACCGAAC
The DNA here is from genome assembly GCA_013812905.1 of Pyrinomonadaceae bacterium. GTDB lineage: Bacteria > Acidobacteriota > Blastocatellia > Pyrinomonadales > Pyrinomonadaceae > PSRF01. The sequence goes on from JACCSP010000139.1 coordinate 2,386, forward strand.
TAGTTGCGGGCTTCCATACTGAATACAGTTCCATAAAGTTTCTTCTGTTCTTCAACGCCGAATATATAAACATGATCACGGTGTCGATGCTGGCGACAACCCTGTTTCTCGGCGGCTGGAATGTGCCTTTTGCAGAGTCCCTGTTTGGCCGAGGCACTCTCCTGCTCGGGCTGTTCAGTGTGGTTGGTTTTTTTGCGAAAATAATCTTTTTCCTTTTTCTCTACATTTGGATTCGCGGAACGTTGCCGCGGTTTCGCTTCGATCAATTGATGGATTTTGGTTGGAAGGTACTGGTGCCGGTGGCAATTTTTAACATCCTGGTTACCGCCACGGTGATGTTCCTAATCCAGTAAATGGTAAATAATGAATGGTAAATGGTCAGCAGCAGACGCGTCTTTGAGCCATCTACCGTGGAACATGCTCATTCAGACTGGCTCTCTTTGAACCATTTACGATTTACTATTTACCACTTACCTCTTTAGATGCTCACGAGTCTTCTCTTCATACTCTTTGCTGGACTGGCGATCGGCTGCGCCATTGGCATGGTCGCGCAGCGAAACCCTCTCTATAGTGCGATGTCGCTGATTGGTGTATTGCTCTCCCTCGCCTGCTTATACGTGATGCTGGCAGCTCCTTTCATCGCCGCCGTGCAGGTGATCGTTTACGCAGGCGCGATCATGGTCCTCGTGGTGTTTGTTATCATGCTGCTTAATGTGGAGGATGAAGAACCTCAGCGCAAACGCCTGGGGTTCCTGGTGCCCACAGCCATCGCCCTGGCCGCAATCCTGATCGCCGAAACCGCATTCATTCTCTATGCCGTTCAGGATTCCCCTTACACGCCCCGGCACGGGATTTCCAACGTTGGGTTGACTGCTTCGGTCGGTGCGGGATTGTTCACGAAATACCTCCTGCCCTTTGAAGTCACATCAGTGTTGCTGCTGATGGCCATTGTGGGTTCCATGTCATTGGCGCGTCGCCGAAACACCCTGTCCCCAACCGCTCGCGTGGTTCCCGGAAGCCAAGTGCTGGCAATGAACATCGTGAACCCCCGATCACTTGATGACACGACGGCTGTCGAGACGAATACTACTTCGGAAGCAGCCCAACTTATGGGCGTTGAGCTCCAGTCAGACCCGGAAAAGCGAGACTGAAGCATTTATGGGCCCACAGCTTTCATGGTATCTGGCGCTTTCCGCCATCCTTTTCACTATTGGCGTTGTGGGCGTGATTATTCGGCGAAACGTGATCGCAATGTTCATGTGCATCGAGTTAATGCTTAATGCCGTGAACCTGACCTTCGTTGCCTTTTCTAGTTTCTTCCAGGACGTAACCGGGCAGCTCTTCGTTTTCATCGTTATGACGGTGGCCGCGGCTGAGGCGGCGGTCGGACTAGGCATTATTATCGCCATCTTCCGCAACCGAGAATCGCTAGATGTGGATGAAGCGAGTGTCATGAAGCTTTAGTCCGTGGTCAGTGGTCAGTTGTTGAGGTCAGTTGGTAGGTCTGTGCGACTAAGTTAAGGCCAAACCAACAACTGACAACGGACAACTGACGAATACCAATGGAAAACAACCTTCTCAGTTTTATCATCTTCGCGCCGCTGGCCGGCGCGGTCATTAATTGGTTTGTCGGTCGGCGGCTTCGTAATGAAAAGATTATCGGATTCATCGCTTGTGCCTCTGTCGGCATCTCGACCATCATCGCTTTCTATCTGGCCCTTAAGTCTAACGGCGCGCTTCGTTCCACCGAATCTATTTTTGATCACCTGTGGACCTGGATTCAGGTGGGCCGCTTCCGTGCTGACTTTGCCCTGGCAATGGATCGTTTGAGCGGCACCTATGCTCTGTTTGTCACTTTCGTGGGATTCATGATCCACCTGTTTGCAGTCGGGTATATGCATGGGGATAGGGGCTTCTATCGTTTCTTTGCCTTTCTGAACCTTTTTATGTTCGCTATGCTGACGCTGATTCTGGCGGACAATTTTCTTCTCATGTTTGTGGGCTGGGAGGGAGTGGGCCTCTGCTCCTATCTGTTGATTGGTTACTACACGGATCGCAAAGAGGCAGGGAACGCAGCGAAGAAAGCTTTTATTACGAACCGCGTCGGCGACTGGGGCTTTGTGTTAGGTCTGATGCTCGTGTTCTACCTGACAGGTTCGATCAGCTTTTTTGAAAAACCTGAACACGGAGTAATAAGCGCCCTGCAAGCATTCGCCGGCATGGGTGTCGACCCGTTTACCTGGAAAAGCCTGTTCGCCGGTGGCGCTACCTCGGTCGCGGTACTTCTTTTCATTGGCGCAGTGGGCAAAAGTGCGCAGATTCCTCTTTACGTGTGGCTGCCTGACGCGATGGCTGGTCCCACGCCCGTCTCTGCCTTGATTCACGCAGCCACAATGGTCACCGCCGGCGTCTATATGATCGTCCGCTGCTCGGCCATTTACACACATGCGCCGACAGCGATGTTCATAGTGGCAGTCATCGGCGCTGCTACCGCTATTTTTGCCGCTACCATCGGTCTCGCGCAAAACGACATTAAAAAGGTGCTCGCGTACTCGACCGTCTCTCAGCTTGGCTATATGTTTCTTGCCTGTGGCGTGGGCGCTTTCGCCGCGGCTATATTCCATGTGATTACCCACGCCTTTTTCAAAGCACTTCTCTTCCTCGGTTCCGGTTCGGTGATTCATGGCATGCATCATGAGCAAGATATGCGGCGCATGGGGGGACTCAGAAAGTACATGCCTATCACCTTTGCCACCATGCTGACGGGCTGGTTGGCAATCTCTGGGATCCCGATCTTTGCCGGCTTCTTTTCGAAGGACGAGATTCTTTGGAAGACTTGGAGTGCCGGAGAATTCAGTCTGCCCAGTCCACTCTGGAGTAAAGCGCTTTGGTTTGTCGGCGCGATTACCGCCCTGCTAACGGCGGTATACATGACGCGCATGATGATTATGACGTTCTGGGGGTCGGAGCGCTTCCGCGAGCAAGACGTCGATCACCAATTGGAAGGCGACGCAGCTCCCGCACCCCACAGCGTTCATGAACCGCACGAATCTCCGTGGGTCATGACGGTGCCGCTAATCGCTCTCGCCGTGCTTTCCACTGTCGGTGGATTTATCGGTGTGCCTTATGCGCTGGGCTCACTATTTAGCGACCATCCTGTCAGTTACATCGACCAAGTTCTGGAGCCGGTGCTCAGCCACGTTCCGGCCGGCGTTCCACATAGTGAGCGCGCTCACGCCGTCGACGAAATGCAATGGTTGTCACCAAAACCGCAGCAACTGGACGGTGCACCGGCGGTCCACGCGCTGGAAGGCCCAGCCGCAAGCGCCGAACGCGCCCATTCGCCGGAGGAGATTCGTCAGGAGCGTTTCCTGGCTATGGTGTCGGTGCTCATTGCGGCTTTAGGCATTGGAGTTGGTTGGTTAATCTTCCAGAAGCGTCCGTTGCTGCAGATGCCGCGCATACTTGAGAACAAGTACTACGTTGATGAAATTTACGACGCGACGATCATCAAGCCAATCGAAGTCGTCTCGCGTGAAGGTCTGTGGAAACTCTTCGACGTCGGTGTGATCGATGGTTTCCTGCACTCCTTGGGGGACGCAGTAACCGAAGGCGGACGCATGGTTCGCCACCTGCAGGGTGGATTTGTTCGCAGCTACGCGGCGATCATTTTGATCGGGGCCTTGGCTCTGATTGGCTTGTTCGCCTACTTTGGCGCCCACACCCTGGGTCTGGCTCGTTGACACTATGCGGCAACACTTGCTTACCGTTCTGATCCTGCTTCCGCTTCTCGGCGTGCTGGTCTCCGTGGGTTACAGCTTTGCGCCCAGCAGGCAAGATTTCCACTACAAGTGGATAGCCCTCGCTGTTACTACTTTCACCTTTGCACTTTCCCTTCTGTTGGTGGGTGGAGTCGGCGCGGCCGAGTTCCGGTTCGAGGAGAACGTTAACTGGATTGGAGCTATCGGCGCGCGTTATCACCTGGGAGTCGACGGTATTAGTTTATGGTTGGTGGTGCTAACCACACTGCTTATGCCGATCGCGATCCTCTCGAGTTGGACGTCAATTGCTAAGCGTCAACTTTCATATTACGTCTTTCTGCTCCTGCTCGAAAGCGCCATGATTGGCGTCTTCGTTTCCCTCGATCTTCTGCTTTTCTATCTCTTCTTCGAAGCTTCCCTCGTGCCGATGTTCTTCCTGATCGGAATTTGGGGAGGCGAACGAAGAATCTATGCGGCCATAAAGTTTTTCATCTACACCGCAGTCGGCAGTCTGCTGATGCTGGTCGGTATTATCGCGCTTTACTTCATCTACGGCACGTTCGATTACGCGGCGATACTCGCTGCCATGAGCGCGCAAACGACGCTACTGTCTCCGAATGCGGAATTCTGGTTATTTCTGGCTTTTGCGTTTGCCTTCTGCATCAAGGTACCGCTCTTTCCTTTACACACCTGGCTTCCCGATGCCCACACGGAAGCACCCACCGCCGGTTCCGTTATTCTGGCGGGCGTGTTGCTGAAGATGGGCACGTACGGTTTGCTGCGCTTCAACCTCGGTCTGTTTCCGAGTATGTCGCGCCAGTTTGCCTGGATCATGATCACCCTCGCCGTCATTGGGATTATTTACGGAGCCCTCCTCGCCATGGTCCAGCCGGATGTAAAACGGCTGGTGGCGTATTCATCAGTGAGTCATATGGGCTTTGTGGTCCTCGGTCTCTTTTCTTTCACGGAATTTGGTATGCAGGGCGCCCTCTATCAGATGCTTAATCATGGAGTGTCTACCGGAGCCTTGTTTCTGTTTGTGGGCTTCATCTACGAACGTAGACACACGCGCCTGATTACTGATTTTGGCGGGCTCGCGACGCCGATGCCCTGGTTTTCAACCCTCTTTGTCTTTGCATCGTTATCATCTATTGGACTGCCTTTTCTCAACGGATTTGTGGGGGAGTTTCTGATAATGCTCGGCGCGTGGACGTCAAACGCGATCCAGCACCCCTGGATCGTCACGATGCTCGCTGCCACTGGCGTGATCTGGGCCGCCGTCTACATGCTCTGGATGCTGCAGCGCGTCGTTTTCGGAAAGACAAATCCCACGAATGCGACGCTCCCGGATCTCAATGCCCGCGAGATTGGATTGCTGTTGCCTCTGCTTATCCTGATGCTGGTAATGGGCGTATTTCCTCGGCCATTTCTGGATCGCTCCAAGGCGAGCGTAGAAGCTGTTCGCGCTCGCGTCGCTGCGCCGCCAACCGGAGGATCTTTCGCGGGTAATAGCAGCCGGGTCCTCAGAGTGGCGCCGTAACCTCAGTTTCAAAGCGTTTTGAAGGTACACATTAAGCTGCTAGAGCACAGACCAGTCTTAAAGCAAATGAATTCCTTTTTAGCGTTACAGTTCACGCCACCGGACGTTAGCTTCGCGCTCATCGCGCCGGAGTTGATCATCTGTGTAGTCGGCGTGGTAGTCATGATGGTCGATGCGTTTGCGCGCCCCAATCAACGTTGGGTCACCGGAAGCATTTCCCTCGCCGGTCTACTCGCCGGTGCTGCGGCGACGATCTGGCTATGGTTGTCGTGGGACGGTGCCAGCCAGGCCTTCAACGGCATGATTGTGCTCGATGAGCTGCGCCTCGGATTTACTCTCGTCTTTCTTATTGTCTCGGCTTTGACGGTGCTGATCTCGATGGTCTGGGTCGAGAACGAGAAACTTCCTGCCGGTGAGTTTCATTCGCTTCTTATGTTCGCAACGGCCGGCATGATGCTGATGGCTTCGGGCGGCGATCTGGTGATCCTTTTCCTGGGTCTGGAAATCCTTTCAATTGCGACTTATGTCCTGGCTGGTTTTCGCCGCACAGATGTGCGCTCTAACGAATCATCACTGAAGTACTTCATCCTTGGTTCATTGTCATCCGCCTTTCTGCTTTATGGCATCGCGCTCACCTATGGCGCGACCGCCACTATCGGCGGACTTCCCGGTACGACGAATGTGGCGGAGATCGCTCGCAGGCTCAATGATGCGCAGTACCCACCCCTCCTTTTCGCGGGCGCGGCCATGATGCTCGTCGGGTTTGGTTTCAAGATAGCAACCGCACCTTTTCACATTTGGACTCCCGATGTTTACGAAGGAGCGCCCACTCCTGTCACAGCGTTCATGGCCGCTGGACCTAAGGCGGCTGGCTTTGCAGCATTCATGAGGGTCTTCGTATTCGGATTTCCATTTGCGGCGGCCGCCAGCAAGACGATCTCAGGCGAGCTTCACAGCGCCTGGGTGTCAGTACTAGTAGTTCTTGCCATTATGACGATGACCATTGGCAATATCGCTGCGATTGTGCAGAACAATGTGAAACGCATGCTTGCTTACTCCTCCATCGCGCATGCGGGATACGCGTTAGTAGGCTTCATTGCCGCGGGAGCAGCATCCGGCGTTGAACAGAGGAATGCCGCGATCACCGCAGTGACCTTTTACCTGCTAACTTATGCGGTGATGAATTTCGGCGCTTTTGCCGTAGTGCAACTTATAGCCCGCGCCGGCGATCGCCGGACTGAAGTGGAAGACTATAACGGCATCGGCTTCCGGTCTCCGGCGCTAGCTTTAACGTTATCGCTCTTCCTGCTCAGTTTGTTGGGTACGCCACTGACTGCAGGGTTCATAGGGAAAATCCTGGTTTTCCGCGCCGCCCTGGAACAAGGGTATGTGATCCTCGTGGTCATTGGCGTGCTAAACACCGCAATCTCCGCTTACTACTACTTGCGACTGATTATTGTGATGTTCTTCCGAGAGCGCACGACTTCGTGGATGGCCCCTCCGATACCGGCTAGCATCGCCATCGCCCTGGTTATTACAGTCGCCGGCGTGTTGTATTTGGGACTGTTCCCCGGGCAGGTAATCAATGCGCTGCAAGCCAAACCGATCGTGACCATGTCGCTGCGTTAGCCTGGAACACAAAAGAGTCGCACAACAAAGGCTCACGTCAGACACACTGTTACCTAGTGACTGCTGAAGAATACGCTGAACAAGTCAAAACCCAGCTAACGGACACGTGGCTGCCGCTGATTTATACGGAGCGCATCTTAAAAACCAGAACACGTTCGTACCACTTTGGGGCAGCACCGCGAAAGCCGCGCGTGGAGATTCATCACACTTTGCTGGGCGTGGAACTAAAATTGGGCCAACGCCGTCTGCTCTGCCCAGACCTGGCAACCGCCCGTTATTTGTCTGTGTTCGCCCGAGCGGGTTGTAGGGAAGTGGCAGTTCCTTATGATATTACCCGCGTTTCGCGGCTCGCCGACGAACTTGAGTCGTCCTGGCATCGCATGCTGATTTTAGCCGATCATAAGGCCACCGAGCGGACTGAAGCATTTAAGACTCGAATTCATGGCCTGTTAATTGCTAAACTGCGACAGGAGATTGCTGATGCCGGAGCGGGAGCCTCAGTTCCAGAGTTTGGGCAGACCCCCGATCAGCGGGCCTAGGGCCGTTAGATCAAGATCTGATTTTGGGGAGAATTGGACATTTACCAATAGAGATGACCCGGGAGATCATAGAACTTTCAATCGAAGAGAATCGGACACCTGACGCTGCCCAAGCGCTTCCCTTTCCTTTCAACCAACAGACTTTCTGCCGCTATGAACCCATCGAGAAGCGCATTGAAGCAGCGCGGGTGCTTGTAGTAGACAATCTTCTGCGTAATGAGGATGACCTCTCAGAAGTGGGGCAGAAGGAATGGGGTGAAGCAGCTGCCGCGGAAATTCGGCGCGAACGAACCATCGCCCAACTGGCGATTGAGAATATTCTTAACAACATCTCTCGTCTCGTAAAGAATCCCATTACCCACGTTACTCATTTAGCAAACTTGGGGGCTGCAGTCACGGGTTTTAAGCCGGACGCTATCGTCCTTAGCGGGACCCTGCGTGATTTCGATTTCTACAGGCCGGCGATAATCGAAGAGTTCGGGTACTTTATTCGCTCGACAAAGATTCCGGTACTGGGGATCTGCGGCGGCCATCAGCTGGTCGGCTTGAGCTTTGGCGTGCAGGTGATCACGCTCGACAGGCTTGAGCAGCACGAGCAGCGTGAGAACCGTCCCAATGAGTACCAGTATCGCTTCGTGCGCATCAGCGATCCGCAAGATCCCATCTTCAGCGGAATCAACAATCCCCGTTCGGGCCTTTGGCAGGATTATACCAAGCAGGCGCGCATCCTTCGTGTCTGGCAGAATCACGGTTTGCAGCTAGACCGGATTCCCGTGGGTTTTAAACTCCTCGCGACTTCATACCTTTGCCGCAATCAGATGATGGTTAATCGCGAGAACGGCCAGCTCATCTATACAGTACAGTTCCATCTCGAGAAGTCATTCGAAGATTGGAACAAGAGCCGGACGCGCTGGGAACATCAAAATGAATCCCGCGACGGCAGAGTACTCTTCGAGAATTTTCTGGAACTGGCGCTGGCGCACGCGAAGCCAGCCAGTTAGTGCAGTCTTTCGATTAACCCTACAAGAACTCCTTGCGTGCCCATTCGTGTGATTTGGTGGCTCGCATTCCATTCACCCGCGCCCAGCCAGGGGCGAGAGCCCCCTCAACCAATAGGAAAGTGGGATAGAAACTGAGCGCACTAGCACCTTAGGAAGAGAGTTTCCGTTTCCACTCTTTCGATTGTGGAGCGGGTGCCTAGTTCTTCCATAGCTGTGTTTCCCAGAGCCTCCCGATGATCCCGGA
>JACCSP010000145.1 GCA_013812905.1 Pyrinomonadaceae bacterium
ACATGGTAGCTTCCCAATTTGCTAAGGACGTTGGGATTTACATATCCATGCCGCCGGGCAGTGCCCGTGGCTTGTCATCTTCCTGTAGCTCAGAAATGAGGGCCTCGGTTGTCAGCATTAAGCCCGCAATTGATGCGGCGTTCTGCAATGCGCAACGCGTGACTTTTGCGGGATCGATAATCCCCGCGGCCACAAGGTCCTCAAAAGTTTCAGTAGCGGCGTTGTAGCCGAAGTTGGCGTCTTTGTTAGCGCGAACTTTCTCAACTATTACCGCGCCTTCTTTGCCGGCGTTCTGAACGATCTGACGCAAGGGCTCTTCGAGCGCGCGCTTCACGATGTTTACGCCGATTTGCTCATCGGGGTCGCCGGTCGACTCGCCATCCTCGTCCGCTTCGAAGATTACAAACTTGTCCAAGGCCTTCGCCGCCCGAATTAGGGCGACGCCGCCCCCAGCCACAATGCCTTCTTCAACAGCAGCGCGGGTCGCGTTCATAGCATCTTCAACGCGCGCTTTTTTTTCTTTCAATTCAGTTTCTGTGGCCGCGCCCACGCGGATTACGGCGACTCCGCCAACCAGTTTTGCGAGTCGCTCCTGTAGTTTCTCGCGGTCGTAGTCTGACGAGCTATCTTCAATTTGCGCCTTTAACGTTTTCACGCGACCTTTTAAGTCGTCTGTGTTGCCGGCGCCATCGATGATGATCGTGTCGTCTTTGTTGATCGTCACCTTCTTGGCGCGTCCTAGGTCTTCAATTTTGACGCTCTCGAGCTTGATCCCGAGATCTTCACTGATAACTTTGCCCCCCGTCAGAATCGCAATATCCTGCAGCAACTCCTTGCGTCGATCGCCAAAGCCCGGGGCTTTAACTGCCGCCACGTTGATCGTGCCGCGCAATTTGTTGACCACGAGGGTTGCCAGGGCTTCACCTTCAACATCTTCCGCGATAATCAGAATCGGCTTACCCAATTTGGCGACCTGCTCCAAAAGGGGCAGCAAATCCCTCATCGAAGAAATCTTTTTCTCGCTCAGCAGGATGACGGGATTCTCGAGGACGGTTTCCATCTTTTCGGCGTCGGTGATGAAGTAAGGCGACAGATAGCCGCGATCAAACTGCATTCCTTCGACAAATTCCAAATCCGTTTCCATCGTCTTGGCATCTTCAACGGTTATTACGCCGTCTTTTCCGACCTTCGCCATTGCCTCAGCGATCAGCTCGCCGATGGCGGCGTCACCGTTTGCGGAAATCGTTCCGACCTGCGCAATCATGTCGCCCGCGACCGGCTTAGAGAGTTTCTTAATTGCCGCAGTCGCGCGCTCAACTGCTTTGTCGATGCCACGCTTCAAGGCCATTGGGTTTGCACCCGCGGCGACGGTCTTGACACCTTCCCGGTAAATTGCCTGGGCGAGGACGGTGGCGGTGGTTGTACCATCGCCGGCGACGTCCGAAGTCTTCGACGCTACCTCACGCACCATCTGTGCCCCCATGTTTTCCATCGCGTCTTTCAGGTCGATCTCTTTCGCCACGGTTACACCGTCTTTTGTGATCGTCGGGCTTCCGTAGGATTTACCGAGAACGACGTTGCGCCCTTTGGGACCGAGCGTGATTTTCACGGCGTCGGCGAGTTGATTAATGCCACGCAGGATTGCCGCACGCGACTCTTCACCATGAGTTATTTGCTTTGCCATATTTTTATCTTTTTCTCCTAAAGTAAAACTGAGTTACCCCCGGACATCAGCCACAGATGCTCGAAAAACACGAATAAAGGCAGATTGATATCGGTTTGAATCTGTGTTCCGTGTTCATCTGTGGCTCAAACTATCTGACGTTCTTTTTGCCGCCAGCTGCAGCACCGGCGCGCGTAATGATTCCCAGAACCTCATCCTCACGCATAATCAACAAGTCTTCGCCGTCGATCTTGATTTCCGAACTGCTGTACTTGCCAAAGAGGATGCGGTCGCCCTTCTTAACATCCAATGGCTGGCGCGTTCCGTCTTCCTTGTACTTTCCCTCCCCGGCCGCGATTACTTCGCCTTCCTGAGGTTTTTCTTTCGCGCTGTCGGGAATGATGATGCCGCCGCGAATCTGCTCGCCTTCGTCAATGCTCCTCACGATCACGCGGTCATGTAATGGTCTGATGTTTGTCGTCATAATTACCTCAAATCTCCTTTTTTGTATCTATGAGCAGGTCTAGCTACTTTGGTTCTATTAGTTCAGTTCAAGCATTACCTTGCGTTTCGAAGGAGCCAACCTGAAGGTTGAAAGCTATATTCACGGCATTTCACTGACGCACTAACCGAATATGCTGCTTCTCTTTCGGTGGACAAGGTTGTGATGATAGCTTCAGAGTGATAGACAGATGTTTATTAGTAATCAAGCTGTGGATTATCAGGTGATCTGGAAGATCCCAGAGGAGCTGAGAGCGGAGTAAGCTGAACTCGGTTCGACAATCACCTTACGCTAACGTTTTCTATATGTCAAGTGCAGGATATATTTTGGATCAAGAACTTCTAGCTTCGGGGAACTAACAATCAGACAACACTTGTCAAAACTTAATTCCGGTTATCTGCGTAAACTGTGAATAAATGATTGTTCATCTGATCGACGGCACATACGAACTCTTTCGTCACTTCTACGGACTCCGGCGCTTCAAGAACACCGATCCCCCCTACGGCGCGGTGGCGGGCGTGCTTCGCGGAGTTACGAAGATGCTGGAGGAGGGAGCGACTCATATCGGAGTCGCGACTGATCACGTCATCGAGTCATTCCGCAACGGTTTGTGGCCACATTACAAAACCGGCGCCGGCATCGAGGCAGTCCTGCGTTCGCAGTTCATTCCGCTCGAGGAGGCCCTGGCAGCCTTGGGTGTGGTCGTCTGGCCAATGATCGAGCTTGAGGCCGACGACGCACTAGCTTCTGCGGCCCACCTTGCGGCCCACGATGAGCGAGTGGAGAAAGTGTGCATCTGGACGCCGGACAAAGATCTCGCGCAGTGCGTCGTCGGGGACCGCGTGATCCAGGTGGATGGGCGAAGGAGCCTGATTCGCGATGCGAAGGCTGTCCGTGCGAAGTTCGGCGTAGTGCCGGCTTTTATCCCTGACTACCTCGCCCTCGTCGGGGACTCAGCGGATGGCTATCCGGGAATTGCGGGCTACGGACCCAAGACAGCGGCTCAACTTATTGACCGTTACGGCCGGATCGAAGACTTCCCGCTCGAGATACTCAAGGAGGACAACCTCGTTACTGCACTGCTCTTCAAACAACTCGCGACTCTGCGGAGCGACGCATTACTCTTCGACGATGTGGAGCAGCTCCGCTGGCGCGGCGCGACCGCTTCCTTCCCGTCGGTGGCTGAGACAATCGGTGATGCGAGCTTAGCGACGCGCGTGCTTGATCTCGAAAAACGACTCTTTACAAGAGCGGCACAAAATCAGTCGTCCTGACTGCCACTTCTTGGAGTAATACTCATTGAATAAGCATTCTATTCTGCTCACTGGAGCAACGGGTTACGTAGGCGGTCGGCTACTGAAAGTGCTGGAGGCTCAGGGCCATACCTTAACTTGTATTGCGCGCACTCCTGCGTATTTGAGGTCGCGTGTGGCGCCGACTACCAGGGTTTTCGCGGCGGACGTGCTTGACCAGGAAACCCTCAGACCTGCGTTAGCTGGAATGGATACGGCATATTATCTCATCCATTCGTTGGGTGAGTCGAAGGGATTCGAGGAGCAAGAGAAAATTGGCGCGCAAAACTTCGCTGTAGCAGCCAGGGAGTCTGGAGTTAAGCGCATAATTTATCTTGGGGGGATCGGCAACGAGCGAGAAGAGCTTTCACCCCACCTTCGCAGCCGACATGAGGTGGGAAGGATTCTCCGTGACTGCGGCGTACCTACCCTGGAGTTCCGTGCCTCGATCGTACTGGGATCAGGAAGTCTTTCATTTGAGATGATTCGGTCACTGACCGAGCATCTACCGATAATGGTTATGCCTCAGTGGGTTTCGGTGTTGGCGCAGCCAATTGGGATTCAGGATCTGATTGGCTATCTGGTGCTAGCACTTGATGTTCAGATTGGGACCAGCGAAATCGTCGAGATTGGCGGCTCCGATCAGCTCTCTTACCGGGAATTGATGAATGAATACGCCCGCCTCAGAAATTTGAAGCGGGTGATGATACCTGTTCCAGTGCTCACCCCCTGGCTCAGTAGTCTGTGGTTGGGATTTGTCACTCCGCTGTACGCGCGCGTGGGGCGCAAGCTAATCGAGAGCATCAAACATCCCACCGTCGTCACCAGCAACCGCGCTCACGAGTTATTTGCGTTGCGGCCCTGCGGCGCCGCGGAGGCCATCCGCGCAGCGCTCGAAAATGAAGATCGAAAGTTCGCGGAGACCCGTTGGTCGGATTCCCTTTCAGCCGGCACTCCCAGAAGTTATGGGAGTTACCACATCTTGTAACTTTTCCTATTCCTCGCCTGGACTGAATCTTTAGATGATTCCCGCTCATAGAAATTTTTCGGAATGTGACTTTCCAGACAATTACAAGTTGCTAAGAAAATCGGGCCGGTGCGTACGACGAACGCATAATCATATCTATTGACTCATGACGGTTTGTCAGATTAACGGCAGAGGTAATAAGACAGTTCCTGCGGCATACTTCACTGATGCGCACGTCCGTCTGTCGATTAACCATCGTCATCGCTTGCCAGCCAAGATATCAACCATCGCCTCTGGCTCTTTTTCGCTTCACCCTGAGATTCCTCAATGTCAAAGAAGTGTTAGCGATGCGTGGCGTCACCCTTAGCTATGAGACGGTTCGAGAATGGTGCCTTAACTTCTGTCTTACTTGCGCCAACGGCCCCGCCGCGATTCCCCCCTTAGTCCCGGCGACCAGTGCACCTCGACGAAGTGTGATAAGAATCGACGAACGGCCCCATAATCTCTGGAGGGCAGTGGATTGGGATAGCGACGTGTTGGCTATTCTGGTCGGGAGGCGGATAAGAGAAGCAGCCAAGAGTTAATTAACGCCACGCTAAGTTCAATAATTACAATTCGGATAGACTCTTTTGGTAACAACGACCTATGGACGTCTCACCAGAAAATAATCGAACGCAGCTTCGCCATTTGTGCTTGTGCTGGCTGCCATCAGTGGCACTGCTGGACCAAGCTGGGATTGTTCCAAAATCAAGCTATATATCCAATCCGGTTCCGCCGTGCCAAGCGGCCACACTTTTGCTTTCAGGCTTCGCCCGTCGTCCACTAACAGCTTGACGTAATACCAACGTCCCAGTTGATACCCCTTGACTGAAGCATCATGATAGATCAGTTTCTCCGTACCCAATCGCGTGCGCTTGTGAGCACTCACTTCGTAGAAGGCGAGTTCCGTCAAATGATTTCGCGTTGGATCGCGCATCGTATCGATTCGCCGCGTACCAACGAAGCCAAAGAGCAACACTGATTGGC
>JACCSP010000171.1 GCA_013812905.1 Pyrinomonadaceae bacterium
CTCTTTGGAGAACCCTTGACTCGGGAGATATGTCTCGCTATTGGCGGTCAAACTGTCCTTTTGCCCGTCCCGATGTTTCTTGTTAGACTCCGGTCATTGGCCCAACAAAAAGATGTGTAAAAGCCACGTCATATCACAAACTACTGACCACGAATAAAGATTATGTTTCCTTTCAGAAACATTCTGTTCCCTACGGACTTTACGCCGCACGCTCGTGCCGCCTTGAAGTATGCCGCGGCATTTGCGCGGAACGGCGGTGGCCGAGTTGTACTTTTCAGCGTACAGAGCGCACAAGTGCCGCTGGACCTGTTGATCTGGCCTGAGCGTGCCCTGGAAGAACAGGAGAACGGTTGGCTGCTGCAATTGCGAAATGAGGTTAGAAACTTGCTCTCGGATCCCCTTTTTGCCGGGTTGGAACTCGAGCCCGTAATTGTGGCTGGAGAGCCGGCGCCGGAAATTGCGCGCGCGGTACGGGAATACGAAATCGACCTGGTGACGGTAGTAACACATGGTCGCAAGGGACTGACGCGCGCGCTCTGGGGGTCGACCGCTGAGGAGATCATTGCAGAGGCTCCCTGTCCCGTGCTAACCATTCGTCCGCCGCAGCATGATTTTGTTGAGTATCGCGGAAGCCACAGCGACGTGCGTCTCAATCGAGTTTTGCTCGCTACAAACTTCCGCCCCTCATCAAGCGCGGCCACGCAGGTAGCAACTCAGCTAGCGGGTCAAACCGGAGCGGAGTTGCACGCGGTGTATGCTATTGGCGATTACTTTGAGCAGGTATCTGTCATGTTTCCGGAAGGTGGATTGACGGCGCTCACGCGTTTACGCAGTTACGTGCAGGAGCGTATGGCCCAGTTAGCGCGGGAAGATGGCGCGCGGGCAATCACGCATATTGCAGAGGGACGACCTTACGCCGAGATTGTGCGATTGGCTGCTGAGAAGGATGTTGACCTGATCGTCATTGGAACCAACGTGCACGCGTCGCTTTTAGGCGGGACACCCGTTCTGGGCTCCGAGATTGAACGAGTAGTCCGAAACGCGCCCTGCCCGGTGCTTTGCGTGCCCGCCAGTAAGGTACTCACACCGTTGCCAGCTTTGGTTACTCGACCCGTGCCGCAGATGTAGGAAGGCAGGAGGCAAGAGCAGGAGGCAGGGGCAGGAGGCACGGTACTGGAAAGTGAAACGCGGGGGTTGGCTCATAAACCAACTCTTGCGTTGAAAGTTATGAGGGCTGCTTCTGCCACTGCCGTCTGCCTACTGTCCCTTATCTATCGGCAACCCTGCGTTTTTCCACGCATCCATACCACCCAGCAAGGCCGCCGCGTTTTCAATACCTTTTTTTCTGAGGTCAAGCACCGCACCGGCGCTCGTGTGTTCGTTTGGTCAAGAGCAGTACGTGACAATTATTTTGTCACGCGGTAATTCCTTTGCGCGGCCCCCTATCTCGGTGTGGGGAATAAGCTTAGCTCCGCGGACATGACCCTGTTTGTAGGATTCCTCGTTTCGCACATCAACTACATACGCCTGGCCCTTGCTGATCAAATCCTGCAACTCAGCGGTAGTGATGCGACGTACGCCATCAGCGGGCACTCCGGAGGGAGAACTGGCCTTAGGCTTGGCCGGCGTC
Organism: Pyrinomonadaceae bacterium; assembly: GCA_013812905.1. Classification (GTDB taxonomy): domain Bacteria; phylum Acidobacteriota; class Blastocatellia; order Pyrinomonadales; family Pyrinomonadaceae; genus PSRF01. Next base: position 1,631 of record JACCSP010000171.1, read on the forward strand.
GCCGCCGGGGTCAAGCTCGAAGCGACCCTGTTTGCTGAATCGCCCGAGTTACAAGCGATCAGCGCAAAGGTGGCCAGGATCGTAAGCGCAAATGAAATGAGAAGACGCATGAATAGCCTCCAAAGCAAATGGGTCGTAACAAAGCAACAAACAAGAACCTAGACCAGTGTTAATCTCTTACGGGCGGCCTGTTTTTGTCAATGAGCGCCGTGGCTCTCGGTAGCTGGTAGTTGCGCCCATCGCAACGCAAACCGGGGCTCGCACCCTATGCCATATTTTCTTTCCAGCGCCGCGTGATATAGTCTGCGCTCTTCAGCAGCTCCTTTCAGATCGGCATAGGGTAGCGACCCGGCCTTAACTGGGAAGCATACGGCGGGTGGTTCTGATAGCAGGTTCGCTGAGAGCCGCCGGGTCGCTACCGCTCGCCGTTCTGACAGACTAAAAACGAACGGGGCATCAATGCTCGACGAACCGCAGTATCAGCCCGTGAAATGGGCCAAGGTTATCGACAACACGCGATGCATCGGCTGTCACGCGTGCACGACCGCTTGCAAGTCTGAGAATCTGGTTCCGCTTTCGGTAACTCGCACTTACGTCAAGCACGTTGATGTTGGTGTATTCCCCCAAACACGACGCGCGCACCAGGTTACTCGTTGTAATCAATGCGCGCACGCGCCTTGCGTCACTGCCTGCCCCACTACAGCGATGTTCAAACGCGCGGATGGTATTGTCGATTTCGACAAGTCCATTTGCATTGGTTGCAAAGCATGCATGGCCGCTTGTCCGTACGACGCCATCTTTATTAACCCGGAAGATCACTCGGCTGAAAAGTGTAACTTCTGCGCTCACCGGATCGACGTGGGACTCGAACCGGCGTGCGTGGTTGTTTGTCCCACTCAGGCAATCCTCATTGGCGATATGAATGATTCAGATTCTTACGTCGCTCAAATCGTTAATCGGGAACCGGTAACGGTGCGGCGTCCTGAAAAAGAAACCCTACCCAAGCTTTTTTACAAAGGAGCGCATCAGGCGACGCTCGATCCACTCGCAGCGCAGCGTCCGCAAGGCGGCCTTTTCATGTGGAGCGAGCAACAGCAGGGCAGCGCGCAAGTGGTGTCGGGAAATCCGAATCACAGCAATAGCTCTGCGGCCGCGCTACTCTCGTATGACGTTGCGCACTCAATACCCTGGGACTGGAAGGTCAGTCTTTACACCTGGACCAAAGGGATCGCGGCGGGAGCTTACCTGGTTCCCCTGTTACTGGTCCTATTCGGCTTCCTGCGCCCGGATAGCACGACCTGGGTGTGGGTAGCGCCGGTGCTTGCTGGGGGCTTTCTGGCAGCTACGGGGGTTTTGTTGATTCTAGATCTGGAACACCCGGAGCGCTTTCATCTGATTTTTACGCGACCGCAGTGGCGCAGCTGGCTCGTCAAAGGCGCATTCATTATTGCCGGCTATACACTCGTCCTGGCTGTCCACTTTGCCGCGAGCTGTTTCGGCGCGTACTCCCTACATCGTTGGCTGATGATTCCCGGACTCCCCCTCGCGGTCCTGACTGCGGTCTACACGGCCTACTTGTTCGCCCAGGCGAAGGCGCGCGACATGTGGCAGAACCCTTTGCTGCCACCGCACCTGATGGTTCAGTCGCTGCTCCTTGGCTCCGCGGCACTTTTGCCTTTCGCAGTTCGCCTGGAACCGGCAACGCAGTTTGATCGCGGAGTTGCCATGACCTTGCTTTGGATTCTCGCTATCACAAGTTTGTCGCATGCGCTCATGATCTGGGGCGAAGTTTCACTAACGCATACGACAGCCCATGCTCGACTTGCGATTTGGGAGATGGTGAGAGGACGCTACAAGAGCGATTTCTGGATCGGCCTGGTGCTTTCGATTCTCGGCGGTCTGCTTCCCTGGCTCGCATTGTTTGAGGTTGTCAGCAGTTCGTTTGGTGTCGGCGGTGCGCCCCTGGCTATGATCGGACTGATGCTTCACGAGAACGCTTACGTGCAAGCAGGGCAGTCAGTGCCGCTGGCGTGAGCGCTCGGGACGTGTGACGTTAAAAGTGATCTCGCGAAATCACCGTCATCAAACCAAGCAAGCAACTTAATCTCAAAGATAGAAAAACTACCTCACGAAAGGAATAACCTATGAGCTTTGAACAAATGCAGTCCACCATGCAGTTTATCGTTGAGCAGCAAGCGCAGCATGCGGTCCTGATGCACAAGTATGAAGAACGAGTGGGACGGTTGGAGGATGCCTTCGTCACACTTACCGAACTAGCACGCAACGTAGATGAACGAATAGACTCGCATGACGTACGAATGAATTCGCTTGATGAGCATCTGAAAACGCAGATTGAAAGTCTTCATGCTTATCTACAGGCCCAGAGTGAAGACTTTTACGCTCGCCTGGCCGCAAGCAAGGCGGACTTCAACGCTCAGCTTGCGGCCTCACGGGAAGAGTTTGACCGGCATCTGCACGCTTCCACTGAGAGGGGTAGGATTATCGATCAGAGGCTAGGCAAGCTGTCAGATCTCGTAGAGCGATACGTACGACGACGGAACGAAAACCTATGACGGGACTAAGGCCGAAAAGGTGTACCTAGGCCCACCCGCGGCTTAGTAAGGTAAATGTTCGAGTTTTCACACAATCTCTACCACGTGGCGTACTGAACTAATGAGACCGCGGCGTAAGTGATAAATACGAAATGAAAACCAATCTTCTAATGCTAGCTCTAGTTTTACTGATCGCTTCCTTATCAACAGCGAGCGTTGATGCTCAAAAACGCTCCCAAGTGGGGCGGCGGACCGTGGCCGTCACATTTGACGATCTGGCGGTGATTTCGTTACGTGGCAATCTGGCAAGCCAGGCGAGTTTGGTTATCAGATAAAGCAGGTTCTGCTGCTCCACGCCAACGCGCTGAATGCCGACTACTTCGACAAGCTGGCTCGGATGTTAAGAAGCGCGGCTACCAGTTCATTTCCCTCGATGAGACGCTCAAGGATAAGGCTTACACTCCCCTGACACGTATGCCGGGCCTGGAGGCATCACCTGGGTTCATCGCTGGGCTGTAACTGCAGGGAAGGATGATGACTTTTTCCGAGGCGAGCCGCGAACCCCAGCGTTCGTGATGAAGGAAGCAGGGGTCACGGCAGAGTAGTTTTTAGTAAATGATTAGCTGAGTCCTCACCACCGGAGGTAGTATATTCTCACACCAAACTGAGGGCTGAGCTATGAGCGCTAAAACAGAAGCCACAATCGACGACCTCTACCGCGTCCCTGAAAACGGGAAAGCGGAACTCGTCAACGGAGAGTTGGTACTTATGTCCCCCACCGGAGGAGTGCCCGGCCGCGCTGCCGGCGAGATTTATGTCAGTCTGCATGATTATGAACGGCGCGTCGGAGGTGGTTATGCCTTCCCCGACAACGTGGGCTTCATCGTCAACCTTCCCAATCGCCGCTCATTCAGTCCCGATGCCGCTTTCTACAAAGGCGAACTAAGAGGCGGGCTGTTTCTTGAAGGCGCTCCTGTCTTCGCCGTCGAAGTACGCAGCACCTTCGACTACGGTCCTACGGCCGAGGCACGCATGGCCCAAAAGCGACTTGATTATTTTGACGCTGGCACCTTGGTCGTGTGGGATGTTGATGTGCTACGAGAGAAACTCGTGCGCGTCTATCGCGCGGATAATCCCGA
>JACCSP010000230.1 GCA_013812905.1 Pyrinomonadaceae bacterium
TGGTCGTGGGCCAGATAGACTTTCCCCATCCCACCTGCGCCGAGCTGGGAGTCGAGCCGGTACGGACCGATGGTTTTCCCGGTGACAGACGTAGTGTGATCGGCGACTAACTCGGGTGCGATCTCAAGCGCGGGTGACTCGATGAAGCCGCCAGCCTGCTCGTCGGAAGCGAGCAGTGCTTCAACATCTCTCCGCAAGCCGGGGTCGTCATTGCAGGCTTTATCTAAAAAGGCGGTGCGCTCCTCGGTGTCGCGCGCGAGTGCCGCCTGAAAGACTTGGTCTATCTGCCGGTTGCGTTCACGCTTCAACGCCGCCCCCTTCGCTGATCGCTCGGTACAGCCACGCTTTGGCCGACCTCCACTCGCGTTGGACTGTTGTCGGCGAAACCTTCAGAACTTCGGCGGTCTCCTCGATGCTCAGCCCGCCGAAGAAACGGAGCTCAACAATCTTGCCTTTACGCGGGTCCCAGGATTCGAGGTCCGTCAGAGCGTCATCAACCGCAATCACTTCCGCCGACCGCCCCGCGGAGACGACCGCTGTCTCGTCCAGCGAGATCTTCTGCGCCCCGCCGCCGCGCTTCGCAAAATTTCTGCTGCGGGCGTGTTCCACTAGAACGCGGCGCATAACCTGTGCAGAAACAGCGAAAAAGTGAGTCCGGCTCTGCCAACGCATTTTTTTATACTGGGCCAGCCGCATGTACGCTTCGTTGACCAAAGCCGTGGTTTGCAGAGTGTGCCCGACCCGCTCTTTTCGCATGTAGTGATGAGCCAGCCGGCGCAGTTCCTGATAGACGACCGGCATCACCTTGTCCAGTGCCGCCTGATCCCCGTTGCTCCAATCCCTCAGCAATTGGCTCACTTCTTCTCGCGCAGGTTTCGCCATATTAAGCCTGATAAGGCCAAGGTGGTCGGAAAGGATGCCCGGATTCTACCACTTTTGGCGGCACCGGCCTCTGTCGGAACAATCTATGAAAAAATTTCCCGAAAGAGTGGAGGGATTTCTCAACAGTTCTCGCCATACGAGATGAGCCCGTCGACCTGCTCATCCAAACGTTGTGTCGCAGACAGCCCGGTCCTTGTAGGTAACTTTAATTAAAAGGAGAAAAAATCATGTTTACGCAAAGGTTCTCAATAGCGCTGTTAATGACTGCGTTCCTGGCAGCAGCGGCCCATGCACAGGTTCGCGTCACCGTTCCGGAAGAAGACCCGGGGCCACCCTTCTACGCCTCACTCGAGCGGGCATTCATTCCGCATACTGACGAGTGGGCCGCCATCACTTTCCTGCGCCAGCCGGGCTGCGTTCCCGACGACTTCAACCTGCTCGACCTGTTTGACGTGCCCGCCGCCTTCGGCTGCCCACTCACCGTTCAGGGTCACTTGATCTATAAGAACGCCCCGCCGCCGGTGGACGACGCGCCCATTCAGGTGAACCTGCACGGCCTGGGCGCGGTGCCCATCTGGTTCGTCAGTTGGCCGGAGATGCAGGCGGCGCTTGCCGACGACGTGTTGACTGTCCCGGAACTGCTGTCGCTGCCCTCGCTGCGGATCGGCTCCGCCAGCTTCTTCAAAGAGACACAACACCCGGGCAACGAGCGACCGCAAGGCATCGGCAACGGCAAGATCGAGATCACGGCGCGCGGGACTCTGACGGACGGGCGCACCTTTCAGTTCCAGGTCCGGGAGATGGGCGTCGATCAGCAGAGTGTCGTTCGCCACATCAAGATCGAGTTCCGGTAATCAGAAGCAGGCGCTGCTGTGGGTCGATGCGGCAGAGTAGGACTCGTCAAGATGCGGCGGTTTTGGGTGACGCAAGTATCGGCACGCCGCAAGCGCCAATTGACTGGGCGTTATCCCAAAAACCACGGCGAGTGGAGCGACGACCTAAACGAATCTGCTGCAAGCCTTATGGCTTACGCTTGAAGGTCAAAAGCAATTACGCTTCAACCGTATCCGTGGGCCGCGCGCCGCGCGGCTCACAAACATTCGAAGCTGATGTTGAGGTACGAAGCAGGAGGGTGGGGCAACTGCCCGCCAAAGCGGTACGTTGCCATTCAGGGAACCGCGGAGCGAACATCCTAATCGCCGTTCCCACCACTTATCACAGGCGTTGTAGAAGCCTTTTATTTGGATTTCCCTTCACGCACTCCAGCGGCTCGATACCGAACCAGCAACAAACTGTCCCCATTGACGGACGCAATGGGTATTGATTTCTGGAACCACGAGACCCAGCACAAACGGAAGCTCCCCCGCCACGGTTAATTGCGAGCTACAAGTTCTATCGAAGGTTTGCTCGATGGCCTACGACAACGGACATGCGGACACGAATCCAACGCGAAATTCGCTGACGAAAGGGTCCTTGCCTTTTCGGTTGGCGACTGCGAACACCGGCGCCAAGATCGGGCCAACTCGCGACTGGGAGCGTAGGGCAAGCGTTACGTATTGAAAGAAATGGCGGAGGGGACAGGACTCGAACCTGCATATCCTTTCGGACGGCGGTTTTCAAGACCGCTGCACTACCATTATGCGACCCCTCCAGCAGGCGTAAGGTGACTTAATATAACTCACTGCCGAGCTATGACAAAATTGGGCCTCGACAAAATTGGACCAAGGTAACTTCTGGTCTCAAGCCGAGCTTGGAACTATGTTTTTGAATTTGGTTTAGTAGTGGCTCAGTTTGCTTTCTCAGTCACACCGCGGCTTTAGCCCGGTGTTAAAGCGAGATTTGACACCTGGAACCGTTTTAACGGTTTTCCTTAAACAGTAATCCAGTTGGACCATTCCAAACCGTTAAAACGGTTAGGGCAAATCATAGGAAAAGCTCCACCACCGGGCTAAAGCCGCGGTGTGAATGAGGGTACGCAAGCTATCGACCTGATAATGAATGTTACAGCCGACCAATTACTGATGCGGGATAGAGTAGACATCTGTTCTAACCGGACCACTACCTCGGGGCACCTGATTTGCGATCTGAGTTGGAAACGTGCACGATCTTGAAAGCAAATAGAAAAAACAACAAACGATGGTACCCCGTACAAGGCAACGGCTACGAATAAGCGGCAACAGCAACCACGGCCGAAGATTAAAGCTCAAATATCAAAGTTCAAAGAACAAAGCTCAAAGAGAGCAACGTTCCATATAAATGCGCGTCACGATCGGTCAAATAAACACTACTAACGGCGACTACGAAGGAAACACTGCGCGGATCATTCGAGCTATCGAGCAGGGCAAGCAGGACCATTCAGATCTGGTTGTACTCCCTGAGACTTGTATCCAGGGATATACTTCGCTCGACTGGTTTCTCGATCGGGACATTGCCTCTTGCGTTTTGCAGCCGTTGGACCAGATCATCCAGGTCACTGAAGGTTTGACCGCAATCGTGGGCACGGTTAGACCAACCGGTTTGCCCACCGGGCGACGACTCTTCAACTCCGCGGCAATCATTAGCCACAAGCGACTCGTAGGCTTCGCGGACAAGACCTTGCTGCCGGAGTATGATGTTTTTGACGATCCCCGCTACTTCGAGCCTGCTCTTAAACGTCACCTCTTCCCGATCAACCAAAGCAAACTAGGCATCGCCGTCTGTGAAGATTTCTGGAATGACAAGACGTTCTGGAAGGAGCGCCTATATTTACGCGATCCTGCCGATGAACTTATTGAGATGGGAGCGGATATTCTCATCTCGATCAATGCTTCTCCCTTCAACAAGGGCAAGATGGGAGAACGTTGCGCAATGGTCTCTCACCGTGCCCAGTCTGCCGAGCTGCCGATAATCTTTGTGAATCTGGTCGGCGGGAATGACGGCATCATTTTCGACGGCGCCAGCATAGTCGCGGATTGCGAAGGCAGGATAATCTTGCAAGCCCCTCCCTTCGAAGAATTCTTTGGCACGGTCGATCTCGACTGCGGAGTGGAGGACGAGCGTTGTTTGCCCGGCGACGACATTGAGACCATTCACAGCGCACTCGTACTCGGGATTCGCGATTACGCCTGCAAGAACCGGTTCCAAACAGCAGTGTTGGGACTTTCCGGCGGAATCGATTCGGCACTCGTGGCGGCCCTGGCCTGTGAAGCGCTGGGTCCGGCAAACGTGCTGGCGGTGATGATGCCCTCGCCTTATTCCTCCCGTTCCAGCATTGAAGATTCAGTCGAGCTGGGCCGCCGCCTGGGGATGAGAGTAATTGAACGACCCATCACGGAGGCTTTTCAGGTCTTGTTAAAAGAGATGAGTTTGCCGGCGCCCGCAGTGGGCAGCAGTTCACACGCCTCTGAGAATCTGCAATCGCGTTTGCGAGGAAATATTCTAATGACAATTTCGAATGACGAGAGCCGACTCTTGTTATCAACCGGAAATAAATCGGAGCTCGCCCTCGGCTACTGCACTCTTTATGGGGACACGAATGGCGGATTGGCAGTAATCGGAGACGTCTTGAAAACAGAGGCCTACGCCCTCGCACATCATTTCAACGTCGCGGAAGAGATTATTCCGAGGGCGATTATTGAAAAACGCCCCTCCGCGGAACTAGCTCCCGAACAATTCGACGACCAATCGTTACCTCCTTACGACATACTCGATCCGGTGCTCAGAATGTACTTCGAACTGAAGGCAACGCCCGAGGAGATCGTCGCCGCTGGAAATGACCGAGAACTCGTTTATGACATTCTGAACCGAGTTGAATCGTCGGCCAATGAATTCAAGCGACGGCAGTTGCCGCCTACCCTGATAATTTCGCGGAACGCTATCGGAATTGGCCGGCGCCGTCCGGTGACGCACAAGTATCGGCGAAAGCCGGGCGGTGAAAAACTAGGATAGGCAAATCGGAAGTGTTGAAATCGACATCCGGAATTGTTGGCGTTTGTCATATTTCAGTTCCGACATGTTTATCACTCCCCTCCGTCCACTGTTCACTGCCACATTATTCGGATATCAATCTAGCTATCAAGAACGCAGCCCCGGCCGCAACGCTTCCGATAAACGCCATCTGCAAGGCGCTGCGCAGAGGTCTCATTCCGGTGAAGCGGCCCTTAATAAAACCGAACACAAAGAGAGCCACCACCGTTACGGCGATGGAAAAAAGCAGGGCCACCGAAGCGCTGTCTATAGCCATGTAGGGTGCCAAGGGGACAAATCCTCCCGCCGCGTAGGCGCCGCCGATGGTGAACGCGCTAATCATCGCCCGTCTGGGATCCGGCTTCTCGAGCCCCAATTCGAAGCGCATCATGAAGTCGATCCACTTCTGTGGCTGCTGGCGCAGTGCCTGCACGATGGGCCCCGTTTCGGTCTCACTCAGCCCGTATGACTGAAATACTTCGGCAACTTCCCTCATTTCCTCATGGGGAATCTCCGCAACTTCGCGCTTCTCGCGCTCCCGTTCCTTGGCATAGTGTTCAGCGTCGCTCTTTGCAGCTAAATACCCGCCGAGCCCCATGGCAATTGATCCTGCAGCAATCTCCGCCAGACCGGCAGTAACGATGATACGCGTAGTGGCGACTGCTCCCGTAAGCCCCGCGGCGAGCGCAAAGGGAACAGTCAAACCATCTGACATGCCAATTACAACGTCGCGGACAACTTCGCTAGCCGTGAAGTGGCGTTCGATATGTGGCGTTTGCGGCATAAACCTCCTCCGAAGACTCATTCGGACTAGAGTCAACTGCAATGAGCCTGATAATAGCATCGGAAGCAGGCTTGAATTGAGGCGGACAACTGGGTTGGCAATTCTCCATGTTGTCTTACAATATCCTCATCCAACTGTGATCAGTATTTGCCAGCGGAACCTTTCATCGGGAGGTAAATCCCTTGCCGGCACAAGACCTGAAGAAACTACTGGAACGCATCCATCTACGGCTGGATGAAAGCTTCGTTGGCATCAGCAGTATGGTCTCCGACCTGGCCCCTGCGGACCTTGCCGAACTCTTCAACCAATTGACGGTGCCCGAAACTGCGGCAGTTGTCACGATGCTGCCGGTGCAACGGACTATTGAGGCGTTTGATCAGCCCACAATGCGTCGCCGTGCTGCGATCCTCGAAGAACTGGAGCCAACGCGCGGAGCGGAAATTCTCACAGGCCTCTCGGCTGATGAGCGCACTGACATCATCCAAAAGATGGGTCAGCACGAGCGCCACCGCATCCTACCCAAGCTCGCTCCCGAGATGCGCACTGAACTGGAAGACTTGTTGCAATACCCAGTCAGTACGGCCGGCGGCATTATGACTACAGAGTTTGTACAACTCGATCTAAAGATGACGGTGAGGGAGGCCCTCAAACACATCCGATCGGTCGCGCGCGAAAAGGAGTCTATCTACGCCTGTTACGTAATCGAGCCGCAAACCGAGCATCTGTTGGGCGCCGTTTCCCTCCGCGATCTCGTGATGGCCGAGCTCGATGCGCCCATTGCCAAAGTTATGCGCCGCAAGCCCGTAACGGTAAGCGCGCTAGATGATCAGGAGTTGGTGGCGCAGAAGATCGGAAAATACAACCTGCTCGCGGTACCCGTTTTGGAACAGGATGGCAGCGTCGTAGGTTTCGTAACCGTGGACGACGTGATAGACGTGCTGATTGAGGAACAGACCGAAGATATCCTGCGCATGGCCGGTGTCGAGCCCGGAGCGCTGGACAAACCTTATTTCGACAACCCGATCTTTCGCGTGGTGCGAAAGCGCATTGGTTGGCTGTTATTGCTTTTTGTGGCGGGAACGTTAACGAGTGCTGTGCTGCATCGCTTTGAAGCTGAACTGGCAGCAGTGGTCGCTCTATCTTTTTTTATCCCGCTGCTGATTGGAACGGGGGGCAACGCTGGAGCCCAGACCGTGATGACCGTTATTCGCAGCCTCGCCCTTGGCGAGATCGGGGTTAAGCACGCCTGGCGGGTGGTGTTGCGCGAAGCGACTACCGGGCTGGTGCTTGGATTATTAGTGGCCCCGATCGCTTTTGGCCAGGCGCTGCTGTGGCAAGCTCCGATTGAGCTCGCGCTCACGGTGTCGGTGACCATGTTTGCGATCTGCATCTGGTCCACAACTGTCGGTTCGCTCATCCCCATCCTGGCCCAACGCTTCGGCGTTGATCCGGCGGTGCTCTCAGCCCCCATGATTACGACCCTGGTTGATGCGACGGGCCTGATCATATATTTCACAATCGCAAAAATGATCTTACATCTATGAGAGTTTTAGAAGGCTCAGATAGCTACGGTAGCGGGTCGGCCTAACTAGTGTCACGCAAGCCGCGGTTTGATGAGGTCATCAGTACGCGGGTGGGTCCTGAGTAGCCACTCCGGGCTTGAGTGATGAGTAGGCAGGACCTCACGTGCTCACGCGTGGTGGTACTGACACCTCATGAGTCCGCGGCGTGAGTGGAGGTTAGAACTTGTCCATTAGAATTAGTACGCCGATAACTATGAAAGCGACGGCCGCGACTCGCTTGACCCAGATCAGCGGAATGTAATTGCCGACCACACTCCCAACAACTACTCCAAGCGCTGAGACTGCAGTCAACGCCAGGGCCGATCCAATGAAAACTGCCCAGGGTCGCTTCGACTGCGCGGCCATGGTCATCGCCGCCAGCTGCGTTTTGTCTCCCATCTCCGCCAAAAAAATCACGCCAAACGTTGTTAAAAAGACCCGCCAGTCCATGTTAGTCCCTACCTTTCACTCGAGTAATTCGGCCGCGGAAGAACCCGGATAACGCGGATGCAAAAAAAGGGCCGTTACTCAATGAGCTCTTCCGTTCTAATGCGAGTGAGCATTACACCGAACGATGGTGTCACCGGCATCGAAACGAACTATAATCCGGTGCGTGGGATAGAATTCAAACACGCCTCCCAGGTCCGTCGTAAAATGCGTCTTCCTTCCAATGCAAGCGTTGGGGACCGTGCTGCCAAAAATAACAACTGTCGAACCAGGCTCATTGGAAAACACCTCTCCCACACTAAGGAAACCGGGTCGAACTTTTCCAAAGACGCCGAACTTTGAAAACCGCTTCCCTACCTTGACACCAAACTGGGCTTGCACCGCGCGGCCTTCGCCCAACCCACCGAAAGTATTCTTGTTCGGGAAAAGATTCCCTTCGGTTTCGAATGCAATCTTGCGAGTAATGTTGTAGGTAAGACGTCCTCCGAAACCGGGCTCAGTGACGTCGCCGCCGAATTCGTTGAAAAGAGTCAGAGCAGTAAACTGTGGGCCCAGCTCAAGTTTGCTTTCCGTGAATTGAGCGTTTATTGATTTAGCAGAACGACTGCCACTAGGACAAGATATTTGGTTTCACGTATCTCATCGGTGAAGTTCCCGTTAGCTGGAGTAACCTCATCCACACCGCGCTTTAGCCGAATGATAAAGCGTCGCCCCCTTTTGAATGCGCTAAGCGTTTTAAAGGTTTGGAGTGATGCCGAGTGGACGACGCTTTTAAGAAAACCGTTAAAAACGGTTCCAGATGTCGGAACTTGACTTTGACACCGGGCTTAAGCCGCGGTGTTGCTGAAATAGTTACAAAGGCAAAATGCCGGGTACTCTTTTATATCATCCACTGGTGCTTTGCTCACTCCCATCTTACAATTCCAGAGTCATTCCGTAAGGTCCGTTCCTTAGCTACTGATGGGCGACAATACCAACGATTTTCTTGGCACGGAGAGATTCAGGATCCGCAGGCGGTTGGGCTCCGGAGGGATGGGCGTGGTCTATGAAGCGCTTGACAGGCAAACGGATAAAGTCGTTGCCCTGAAAGCTCTCACGCGCACAGAAGCCTCACACATCACACGTTTCAAACATGAGTTTCGATCCCTGGCGGACGTCTCACACCCGAATCTAGTCGCGCTTTATGAACTCATGTCTGATGGTGAGTATTGGTTCTTTACAATGGAACTAGTACACGGAGGCAATTTCCTCGAGTACGTCCGGCCCGGTTACGAGGCCAAGCGTAGTCAATCTTCTCTCACGCCCACGCTGCTCAGATCTGCCTCCGGCGAAGCCGCAGAGACTGCGGGTAGCGAGGCAAAAACCCAGCAACTGGACTCGATAAGAACAACCTTCGTCGAGGATACGCATACGGCTATTTCAATAGACACGAGATTGTCCCGATTCCCACTCGACCTGGATCGTTTAAGCATCGCTCTGCGCCAACTTGCCGAGGGTCTTCATGGCCTGCACGAAACCGGCAAGCTGCATCGCGACATTAAGCCTTCCAACGTCCTAGTGTCGAAAGAAGGCCGAGTGGTGATCCTGGATTTCGGCCTCGTCGCCGAAGTGGAGAGCGAGGGACTACATGACAGCATCAGCCTGGCAGGGACTCCAGACTACATGTCTCCTGAACAGGGAGCGCAACTGCCAATTTCAAGGGCTAGCGATTGGTATAGCGTAGGCGTGATTCTTTATCAGGCTCTTACCGGCCGGCTTCCCTTTTCGGGAAGGTTCTTTGAAGTAATGATGAACAAGCAGACCTTAGATCCCCCGGCGCCCGCAGAAATCGTTCGAGACGTCCCGGAAGATCTGAATGATCTCTGCGTCGACCTGCTTCGTCGGAAGCCTGAAGATCGGCCCACCGGTCGAGACGTTTTGAGAATCCTGGGCCACGACAAAACCGGTCCTCTGAAAAGGCCTCTGATGCCAACGCCAGTGCCGTCATCGTTGCACAGTGTTCCCTTCATCGGCCGCGAACGGCATAAACGAGAACTCCGCGACGCTTTCAACGCCACGCGACAAGGTCAAACGGTCACGGTCTACGTTCATGGAGATTCAGGTGTAGGTAAAACTGCTTTAGTAAGGCATTTTCTAGGTGATTTGCGAGCTCACCAGGGCGATGTGGTCGTACTCGAAGGCCGCTGCTATGAACGAGAATCGGTGCCCTACAAAGCCCTCGATGGCGTGATCGACAGCTTGACCAGGTATCTCATGGCGCTTCCCGTGGCGAAGGTGGAAGCCTCGATGCCCCGGGACGTGCTCGCGCTCGCGCGGTTGTTTCCGGTAATGCTGCAAGTTGATTCAGTTTTTGGCGCTCCACAGCGCGAACTGGAAATCCCAGATCCCTTTACCTTGAGACGTCGGGCGTTCGTCGCGTTGCGCGAACTGCTGGGCCGCATTTCCGACCGCCAACCGCTAGTCCTCTACATCGACGATCTGCAATGGTCCGATGCCGACAGCACAACGCTGCTGGGTGAGATCCTTCGGCCTCCAGATTCGCCCCCACTTCTGCTGGTGGCCAGTTTTCGCAGTGAGGACATCGAGGCCAAACCTTTTCTCAGAACGCTTCTTAATAGCACGGGCTCGGAGAGCCGTCGGGAGCTACGCGTAGCAACTCTAAATAAAGAGGAGGCGCGCGATCTAGTACACCGTTTGTTAGGTTCAAGCGTGCCGGCGGTGGAACCTTTGGTGAATTCGATTATTCGCGAAGCGCGGGGTAATGCGTTCTTACTTGAGCAACTGACCCGCTACGCGTCAACGAGCGAGCAGACCGCCACCACCGGCATCAGTCTCGGGGTTATGCTGAATGCCCGGCTGCGCAATCTGCCCAAGGGAACGCGTCAGTTTGTTGACGCGCTGGCTGTTGCCGGGCGGCCGATTAATCCGCAAGTCGCCTATCAGGCAGCCGGGTTGTCCGGCGATGAGCAGCCACTAATAACCTCCTTGCGCGCCGCTCAGTTCCTCCGTAGCGGTGGTTCCAATTACACGGTCGAGCTTTATCACGATCGCATTCGAGAAACTCTGGCGTCGCAACTTGACCAAAGAACCGTGATCCAGATCCACCGGCGCCTGGCCCATACGCTGGAAGCGCGCAGCATTGACGACCCCGAGGCGCTCTTCGAACACTACATGGGCGCGGGGGAGAGAGTGCGCGCGGCCACACACGCTGGAGTGGCGGCAAAGAAAGCGGTTGATGCGCTGGCGTTTGATCGGGCCGCGGCCTTCTTCCGTCGGGCTCTGGAACTGGCGCCGGCAAGAGATGCAGAGCTTATCGACCTCAAACATGGTCTCGCTGAAGCCCTGGCCAATGCCGGCCGGCCGGCCGAAGCCGCGCAGGCTTACCTCGACGTGGCTCGTGAGACGTCGGCATCGCGGAGTCTGGATTACAAGCGTCGAGCCGCCGAACAGTTACTGATAGGAGGTCATATCGAAGAGGGCCTCGGGATCATGCGCTCGGTGCTGGCGGCTGTCGGGTTCACCTTGCCAGCTGGTCCAAAGAGAGCTCTGCTTTCGTTGATATTGAAGCGCATTCAGATCCGCCTGCGTGGACTGGGCTTCACCGAACGCGATGCCGGCGAGATTTCTCAGGCGGATCTGTTCCGAATAGATATCTGCTGGGCAGTTTCAGCCGGGCTGGGGGCCGTCGATCTTATCCGCGGAGCCGATTTTCAGTGCCGCCACCTGCTGCTTGCATTGCGCGCAGGGGAGCCAATCCGGATAGCGCGGGCCATGGCCATGGAGGCAGCCCAGACTGCATCACGCGGCGGGCCCACCAGAAAACGGGCCTTGCAGATTGCGCAGCGCGCCGATGAGCTAGCACATCGAGTCGGGCATCCGCATGCCATTGGTCTGTCAATCTGGGCCAGCGGAGTAGGCGCTTACCTGGTGGGCCACTGGAAGAAGGCTGCGGAACTCTGCGAGCAGGCCGCCGAAGTCCTGCGAAATCAGTGCACGGGGGTTACCTGGGAACTAACGATGGCAAATCGTTTCATGCTCAACGCCCTGATTAACCTTGGGCATATAGCGGAAGTCTCGCGGCGAGTACCGGCTTTGCTGGCAGCCGCTTTGGAGCAGGGAAATATCTTCGCGGCAATGGACTTGCGCACGCGTTTGAATCTCATCTGGCTGGCAGCCGATGATCCCAACGGCGCGCGCGCCGAAGTGATCGAAGCCCTAAAAGCCTGGTCCCACGAAGGTTTCCATCTTCAGCACTACACATCAATGCACGCGCTGGCCCAAATCGAACTCTACACAGGGGACGCCGAAGTTGCCTGGAAGCATATTCAAGGACAATGGAAAGCCCTGGAGCAGTCGATGCTGCTTCGGATTCAGGTCTTGAGAATTGAGGCCATGCACCTGCGAGCACGTGCCGCTCTGGCCACCGCGGCCGGCAGCAATGACAAGAAATATCGATTAAAGCTGGCTGAAAACATGGCCCAGCGCATTGCTAAAGAGAATATCGCCTGGGCGACGCCTTTTGCCAGTCTCGTGCGGGCTGGAATTGCGCACCGGGAAGGAGAATCATCTAAAGCAGTCCACCTCCTGTCAGAAGCTGGAGAGAACTTTGATCTGGCGGATATTGATCTATACGCGGCAGCTACGCGGCGGCGGCTAGGCGAAATACTCGGGAGCGAACGTGGCCGGCAACTTATTGCTGAAGCCGACGCATGGATGCGCGAACAGGAGATCAAGAATCCCGCTGCGATGACCCGCATGCTGGCACCCGGGTTCGACTGAGGAATTTGCCAAATCTCAGATCTGAGATCTGAGATTTGAGATCTGAAATTATGGACACACTCAAGACAGTTACTTACGCAGTCACAGGACCCATCGCTCGCATTACGCTCAACCGTCCCGAGCGCGGCAATGGCATCACGTTGGAGATGCCCGCGGAACTAGCGGCGTGTGTGGAGCGCGCCAACCTGGATCCAAACGTCCATGTGATCGCCCTCGCGGGCAACGGCAAGGGCTTTTGCGGCGGGTACGATCTGGTGGTTACAGCGGAGCAAAGACTTGGTCTAGAACAGGGATTATCCAGTTGGCCAACAGGTTCGCCGATGGATCCGAAGGTCCAGCTCGCTAACCATGATCCTGTCGCTACCTGGGATCCCATTCTTGACTACGCCATGATGAGTCGCAATGTCCGAGGATTTATGAGTCTCTTCCACAGTGACAAACCGGTCATTTGTAAAGTCCATGGCTTTTGCGTAGCCGGCGGCACCGACATGGCACTCTGCTCCGATCTTCTGGTCATTGAAGACCGAGCCTCGATTGGGTATCCACCTGCTCGCGTGTGGGGAGTACCTACAACCGCCCTCTGGGCATACCGCGTCGGAGTGGAGAAAGCGAAACGGCTTCTATTTACTGGAGATTGCCTCTCGGGAAGGCAGGCGCTCGAATGGGGCCTGGCAACTGAAGCACCACCAGCCGAAAAGCTCGACGAGCGATTCGAGCGACTACTCGAGCGCGTAGCGCGTCTGCCCATCAATCAGTTAGTAATGATGAAGCTCTTGATCAATCAAACTATACTGGCCCAGGGCCTAAACACGGCGCAGGTCCTGGCTACGATGTTTGACGGCGTCGCTCGCCACACTCAGGAAGGTTATGCATTTCAAAAACGAGCGGCGGAAGTTGGTTTTAAGCAAGCCGTAAAAGAACGAGATGAACCATTTGCCGTTGGCGGTGGTGATTGAAAACTACCTGTAGCAATGACTTATTAGCGGTCTCTTATTGCGCATCCTTCTTTAGCTAGTTGTGGAAAGTTCGGCAACCTTCTTCCGGATTTATTCACCGTCGTCACCCATCTCAAGATAGGTGTGAATAAGAAGCGACCGCGGGCAAAGGAACTGAGGCCAGTAATCAACGAAACGCTACATTAGCTGAGGGGCGTTACCCGTCACTCTACGAGATGAAACGATATGATCTTCTGCAGCCCTCACAAATCTGTAACCATTCCGGATACCTCACTTGCAGAATACGTTCTGCAGCGCGCTCATGAGTTTGGCGAAAAACCTGCGCTCATCGATGGGTCAAGCGGCCGTACCATAACCTATAAGGAATTGGCCGTGACCATACCTAAGCTGGCGGCCGGTTTCGCGAGCCACGGCTTTGGCAAAGGCGATGTGCTAGCAATCTACAGTCCCAATTCTCCAGAATATGCGCTGGCTTTTCACGCCGCCGCAATGCTGGGTGCCGCCACTACCATGATTCCGCCGTTGTTTACCGAGCCGGAGGTAGAAACACAACTAAGAGACTCGGCAGCTAGTTGTCTGCTAACGATTCCGCAGTTGTTTGATAGAGCGAATCAGGCGGCGCAAGGCAGCAAGGTCAGAAAAATCTTTGTCATTGGCGAAGCTGCAGGAGCGGTCCCGTTTTCGTCCATGCTGGAGCATGATGGCCCGCCCCCGGAAATTGAAATCAACCCGCGCAGCGATCTTGTAGCCCTACCTTACTCCAGCGGCACTACGGGCTTGCCCAAGGGAGTGATGCTGACGCATTACAACCTGGTTTCCATGCTATGCCAACTTCACGCCAGCGAGGCGCTCACTGAAAAGGACACGATGGTTTGTGTGGTGCCAATGTACCACCTTTACGGTTTGCACGTAGTTGTGAATCTGGGACTCAGCCTAGGAGCTACTATAGTGATCCTCCCGCGCTACGACCTAGGCCAATTCCTGCGAACACTCGAGCGCTATGGCGTCACGGTAGCACCTCTCGTTCCGCCCCTCGTAATGGAACTGTCTCGCGTTCCAGGACTGAACCAATACGATCTCTCGAAGCTGCGGCTGATTTATTGTGGCGCAGCTCCGCTCGCCGCTGAGGTGGCCCAGGCGTGTTCAGAGCGCCTAACTTGTCCGATTCGGTTCGGGTATGGGTTGACAGAGGTAAGTCCACTTTCACATTCCAGCCTCCCTTCGTTACCTGATGAGCAAGGGTCTGTCGGATATTGCCTGCCTAATACGGAATGCAAGATTGTTGACTATGTTAGTGGCGCCGAACTCGGTCCCAATCAGTCAGGCGAGATCTGGGTCCGCGGACCGCAGGTTATGAAAGGCTACCTCGGCAACAACGACGCAACTGCGCAAATGGTTCGCAAGGACGGATGGTTGCGTACGGGCGACATTGGCTATGCGGGGGAGGACGGCAAGCTATTCGTCGTCGATCGGTTGAAGGAATTAATTAAGTACAAAGGACGCCAGGTGGCCCCGGCGGAACTCGAGGCAGTGCTGCTTTCTCATCCGGCAATTGCTGACGCTGGTGTGATTCCAAGTCCGGATGAAGATGCCGGCGAAGTGCCGAAAGCGTTCATCGTGCTTAAAGCCGCAGCCACTATGGACGAGATCATGGAGTTTGTTTCGGCGCGGGTCGCGCCGCACAAACGAATCAGGCTGGTAGAGTTTGTTAGTGAGATTCCGAAGAGCCCGGCAGGAAAAATCTTGAGACGCGTGCTGGTCCAGCGTGAGCGGGCGGCCCGTAGCACGCCGGCCGCTGACCGGGACTAGACTACTCCTTGGGGTCTAGGCTCGCGCGAGAGCTTGCCGGGGAGCGCGCATCTGCCCCAAGCCCGACTGAATGATATCCTGGTGCAACTGGCCGCTCTTGTCCGTGACCATTGTCGGCTTAAAGTGACTCTCGAACCGCGAGTCTACACGAAACGCCGGAGTGTACATGTGATCGAGTGGTTCTGTGCTGCTAATAAAAGTACGTGGCTTGGCGCGGGCCTTGATCCAACCTAGTCCTGTGAACGAAGTCGTCAAAGGCTGCGCGCAGGTCAGTAGATTGTTCCCCAAAGCCAGCACCATCTGGGCCTTAGTCAGCTTGGAGCGATAAAGTCTGGCGAATCCAACGGCATGCTTCACCATGAGGCCGTGAAATCCTCTGAGACTCTGCAGGTCGTTAACAAACTTCACCACCTCACCGATGTCATCCAACGGCCTCTGCAGAATAGTCGTTCCGTCCATGTCGCGAAGCTTGGTGTCGGGGAGTAGCGTGCCATTTTCCACAGACTGGTAAAAATAAGGCGTCCCCAGAAGCGGAATCGAGAGTGTGATAAAGGAGGGAACAGTGATCTCCGGGGTGCCGGTTATGAACTCCAACTCGCGTCGCAGGTCAGCAATGCTGCGAGTGGTAACATCGAGCATCAGACCATACGCAAAGACGACTCCCGCATTCAGCGATTTAGTAACCATCTCCACTTGTGGCGACGAAGTATTCTGCAGCTTGTTGAAGCTGCGCAGCCAGTCGTTATCAAACGATTCAAGGCCGCTAAAGAGTACTTCGCAGCCTGCATCTCTCACGAGTCGCAAATTTTCCCCGCCCCGGTAGAAGTCGTTGGTGACCAGCGCGCTCCAATGCTGAAACTGGCCCGCCCGGCGCATCTCATTGATCAAGCCGATGCGAGCGCGAAAATGTTTTCGGTCGCTTCCGTAAAAGTTATTATCGAGAAAGAGCATTCGTCTTCTCTTGCCCGATGCCATAATCTGCTGCCGGATATGATCCAGATCGTAAGTTTGATACGGCCGCCCCTCACCCGTAAGCGCGCAAAACGAACACCGGAAATTGCAATAGCGGGTTGATTCTACATAGCCAATTCGTCCCAACCAATAAGCCAGGTCGTAACGGGGGAGCATCTGCTTCGCCACATACGTGGGTCCAAAAGCTTCGGCAATCACCTCGCGGAGCTCTTCGATATCTCCCAGGCAGGTGTAATCAAAAAACTTCTTCGATAAAAGCGGTAAGGCACGGATGGGTGGGCCACCCGCGACGACAATTACTCTGCGGTTTTTGCTGCGGGCATACGCTGTGAGATGCAGCATGCGATCGAAGCCGTTGGTTAGACCGGTTAGAACCAGCATGTCAGGCCAGCTCAGCAGCCCTTCATCTTCTAACGGACCACTTGCTACTTCCGTGTAGCAACGAACGTCACAGGATTCGCGAGCGAAAGCACCCGCCAGATATATCGGCCCGACTGCCTGGGGTATTTTGTTAGTCCTCCGAATTGGTTGCCGCGAATCATCAAAGTAGCAGTTCACAATGAGGACGCGCTTGCGAGGTAATGCTATGTAATTCCGTGGGGGTTGCATCTCCTGCATGAAGCTTCTCCTGTAAAATACCGCGCCTGGCTTTTAAGTTAACCCTTCTCTTTGTCGAGACGGTTGTGGCCGGTGACCATGGCAAAAAGCAAAATTGGCGAGGTGCGTCGATTGGAAAGGAGCCAACTGAAGAACGGGCGTACTCTACTCTCTAACCGGACGTTAGGCAATTGTTGTTCTCCCTTAATCCGGAATGCCTGAAGCGGGCGCTCTTTCGCTGTTAAGACGCTATTTGCTCACACTTCCGGCGGCTCTTCTAGAGATTCTCATCACTTCGTCAGGTTGTGCCCGCCATTCAGCCATATAACCATCGATTCGCTCAGAAATGAGACTTTTTTGCAGGGAAACATTGAATTACCTCTTACGACGTACATTGATTCGGGGATGGTTTCAACGTCGAGCTAGCAAATCACTCCAAGCGAACAGGAAAGTTATAGATTTCGCGCCCGCTTCAATTCCCCTGGCTGTACTTAGCAGACTTCACATTTCAGAAAATGCCTATTTTGCCCCGGACCTTTGTCGGCCTGCACTACCAGATAATGGCGATAACGGCGATGGCCATACCAACGCCAATGGCGATTTTTGTTCCTTGGACAGATTGTTACTTTTGGCAGGCTGAATTTGCGGGCGTTCGGCCGGCGCGACCTTGCCAGCTTTGGCGGAAGCGACCAGCTTGACCATCTCGGCCTTCAACTTTTCGTTTGGCTGAACTTCATTCCTGTCCGCGATTTCGGTTGTTCCTGGTACGGCTGCCACGTTCCTTTTGGCATCAGGCTTCGTCCGGGAGTTGGCAAACGCCGAACTACCGCCGAGAGTGCTGACAAGCGCGATTACTAACACGAGTAGGACGAATTTTTTGAGCATGAGGCTCTCTTTAGTTGATTGTTACCGAACGTGCTGCGACGAGGCAAGCCACACGCCTAATTCCTGTCTTACTCTTAGTGACGAACGCCGAAAAGCATGTCAACAAGTTGGGGAAAAGTATCGGATAGAGGGCTGAAATGACAGGCAGGAAGGAGAGGACGGGACAGAGACAAGCTCGAGTTCAAATGGAAAGAGTACCATCTTTGCAGCCTCTGTCTGGGTCAGAGCGTGGAAGAATTGATTCTTTATTGAGGGGGTCGCGGTTTCATTTTAGGGGTCGACAATGTAACCCCGTTGGCAAGCGGTTTTGGGCGCAGCCCGTGAGTTACGTCAGTAACACAACTCGCCCTGACAGAGCAGAAAGAACGAATAGGACGAACGCCATGCGTAGCTTTGGCCGCCCTGTCAGGGCGCGATTATTTTGAACTTAATCCAGGGGCTGCGCGCAAGGCCGCTTGCCATGGCTACCTTCTGCCGCGCCTCCGCGCTGATTGTGCTGGACCCTAATCCTTGGTCTTCTTGTATGCTGCTGAAGCCATGCGGGCCCGGGGGTGGTGTTTATCATATGACGAACGCAGATGACGATCGGTTATATGTGTGTAAATTTGCGTCGTAGAGATATCGCTGTGACCCAGCAGCGCCTGGACCGAACGGGAGTCGGCGCCATTCTGTAGCAGGTGGGTGGCAAAGCTGTGACGCAATGTGTGGGGCGAGATGTCCTTGACTCCCGCTTTGGCTGCGTAACGCTTGATCATGGACCATGCAAACTGCCTCGTCAGTGGCTTACCACGATTCGCGAACACGTATGCCGACATCGCTTTCCCGTAGGTTGCTTTAACGCCACTGTACTGCTGCAGCCAGTGGATCGCGCTCTTGCCGATGGGAACGCGGCGCTCTTTGCTTCCTTTGCCGTGGCAAACTAGCAGCCCCGAATGAGTATCCACGTCGGCCTGTTTCAACGAAACCAGTTCAGACACACGCAGTCCGGCTCCATACATTACTTCCAGCAGCGCTCGGTCCCGGATTCCCTCCTCTGTCGAAATA
>JACCSP010000253.1 GCA_013812905.1 Pyrinomonadaceae bacterium
AGGTGGAAGCAAGATTCAGCTACGTGCTGATTTCTTCAACGCCTTTAACCATCCGCAGTACATTCCAGGCTCGGTCAACTCGGTTGACCCAATTTCAACTACTGCAGTAACACAGGTCAATACAATCAACCCGGTTACTGGTGATTTTAACAGGCCGCAGAACGTGTTCAGCAGCAACCCCCGAGTAATTGCTCTGGGGTTGCGGTTTGACTTCTAACCGGAAAACTCACCGCTGGTGAGGAACCTTGGGAGGTGGCGGATATTGCCACCTCCTTTTTTTTTCAAAACGCTGGAACCCTTGTGTCGATCTTAGATTAGAATTACCCTCCTGTAGTGAGAGTGAAGAATGATCCCTCGTGGCGGGAGGTTCTTATGAACAGCTATTGTTTGCGGGTAGTGATGAAAGGGGCAGTGTTGACCGTGGGCATTGTTCTGCTCAGCTTTTCACTATCTTCTGCGAGGGCTCAAGGATCTTTACCACCTTCGATGTCCGAGCGCGAGCGTAACCTTAGAGATCGTGAAATGCAGGTCACTCTCATGGAGAAGGGCGCGAAGGCACCCGCCAAGCGGGAGCCGCAATTACTCCTGAAGGAAATCAACGAAGATTTCGCGCGCCTGCAAGTTGTGAACAATGAAATAAAGCTGAAAGCTTCCGCAAACCCGGTTCTTGATTTCAAGTACGTCTCTGATGCTGCCACGGAAATAAAGAAGAGATCGTCCCGGCTAAGGGCCAACCTCGTGTTTCCCGATTCCGCCGAGTCCGACAAACGTGAGAAGCCGTTAACCACTGAGGGATTGAAGTCCCAACTTGTTACACTTGATCGTCTAATTAGAAGTTTCGTGACCAACCGTGTCTTTACAGATGCGGGTGTAATTAACGCTGAACTCGCAGCAAAGGCGAGAGGCGATCTTGACGAGATCATTGATCTTAGCGATACGGTCAAGAAGCGCGCTGCTAATCTGCACAAAGCGAAGGCCAATTCGCATTAGGCCGTCGACGGAAAACTTCACAATGGAAGGTTAAGGTGGTTTCCACCTCAATCTGCCCTGCGAGCGAAAAGTCGCTCGCAGGGGGTTTGCTAGCCCGGATTATTCATGAACCATCATTCAATCCAGCCTGCGGCAGGCGGAAGCGTAAAGCCTCGGGGCGTGAGCCGCAGGGAAGGCAGCGAAGATGAGCAATCAGCCCGTGTTAACGGGCGGCAGCGTGTTGTTTGAGACGAGCGCGGAATTTGTTTCGCGCTGTCGCCTGCCTTCGCAGGCTTAGGACTCTTGTTTTGCAGTGACTTGGGGCTCACGCACCAGTCTTTATGCTTTCGCCTGCTACCGCAGGCTTACTGAAAAACACCGCAGTTCATGAATAATCCGGACTTGGCTCCTGTCCGACTCCAAAAACCGCTTCCGAATTATGGATACTTCCCATTTTTTTGGATATTTAACACCCTCCTCACGCCGTTGGAAGTCCCTAAGTATTGAGTTCTCAGCCAATAACCAGCGCCGACCAAGCAGGCATGGAAATTGCGAATCAGGGGCAATAGAGAATTTTCGTTGAGATTTTGAAATTTTTCGACGCCCCTTTTTGGACCTCAGGGCAGGTGGGGCAAAAGCAAACCTAATAGGAGAATTAAGAGAATGAGAACGATTAAGCTGTTGGTTTTCGCCGCAGCACTCGCTGCCAGCCTTGCCGGAGTATCCTTCGGCCAGGAAAGAACGGGCGACATTGAAGGAACCGTTAAGGATCCAACAGGTGCCCTTGTTCCGGGTGTCGCCGTAACAATAAAAAGTGCCACTTCTACAACTGAAGCAACTACTACAACTGGGATTGGCACGGGTTTCAATAGAACTTTGACAACCGATGATCAGGGCTTCTTCCGCGTGTTGCAGATCCCGCCGGGTTTTTATGTCGTAACCACGGCACCCATAAGCGGATTTGGTGAATCCCGAACCGACAATGTAGAGGTTGCTCTCGGACGAACAACCCCATTAAATATTCAACTGGCGGCTGGGCAAGCAACCGCTACGGTTAACGTTGCTGGCTCAGACCAGTCAATTGATACGACCGGAAGCGAAATTTCAACCAGTCTTAGCGCGTACAAGCTGGAACTGCTGCCAAAGGGCGGTAGTTTTACCAGTGCCCTGAAGGCATCACCGGGAACACGCCCAGACAGTCTGGCGGGCGGATGGACCGTTGACGGCGCGACAAGTTCAGAAAATGTCTTCATTATTGACGGACAGGAAGTCACCAACTACAAAGTTGCCGGACTGAATGCCAACAACCAGGTTCCTTTCGCCTTGGTTCAGGAGATTCAGGTTAAGGCGAGTGGTTTTGACGCCGAATATGGCGGCGCTACCGGCGGCGTGATTAACGTCGTAACCAAAGGCGGAGGCAACGAGTTCCACGGTGAATTCGGCATGGGGGCCAGGATTTCAAAATTCGATAGTCGTCCGCGGCCCTCGCTGTTGCGTTTCACTTCGGGTTCCGGTGCAAGTTTTACGCAAACGGTTGAATATTACGATCAACCAAAATCCAGTTATACAATGCTTACCCCGTCGGGAACCCTCAGCGGTCCAATTGTTAAGAACAGACTTTGGTTTTTTGGTAGTTGGTCGCCGCAGATTACCACCCAAATAAACGACACGACCTTCTTTACCAATCAACCCGCAGCTCTTCGCACGGTTGTTAGTGGAGATCGATATCGCACCAAAGTGACTTCCAACTATGGTTTCGGGCGCTTAGATGCTCAGCCGTTTAGCAAGCTTCGTATGGCCGGGACCTTTCTTTGGAATCCCGTAATCACTGAGGGCGTGCTTCCATTTAATCCTTCATCGTTTGGTGGTTCTGATCCGGCGGTAAACTTTGGTGGCACCATTGGGTCCATTGGTGGAAGTGAATTGAGAAGACGTCAAGGCGGCCGCAACAATGCGAATAGCGTAACTTTCTCGACAACCTATACGCCAACCAATAACCTGGTCGCCAGTTTCCGTTACTCGCGGGGGTTCTTGAACGAGCGTGGAAACAACTATTTTATTCCCACTGGAAACCAGTATTCGTGTACTGCGGGTAATACCGGCACAACAACGTTTCCCGGGGCTTGCCTGCAAGGATTCACTTCTCCCAGTACTACCCGAAATGTAAAAGATGTCTCCATTCGGACCACGTGGGAAGGTGATGGTAGCTTCCTCTTTAACGCTGGCGGAAGGCATCAGCTTAAGGGTGGTTATCAGCACATGAAGATCTTCAATGATATTCAAAGCGGCTTCTCGGAGATAGTCTTCCTTGCGTACGGTGACTTTAGAATCAACAACACCCCGTTCCAGTGGAACTCTATTGCTACGCCAAATCCTAACGCTATCGGGGCAGGCGCTCTCCAACGCTTTGGTACGAAGGGGGTAGCTGCTAACCTTAATCAGGCCATCTACGTTCAGGATAAATGGCAACCCACAGAACGGTTGACATTAAACCTTGGAGTTCGCTTCGAGAAGGAAGACCTACCTTCATTTAACGGATTTCCCGCCTCGTTTGCCTTTGGCTGGGGTGAAAAAATTGCCCCTCGTCTTGGCTTTGCCTACGACCTTTTTGGTAATGGTAAAACTAAAATCTTTGGCAACTATGGGAAATACTATGACCGAGTGAAGTTCATTATTGCTCAAGGTTCATTCGGCGCTGACTTTTATCGAGTGGACTTCTTCGATATTCTGCCGAATAGCGGTCCTTTTACGAATTTCACGACCGCATCAGTTGTGGGCAACTACACTGATCCGATCGGCGGTAGTTGCCCTCCAACCGGTACTATCGGCAGCGGTTTGAGCAGATGCCAAAACGATTTCCGTGTTGCTTCCAATGATCCATCAGCAGACCCATTTGTATCAGGAGCAATTGACCCGGATGCAAAACCCTATCACCAGCAGGAATTGACCTTTGGTGTGGAGCACGAGTTTAGGAACAACTACGTTCTTCGCGCGCGTTTCACCGATAAAAAGCTGCTCGCTGCAATTGAAGACGCCGGCGCGATCGGCGCCGACGGGAGCGAAGTCTATATCACCGGTAACCCTGGTGAAGGCTTGCATGCACAATTCTTGAAACAGTTGGGGTATGAAGAGCCGTATGCCAAACCGGAACGCCGGTATGATGCCCTGGAATTAGTGGTTGAAAAACGGTTGTCAAACAACTATTACTTTAACCTTAACTACACCCTGAGCCGCTTGTACGGTAACTATTCCGGTCTGGCAAACACCGATGAATTTTCTACGTCAGGTGCTTTGAACGGTATCGTACGCTCATCCCCGGGTGTTAACCGTTCGTTTGACCTGCCGTTTATTGGTTATACAGCTGCCGGCGAATCTGACAGAGGACGGCTTGCATCTGACCGCCCGCATGTCTTTAATGGTTACGGTGCCTATATCCTTGATTGGAACGGGCGCAAGACTAATTCGACGGAATTCTCAGTTTTCCAAACCGTTCAATCGGGCACACCGCAAACAACATTGGTTCAGTTTTTTACCTCAACGATCTTCACCGAACGCGGTGATTTAGGTAGAAGTCCGATGTATACCCAAACGGACTTCGGCGTAACGCACCGTTACCGCTTTGGTACGGATAGCCGTTTCACGTTCGTTTCAGACGTGACCTTTCTGAATCTCTTCGATGAGAAGAATGTTGTTACGTTGCAAACTAGACGCACGAATGGTGCAGTAGCTTTAACCGGAGCAAGCTCGATTGCCCCGCAGTTTGTTGATGCTGCTGGTCATATAAATTATCCGGCGTTGATTAATGCTTACAATAGGGGTGAATTGTTGGCGCCGATTAACACCTACTTGCAAGGGACCCCGACCGCTTTGAGTCGTACTCTGGCTACCTATGGACAACCAGATCGGTTCCAGGGCGTACGTACGGTTAACTTTGGTTTCCGTCTACAGTTCTAATTGAAGGTAAGACGGTTAGTTAATAAGGGCTCGTCTAGAATTAGACGAGCCCTTATTTTGTCCGGAATTCAACAACAATATAGCGTCTGCTTATTCCGGCGCATTGTGACCATGCAATGGTCAAGGAGGGTTTACGGCTTTAACGGCTGCGGGCTTGAGCCTGCGGTAGATCGCCCGCCAATCTCCAACTGAAGCATGTCGTGGTCGCCAAGAATCAGGTGGCTACCCAGCGGGCTGCTTAGCTGGCATTGCCCGAGGATGACGCAGCTTTAGCAGACCCGGCTAAAGACATGTGGATGCCTCTTAAGACTGTAATGAAGGCTCCAATCAGTTAGAAGGTGGGTTCTCACGATATTGTTTTATGAGTTTCTTGATCTGGTCCGCTTGAGGAGAGCCTGGACTAGTCCGAAGATAAAGCTCCAGTTCATTAGCAGCGTCCTTATAACGCTTAAGGTTATGTGCGTAGAGCAGCGCTAAATTCCAATGGACATCTGGAGATGCCCCCTTCGTTAATTTATCTGCCTGTTTTAAGGATTTTTCAGCTTCTTCATATTTTTTGGCTTGCCTCAGTGAGAGCCCGAGAAATAGTAAAGCATCCGTTGAATTTGAGTTTAGCGAAACGGCTTTCCGCGCCGCTTCAACCGCAGCTTCCGACTGTTTTAAAGCATAATTTGCATAACTCAAACCATACCAGCCGTTAAAACTGCGCGAATTAAC
>JACCSP010000159.1 GCA_013812905.1 Pyrinomonadaceae bacterium
CCAGCGGCCTTATTAGGTTGCGTTTTAGAGCCGCTATCTCCAGCAGCCCCGGGCTCAAAAGTGGACGACGCGGCGTTCGCTGTCTGTTCATCACTCGGAAAAGCGGCCTCACTTGGCTTAGTCGCACTATTCGCCTTAGGCAGTGTGGTTCGGCCCTGCTGCTCGGTTCCTGATACCACCGCAGACGTTCGGGTCGGTTCCGGATTGAGCAGGCCATCCCAACGATAATGCGGATTTGTGAGCGGCTCAGCGAGCTTTCTGAAAATTAGGTCCGTCATCGCTGAGACGATCCAGTTGTGGTAGAACTCACCAACAGATGCCAACTCGGCATCCGGCGCCGGGTTCATGAAATCAATGGCGTAAGGAATATTGTCTTTGATCGCAAACTCGACGGTGTTGAGGTCATACCCAAGCGCAGTGCACAAGGTGCGAACGTCCTTCGTCACCCGCTCGCCGAGCTTAGGAGCGAGATAGTCGGGGTCATGAATGTACTGCTCACCAGACAGATATGGCTTCCGCGGATCGTAGGCCATAATCATCACTTCCTGTTGACCTACGCAGTAGCAGCGCACGAACTGGTCGAAGTTAATAAACTCCTGCAGCGTCATGCACAGCGTTCCGGTCGCGTCATACTCTGCCCAGAGTTCCTCGAGAGAATTGACCCGTGAAACGTTTTTCCAACCGCCGCCGTCAAACGGTTTCAGAATAGCGGGCAGACCGACGTAGTCAATTACGCCCTGCCAATCGAGAGGAAACTCCAGGTTGCGCAGGCTCTCAGTCACAATTCCAGGGATGTAATCTTTCTGAGGTAGGAGGATGGTTTTGGGAACCGCTATGCCGATCTTATGAGCCAGTGAGAAGTTGAAGAACTTGTCGTCGGCTGACCACCAGAACGGGTTATTAATGATGAGCGTGCCTTCCAGGGCCAGGCGTTTCAGCGTGGCCCGATAAAATGGAACCTCGTGCGAGATGCGGTCCACGACCAGATCATATCGGGGAGGCGCGTCGTGACGGATGCCGCCCAACTTCATGAATTCCGCAATCGTTTCTCCCTTTCCTCGCTCGTTGATGGCGGTAATCAGAGCATCGGGGAACGTCTTCTCCCGGCCAACCAAAATGCCAACTCGTTTCATAATTCAGTGTCCTTTCATTAGGGCGAATCATTAGGGCGAATCAATAGGGCGAATGCTGGGCGCCCCGACCCAGTCTGAGGCGATAATCTCCGTGCAGGGCGCCAAAGAATAGCAATGGCCAAATCACCAGAATGCACCGTTTAGAGGTTCATGTGTGGAAGGCTACGCAAAATACGCCTCGCCAGCTGGGTTGTCAAATGAATGAAGCCGATGAGGCATCCGACCATCGGAAAACAAGCATCAATAAATGTGTTCAAACATTATAGAGCTTAAGTTTTAGGTTAAGCGTGGACTGTTTCTAAGCTCAGACGTGTTTAGCGGTGCGTGTGGTAGAATCCGCTCGCTCGTGGCCTACATTTTTTCGTTTTGGCAGTCAGACCAACGAGCAAAACCTAAAGAAGGAGAACGAATTCTTGCTCCGACGATTTTTTGTTCCACCGGTCTTTGGCGCGCTTTTGTTTGCGGGCATCTGGTCAGCATTAACCGGGAGTCCCGCGGTTGCTATCCAGGGCAATCAGAACAACCAAAGTAATACCGCCGCGATTAACCAGAATATTCGGAAGAACGAAAAGAAGGAGAAACTCAGTCGGAATCAGAAAGCCCTGACCGCGGAACAGGTTGCTGAATTAACGGTGCTGGTCTATGGCTCGCGTCCAGTGCTTGCGCAGATACGGCGCAACGGCGTGGAGCGCGGTCGCATCACACGCTTCATGACCGATGGAAAGACCGAAGAAGCCGCGTATGAACGCCGCTTCATTACAGGAGAGAGCGCGGACAAGGACAAGATTCGGCTTGATCAAAAAATGCCCACGATGGAGTATTCGCTCGTCTTCGGCGAAGGACGCCTGTGGGGTATCATAAACGGCGCCGCTTTTACGCCCCGCCAAGATGCGGCTGATGCCTTCCTATCCCAGCATCGCCATAGCATCGAGAGCTTGCTCCGTTACAAAGAGAACGGAGCAACGATCAACCTTGTGGGGAAGGACAAACAGAAGGGGCTCGACCTCTATGTCCTGGATCTTACTGACAAAGACAAACGAGCCACTCGCTACTACATTAGTGCCAGGACATTCCACGTTTTATGGCTCGAGTATGAAGAAGCAAGCCTCGGCGCCGCACCGCTGAAATACTCAAAGAGGTTTTCTGATTATCGGTACGCTCAGAGCACCCTAGTGCCTTACCGCACTATACTGACGGAAGGTGGTAAGCAAACGCAGGAAACCCGAATTCTCACAGTCACATTTGGCGTGAAAGTTGATGATACGCTCTTCAAGAATCCGGAAGCCTAAAATAAAGCGAATTAGCCGCAGAGTACGCGCGTAAAACGGATCTGCAAAAGAGCCTTGATTACACTCCCGGCCTTGAATTACATCGAGCCTCCGGGTCGATTGTAGACGTGCATCAGAGCCCTCTTCGAACATCGGACCTTCTATCCGTGTGATCTCGAAACTATCGCTAATTGTTTCGGAACCTTCGCCTAAAATTGGCGTGTATTAAACCGGCGGGCGGCGGTTCGTAAGGGCTATAATAGACATTCGGGGACCGCTCATTCTTAAGTGGTGCTTGTCAGAAGGGAGAGCAAGAGCGCCCAGCTCTCGGACAAAGAACCTAAAACCGGTGCTACCGCTCGCGGTTCTGACAGACAGAGCCTACCCACCCTAATGGAGACACTGAGTTCCATTGATGAGCTTGGTTTCCCTGTAGCTTTGCGGCAGGAGGTGATTGCCGATTCGACGTCGGATCACGCGTTGCTGGAAGCGACGCGTACCGGCAATGAAGATGCTTTTGCCGAGTTGGTGAGCCGTTATCGTAATCAAATTACTAGCTACATTTACCGGATGACGAATGACTATGATGAGGCAGTGGATCTTGCGCAGGAAACCTTTGTCAGACTCTATCGAGCGGTAGATCGTTATCAGAGCAGTTATGCGTTTTCGACTTACATCTACCGAATTGCGACAAACCTGGCGATCAGTGAGTTGAGGAAACGAAAGCGCCGGAGGCTGGTTTCGCTGACTGGATTTTTTCAGAGTCACGATGGGAGCGAGAACTGTGAGTTCGATCCGGTTGACGAGCGGCCTCTGCAAGATACAGAACTCGTCGCCACGGAAAGGAGGATGGCAGTGCAGCGAGCAATCAGCACCTTGCCTGAAAAGTATAGGGCGCCATTGATCTTGCGAGACGTGGAAGGTAGAAGTTATGAAGAGATCTCCCGCATTTTGCAGACCAGCGAGGGAACGGTGAAATCACGGATTAGCCGGGCGCGCGACTTTTTGCGCGAAAAGATGAGAGCTTATCTCTGAAATGGGAGTGTTATGAGAGTCGCCAATTGCAAAACTGTTTGTCGCGAGATTGAAGAAGCAGACGATGGGCAAAACCTAACTG
The DNA here is from genome assembly GCA_013812905.1 of Pyrinomonadaceae bacterium. GTDB lineage: Bacteria > Acidobacteriota > Blastocatellia > Pyrinomonadales > Pyrinomonadaceae > PSRF01. The sequence continues at coordinate 3,519 of JACCSP010000159.1, forward strand.
CGTCGGCGAGGGAACACCTGAGAGGTTGCGGGCAATGTCAGAGGTTTCACGATGAGCGCCAGAAACTGCGACAGCTGGTTGCCAGTCTGGAGACCGTGGCAGCCCCGCCAGATTTCGAGTTGCGTGTTCGTTCTCGGCTGTCCAATGAGAGAGATGGCGCGATCGGGGGGTTCTGGTTTAGCAATTTCACATTCCGTTTCCCTTCATTTGCTTTGGCAACCCTGGTTTTGGTGATTGGTGGGGTCTTCGCGCTCAGAGTCTGGAATTCTCCGACCACTAACACAATCTCTGTGCAGACCGCGACACCTGAAGCGAGAGGGCCAGGTTCCCAGCGCGAACAACCGCCGTTAACTGGGTCGGGAGTGAGATCGAACGCTGGCAACCAAGTGTTGGCTGTTGCAAATCATGATTCCAGCGAAGTAAACCGGCGAGACCTACAACTCAAGACAAGAAGTCCGTTGAGAAGCGTGTTCGCATCGTCGAGGAACAGCAGACGTCTGGCCACCAGGGAATTCAGCAGCACGGCAGCGCCTGTGGTTAAGAAAGAAGAGGCCGTGGCGAGTCTGCAATCCGCTCCTATCTTCCTGATTGAGGCGTCGTCACAGCCCCTAAGACTCTCGCTTGATTATTCCGGTGGAGTTTCGCGCACGATTTCGGTGCCCGCACTGAGTTTTGGATCGGAGAGAGTGCTGACGGGTGACGGTTTATCTTTGGTCAAGAACTCGCCCAAAGGCGCGTGGTAGTCCGCCGTGGTCGGGGCAGTCGCCTGACCGCTATGGAGACTCCACGAAAACTAAATCCTTGGTGAAATTAAATGATAATAGGAAGTAACAGAAAAGTACGAACGTTGGTGTTCCTGGCTATTGTGGCTATGTGCGGGCTGGCGCCTATTTCCGCGCAAGTTGCCTCGCCTTCTGCACCACCACCGCCTGATCCGGCACCTTCCAAGTTGGGCCAGACACATACCGGCGCGCGCTCTAAACCTGTGATTGTAGGAAACCGGCCCACCGTCTCCCAGGTAGTGACTATTCTACATCGATTAAACGGACTCAAGATGTTTCGTTTGTTACTTCGTTCCAGTGAAGAGTTACGCGCTATCGCCCGACTCGACGAAGCTTTTAGAATGACAGACGAGGTCCACACGAATGTAATTGCGGGGCTAGCGCTTGACGACGGTCAAACTATCGCTGCCTGGTTACCAGACGCGGAGGCGGAGATTGGGCCGCCACCAAATCCTTTTGCACCTATTGCTCCGTCTGCGCCAATCGCTCCTGCTTCTCGCGTTAGCGGTCAATCCCCGCGGGCACCAAAGGTCCCGCCCGGGTCGCCGCTGACTGTTGGACCCACAGATTTTTTTGAGCGACCTGACTTAACCGTTATCGCGCGAGACGGCAAGCGTCTGATTGCTCGATACGTTGGATTGGATGGCCTCACCGGCCTTTCAATTCTCAAGCTCACCGATGAGAGCTTGCCTAGTTCTGGGAACGCAAGAGATGACAGAGTCGCCCTTGGCCAGCGTCTGCATCTCTTTGGTCCGGAGCCCGTACCTAGAGTCGAATCGCGCATCGGAGGCACGATCTATGCGCGAATGGGTGAGACCGAGGGAACAGTGGTAGAGCTCGCGCGATCGCCGTCAGGAGCTATCGCACGGGTGAAAATAAAATCGACGAAGCTCTCGGCTGCGAACATTGGAGGCATTGCTGTCAACGAGGCCGGTGAAACCGTAGGAATTGTGGATGCGGTTGACGACCGCGAAGCGAGCGTGTTACCAACTGCGATGGTTCGAATTGCCGCCAGACGAGTTCTCAATCGCCAGGCTAGTGTGCCTAGGCCCTGGCTTGGAGTGCGGGGCGAGCCTGTGGATACACTGGAGCTCGATCAGATTGTGCTTAAGGGGTGGCAGCGAGAAGGGGCCAAGTCGTTGGCCGAGGCTCGCCGGGGGATCATGCTGACTTCGGTGGCACCTGGAAGCCCAGCGGCAGGGGCGGCGCTTCGCCCAGGTGACGTGATACTGCGTGTCAACCAGGAAGATGTTCGCAGTGCAGACGACTTCTCCTGGTTATTGGAAGAGATAGAACACGGGCAATCAGTTAATTTCACGGTTGCGCGACCCGGCGCTCCTTCTCCCGAATCGGTGCCCATCACTTTAGTCGAATCGCCGTCTCAGAAAGTGTGGCCGCCAAACGCATTATTCAACTCACCCTTGTTCAAGTCGTTACCACGATCGCTAATTGCCCAAGGCATCGAGACGATAGCTTTAAAGCCGCAAGTGGCAGCTCGCTTTGGCGGCGACGGAGGCCTCCTTGTTGTCTACGTTCAGCCCTCGACGGCTGCCTTTAAGGCTGGGCTACGCTCCGGGGATCTTATCGAAGCAATTGACGGAAAGTTAATCTCGTCCACTTCACAACCGCGCAGTCTGTTCGCAAGCACCGGCAAAAGTCACTCATTTAGCGTGGTTCGTAACAAAGAAAAACTGGTAGTTAGGGTTGAAAGCACGACCAGGCAATAAACAGAGGACAGCGGACGCTTATCCGTAGACACGCCAGTCCTCGGTTCTTTCTTTCCCGGTGACCCTTGTCCGCATCTCCGCGTCAGATCCTTACCAAGATCGCTTTCCATCTTACCCAAGCTTCGTCGCGCGCTTTCTTGTTGGCCTTGTAGGCAGTCAGAGCTTTTTGATCATCGTCAGAAGCTTTTTGATCGGCGGCTTGGTCGCCCTTGGGTTGGGCAAAAGCTGGTTCGGGCGCGTCTCCGGCCCTCATAAAACCGTGGCCCGCGCCTTCATACCTGACCGGTTCATACTTTTCCCCCAACTCCTTCATTATCTCGATGGTCTTCGGAAGTGTTGCATTGATGCGCGCGTCGTTGCCGGCGTAAAAGCCGTAAACCGGCGCCTTGATTCTTGCTAGATCGTCTTTGCTCTCGGGGCCTGACCCGTAGAAGACAAAGGCAGCTCTCAACTTCGGGTTGTTCGTCGCATATCGAAACGTCTGGCTGCCGCCCCAACAGAATCCACCCACGCTAACCTTGCCGTTAGCCGCGGGGAGTTTTGACACGTATTCGGCCACTACATTCAAATCGGCGGTGATCTGATCTGGCGGCAGGTCGCGTATGGCCTGGCCAACTGCGTTGCGTTCAGTGAAAGCGCTGGTGCCGCCTCCGCCGGGCCCCATCCCCGAAAGCAGGTCAGGTGCGATAGCGATGTAGCCGGCTTCGGCCAACTGGTCCGTAAGGCTCTGCACCCAATCCGTCATGCCATTAATTTCATGGATCACCACGACTGCTGTGGCCTTCTTTTTAACCTCGGGGTAGACGATGAAACTGTTCACCTCGCGATTGCTATTTTTAACCTTGACCCACTCCTGATGCCTCGAGGACTTCGCCAAACGCCCCTTGGCCCACTCCTGCGTCTCTCCCGCCGGCCCCCCCCAAGAACTTGGCGCCGGATGGTGGTCCATGTGTTGCGCCGAAGCGTACCCCGGAAGTAGCAGGAGAACGCAAAATAAAACGAGGAGAGTGCTGACCGAGTGCGGCCTACTGATTGGTGCCTTTCCCATTTTTGCCTCCGCTTAATAAAAACATTGTAGTCATTTAGAAAAGCAAAAGTTGTTTCTAGCAAGTGACCCGTGCAGAAGCCAAACAGGATGGTGTCCTAATTTGAGAGTTCGTTTTGATTTTCGTGCCTACCTTGGACTAGGAATGGCAGGTTTAATTTGTCCATGTTTTGTCGAGGCCCAAATTGTATCACCACTCAACTACTCATTCTTCATACTCGTCCGAGCCCTGCACCCAAATGAATGACTGAATGTCTATCATGTCTTTCGGATGCAGGTCGCCGAGATCACGTCGCAGAGCTGCCGCAAACTCGCAGGCTCGCATAAGTTTCCCAGGAGGGTTGTGAAATGTATCGAAAAGGGAATCCGTATTCGTGCGAGGCGATGCGGGTGACATTTGGCTTCAGGAATATGTGGGTTTCGGGTTGCGCAATAAATCCAAAAACTGTTATCAGCGGCCAAGTGAGCACGCGCGTTTGTTTTCGTGGCAATAATGCTAGCACGTTGTACCAACGCTGAAATTTCTTTCTCGCATCTCCTGCTCCGTAAAGAAAGTCGTAGAGCCCCTCGGCAAACGAGCGAGCGCCCTCGCGCGACTTAACGGCGTCCCGAAGCGCCATCTTCTCGAAGGAGAAAAGTAGATTTGTCCGCGACTCAATCCTCACAGCTAGTAAGGCGATCTCGGCAAACTTACCCTTTTTTATCAGTTCACGGTGGGTGGGCTGGTTAAGGACCTCGCTCCACTGCTCATGTGCTGCCCATTTGTAACCGTCTTCCCAGTCTATGTAGGTATCATCATGAAAGCCGTCCGGAAAGAACCGAAGAAACTTGCGACGGCAGCGAGTAGCGCCCGCCAATGTCTGCGCTCCCGCGCGACGCGTTAACGCTTCCCTCTGTGCTTTCAAATCAGTTAGCCCCTAAGATCGTTGCTGGAGAGTGTCAGGCAAACCCTGTCACAAACTCTTTCGCAGATTTTGGTTTTGGCTTCCGGTTTTTTGTGATGGATAAGGCCACATGAGCATAATCTATACTATTCTTGCTGGTTATCAGTACCAGCGGATTCTGCCGCTGAATGATCTTGCCGATGCTGAAACAGCTGATGACCTGAACAGTCGCCTGGACGCTAAGTAATTTCTTAATCGGTTCGGAACCTTGTTCTGTCTGCCAATGATGTTACACCATCCGTGATTAGAACGACGTGTCTACACCCGAGCACCTTCCGCAGATGCTCGGCCGCGGCCACCAACCATCGACTAGTGGAGATCGCTTCCCGAAGAACAATTCAGCTTTCAGTGCGTAAGCCACCTTTTGCGCCTGTGTTGTCCAACCATGAACCATCTCCACATGATCGCTGAATGCTTCAATACTTGAATGGACGTCCAATTTTCTGCTTCTAGTTCAAAAAACTGCCTCAGTAGCGATCGCCGTCCGGGGTGGCCGTCAGGGGCTGCTCGCTGCCTGAGACTGTGCTACCCTAGGCCCTTCCAAAGATAGTTATAGTTATCCGCCGACAGACTTCCCGGCCTCGATCTATGTTGAAACAAGCTGTTTCGCACTATCACGACTTACTCAGGGAACCTAAACTTGGCGAAGAATCCCGAGTGAGGCTCGACGAGGGTTTGGAACGTGCCAAGCTGATGTTCGGCGGCCGTCGCCTCGCACCCTACCTGCGCCCACATTTCGTAACTGAGGAAGATTTCGAGCGCGTTTGCAAGATTTGCGAGACTGTCTGGTCTGCGATTGAGAAAGTGAAGGACGCCGCCATCGACGACCCAACCATTGTCCGTGACCTGGGTTTGACGGCTATCGAACAGGAGTTGATTGGCATCGACCCCGGCTACAAGACGGTCTCGCCAACGTCGCGTCTGGACTCCTTTCTTACCGATGCGGCTTACAGCTTCGTAGAACTGAATGGGGAGAGTCCTGCCGGCATTGCCTACGCTGATGCCGCTTACGATATTTTCTCGGCCTTGCCGGTGATGAGACGTTTTTCTGAGAGATACAACGTTCGCCCACTGTATGGTCGCAGCTTTCTGCTAGCGGTACTGCTGGAATCCCACGCAGAATTTCTCGGTCGCCAGCCGGATCGCCCACCGCAGATTGCCATCGTCGATCTCAAGGATATGCCCACGCAGAAAGAGTTTGAGTTATTTAAAGAGTTCTTTGAGGGCCAGGGTTATCCTTCAATCATCTGCTCACCCGAGCAGTTGCGATTCGACAACAACCACCTGCAGATGGGCGACTTTGAGATCGACATCGTTTATAAGCGGTTGTTGGTAAATGAATATTTACCGATCATGCGGGACTGTCCGGCGCTGATCGATGCCTACCGTGCCGGCGCTATCTGTATGGTGAACAGTTTTCGTTCAAAGCTCATTCACAAGAAGGCGCTATTCGCAGTGTTGACCAGTTCTACGCGGGCTTATTTGTTTACGGAAAACGAACAGGAAGCAATAGGAGCCCACGTGCCGTGGACACGGCTCGTGCGCGCCGAAAGTAGCGATTACAAGCTGGAAGAGATCGACTTGCTGGAGTTTATTAGTGCAAACCGGCACAAGCTGGTCCTAAAGCCGAATGACGACTACGGTGGCCATGGGATAACCATCGGCTGGAACACAGATGAGATCCGTTGGCGGGAAGCCATCCGCAGCGCGGTCGTAAATGCAGACTATGTCGTTCAGGAGCGGGTCCCGACGGCCCGAGAGATATTCCCGGCGCTGAAAGATGACGGCAGCGTTGAATTTGTCGAGCAGCTAGTGGATCTCGATCCCTTGCTATTCAACGGCAAAGTCAGATCCGCGTTCACTCGGTTGTCTTTTACCGAGTTGGCGAATGTTACTTCAGGCGGCGGCATGGTTCCTACTTACATAATCAGCGCACGAAAATAGCGTGTACAATGCCAGTCTAACGCCTAGAATTGATCGAGGAGGTATCTCCCATGGTTGAGGGGATCGATGACAGTCCGACCTTATCGGAGGAACGGCGGCAAAGCAATCGACCACGCCTGATTGTCGACGTTTTCTTCGACGGCAAAGACGCCACCGGAGTAGCCAGCACTCAGGACATCAGCGTGGGAGGGCTTTATATGAATACGCAAACCGACCTGCCTGAGGGGTCGCTGTTACTGATGCGTATTCCGCTGGGCGGGGATCAGCAAGTCGTGGTGAACGGTGAGGTGGTCTACAGTAACCCGGGGCGGGGTGTCGGCGTTCGATTTCATGGCCTCTCGACTGCCGATCGCGCTATGCTAGAACTGGAACTCGGCAAGGTGTGAATGTCCTCCTCACTCAGTCGTCAACTCCGGTGGAGCGAGCTCCCGGCCAGCGTTCGAGACGCTTTGACTGGCAAACTCGTGGGACTCTGGGGAGCACCGAACGATGAATCGGCTTTTGACTCGCTGACCGAAGACAAACAGCAGGCTCTTCTCCTGGTCCTCAGCCGGATGCAGGCTAAGGATCTCTGGCATCTCGTAAGAAGCATTGATAACTTGTATGGCGAAGGCGGCGTTGGTATGAGCTTCGCTGCCTGGCCGCTGATCGAATCGACGCTTCGAGGCCGCAAAGATTTCACCAGGGTATTTGCCAATCACCAAGATACGAACGGTGGCTTTTATGAGAAGGGGCGCGCCCAGGCCATACTTCACTTCCTTTTTCAGGAAGGCAGCCCCAGAAAATGGTACGTGCATTTTGATCTCTATAGCCCGGTGCATTCATTCAGCAGCGCCGGCAAGCATCTGCGGTACGAGTTCGTAGGTAAGACTTGTCCCGACTGGAGGATGATCAAACAGTGCCTGAAAGCATAATCTGGCAAATCAACGTTGAATAATGCCAGGGGTGGTTGGCCGGGCCTCCGGCTCATGCTAAAGAAGGAGCAGCTCGTATGTTCGATCAATTCACGTTGGGAATTGAAGAAGAGTTTCAGATCGTAGACCCGCACACCCGTGAGCTGCGGTCACACGTCGTAGAGATTCTTGAAGAGGGCGTGATGCTGCTGGGAGAGCAGATAAAGCCCGAAATGATCCAGTCAATGGTCGAGGTGGGCACGGGGATTTGCCATAACATCGAGGAAGCTCGTGTTGATATCACGAATCTCCGCAGTGTCATCTCGAGTTTGGCGCGAAAAAATGGCCTGGTAATCATCGCGGCTTCTACACATCCCATCTCGCGTTGGCAAGATCAGAAGATCTTTGAGGATGAGCGTTATGAACTATTGGTGCAGGAACTGCAAACAGTAGCTCGTTCGTTGCTGATCTTCGGGCTGCACGTCCATGTGGGCGTCCCGGATAGAGACCGGCAGATCCACATCATGAACGCGGCCCGCTACTTCCTGCCACACGTACTTGCACTTACCACGTCATCCCCGTTTTGGATGGCTCACAACACTGGATTAAAATCTTATCGGTCCGAAATCTTCAAGCAATTCCCCCGCACTGACATTCCCGACCATTTCGATTCTTACGCTAGTTTTCAGCGTTATATCGATCTCTTAATCAGGACGGGGTGTATCGACAATGGCAAGAAGATTTGGTGGGATGTTCGGCCGCATCCATTCTTTCCTACCCTGGAGTTTCGCGTTTGCGACATTCCTACACGGGTCGACGATACAATTGCAATTGCCGCGCTCTTCCAGGCAATCGTAGCCAAGCTCAACAAACTTATTGAAAAAAACCTGGGCTTCCGTCTCTACCGGCGCCTACTGATTCAGGAAAACAAATGGCGGGCCGTGCGTTACGGTCTTGATGGGATGATGATCGACTTCGGTAAGCAGAAGGAAGTTCCCACGCGCGACCTGATTCATGAGTTGTTGGATTTCGTAGACGACGTGGTAGACCCGCTGGGCTCGCGCAAGGAGATTGAGCACATCCACACCATTATGCAGCGCGGTACTTCGGCTGATGAACAACTTGAGGTTTACACTAGCAGCAACAACGATCTAAATGCGGTTGTAGATCGATTGATCGCTCGGACCATGGAAAATATTCCGACAACTGCGCAGGTCGATCTCACCGGACTAAAGACTTCCACTTCGACGATCTCGAAGTAGCACCGCGTTTACCAGAAGCCCGCGGAGCGTGGCGAAAGGTGCGCCTGAGAGCGCGTGAGGTCAGAGAGGTGCAAGTGCTCTCCAAGTATAGGCTCTCCGGCCTGTAACCAAATGCAACTGCGTCGCCAAGAGGCGGGGTGGGAGGCAGCAGGAGGTGAACGACCAGTCCGTAGGATAACGAACTCGATTCGGCC
>JACCSP010000262.1 GCA_013812905.1 Pyrinomonadaceae bacterium
ATTTGTCGTAGATTTCCTCGAGATGAAGGATCGTAAGATGCCCGACTACCGACCGCGCATCGGCATCACGATGCGGATTGAGTTGGAAACCGATCGCTTTTATCTTTCTCGCCACTACAGCGAGGCAGTTGAAGCGGCCGGGGGCGCTCCATTACACATCAGCCTTATTCCTAATAGTCAGTATATCGCCGCGGTAATGGAGGCTCTCGATGGCATACTGCTTCCCGGAAGTGACTCGGACGTCGATCCGCTGCGATACGGACGCGAGCCTCATAAAGCCCTGGGCTACGTCCATGCGATCAAAGACGAAACCGATTTATTCGCGCTCGAAGAGATCGAACGAAGGCGGCTGCCGTTGTTTGGAATATGTTTCGGGATGCAGGTATTGAACGTATCTCGCGGCGGCACGCTCATACAGGACATCGCGTCACAGGTTCAAGATGCGTTGGAGCACGAACAAGGTCTTCCCCGAGACCGTCCTTCGCATCGTATTGGATTGCTGGAAGAAAGCCGCCTGGCATCGCTCGCCAAACGGGATGCCGCCATCGTAAACAGCCACCACCATCAAGCGATCGAAACTGTAGGACGCGATCTAGTTGCCAGCGCCTGGGCTTCAGACGGTCTGGTCGAGGCTCTCGAGGATTCTCGATCGGATCGGTTCGTTATGGGAGTGCAATGGCACCCGGAGCTGGGGTGGGAGCGAGATTCACTTTCCCAGGAGTTGTTTCGCCGTTTCGTCAGCGAAGCTGGGCAATATGCGCGGACCGTCCACCCCCAATTGATCAATCCATACAGGGTTCCGAATGACGAGGCCAAAGCCGACAACAGTCTGGTGGGAATCAACGGGAATAAGAAAGGACTTGGTGGCAAACGAAACATTGCAACTACGTGACCGTGTGGCCGTCGTGACCGGCGGCTCTCGGGGTATCGGTCGCGCCGTCGTTGTTCGGCTCGCGCAGATGGGAGCACATATAGTTGTTAATTACGTGCGGGCTGGCGCCGCTGCGGACGCGGCCGTAGCTTCAGCTCGCAGCAAAGGAGTGGAAGCTCTGGCAGTTCTTGCCGACGTTTCCAAGCTCGGAGACGCCGACCGACTTATCAATGAAACGGTCCAGCGCTTCCAACGTATAGACATCCTGGTTTGCAATGCCGGGATCTGGGAGGGAGGGGCCGCCGAAGAAATTTCGGAAGAACAGTGGGATAGAACGATAGATATCAACCTGAAGGGAACCTGGAGCGTTTGCCGCGCCGCAATTCCTATCATGAAGCAGCAGCGGTCGGGGCGCATCGTAATAGTTAGTTCGACGGCCGGCCAACGGGGCGAAGCAAACGTTTCGAATTATGCGGCGTCAAAGGGAGGCCAGATATCGTTCACAAAGTCGCTGGCGACGGAGCTGGCGTCTTTCGGCATCAACGTCAATGCGGTGGCGCCTGGATGGGTCGATACGGAGTTGAACAGCGCAGTTTTCGCTGATCGAGATCGGTTGGAAGCGGTAAATCGTACAATTCCTCTCGGAAGAGTGGCCACTGCCGATGACATCGCCTGTCCCATCGTCTTCTTGTGTAGCGACTGGGCCCGCCATATCACGGGCGAAATCCTGAACGTTAATGGCGGTTCGGTGCTCTGCGGATAAATGTATGTTTGAACGCTATACCGGAAAAGCGCGTCGTGTAATTTTCTTCGCCCGATATGAAGCGTCTCAAGCAGGAACGCCGATGATTGAGCCGGAGCATCTCCTGCTCGGCGTGATACGAGAAGATCGCCAATTGATCAGTCGTTGCTCTCATTATGGAAGGAGCACTGGTAAGTCTATTCGCGAGGCGATCGAAACTCGGAGGACGCCCCCGAAGGAGAAGATCTCTACATCCGTAGAACTTCCCCTCGCATCAGAAACAAAACGTACTTTGGCTTACGCCCACGAAGAAAGTCATTCCCTGAAGCATCCCTATATTGGAACAGAGCATTTGCTGTTGGGTCTACTGAGAGAAAGAGACTCGTTGGCAGCTCAGGTTTTACTTGAACATGGCTTAGAACTTGCCACTTTGCGCGAAGACATAGGCGCGACGGGTTTGCCTTCACCTCGCGCAAGCGAGGAGAGGACCGTGCTCGGACTTGAGAGATTACTTGAACAACGGCTCGATCTTGTGAGCGGCGAAAGGGTCGGGTTGATCTGCAACCAGGCATCTGTGGATCACAGCTTTCGGCACGCTGCTGATGTTTTCCATGAACACCCGGATGTTAACTTGACAGCGCTGTTTGGACCTCAGCACGGCATTCGGGGCGACGTTCAAGATAATATGATCGAGACGGAACACTCAGTCGATCAGGTAACGAAAATCCCCGTCCATTCTCTCTACAGCGAGACGCGAGAGCCAACGGAGGCGATGCTTAAGGATATCGATGTCTTAGTTTTCGACATGCAGGACGTGGGCTGCCGCATCTATACCTTTGCCTACACAATGGCGAATTGCATGCGGGCTGCGAAGGCTTTCAATAAGAGGGTACTGGTGTGCGATCGCCCTAATCCGATAAACGGGAAAGATGTGGCTGGGAATGTGCTTGAACCGGACCAGGCGTCGTTTGTTGGACAGTTTCCTATTCCGACCCGACACGGTATGACGCTGGGTGAGCTTGCGTTGATGTTCAATGACCATTTCGGCATCGGCTGTGAGCTCGAAGTGGTGATAATGAAGGGTTGGAAGCGGGAATGCTGGCACGATGAAACAGATGCTCCGTGGGTAATGCCCTCACCAAACATCCCAACGGTGGAGTCGGCGACGGTCTTCCCAGGAACTGTTCATTTCGAAGGCACGCAAATCTCCGAGGGGAGGGGAACTACTCGCCCTTTCGAACTCGTCGGCGCGCCGTACATCGTTCCTCATGAATACGCTGCTGAACTCAATCGGCTGGGTCTGCCTGGCGTTTTTTTCCGAGGCTGCGTTTTTCGACCCACCTTCCAGAAACACGCGGGATTAAGTTGCGGCGGCGTTCAGATCCACGTGTCAGATCGGAACCGCTTTGAGCCGGTTACGATCGGAGTAGCGATGGTCAAGGTGGCGCATGACATGTACACCGAAAGTTTTCGCTGGAAGGAACCACCCTACGAGTACGTCTACGATCGTAATCCATTTGATGTGATCGCGGGCACGACAAAGTTGAGGGAAGCGATTGAGCAAGGAAATACTGTTGAGGCAATAGTAGATAGCTGGCAAGCCTCGCTGACGGAGTTCATAAGGGCTAGGGCGCGGTACCTCCTGTACTGAGGAGTGCTTGTTAAAGTGAGTGTTTAAGAGTCACTTGCCGACTTCTAAAGGAAGAGGTGAAGGTCTAGGGAGGCAGATCTACTCGACCTAGAAAGTCTCAGGTGCAGTTCAGCATAAGGTAAAACCTTAGAATATCTTGTGTTGCGTAGTAAAAAGAGTAGTAAACCAAGGGAGGGTTGGAATTGAGCAAAGTTCAAAGGAAAGAAGCGTCTCGTGAGAAGCCATCCGCAAAAGCCTGGCTAATGGGTACGGCCGGTTGGGTTTTACCTGGCGCAGGACATCTGCTTCTGGGGTACTGGGGGCGGGCTCTGCTTATCGGCGGCACAATTTGGATATGTTTTGTCAGCGGCCTGATGATGGGGGGGCATTTGTTTAAGTATTCGGGTGGTGAAGAGGGCTTTTCAGCGCTGCTCCAAATTCCTCCTATGGTAGCCAACCTAGGCACAGGCCTACTGTATCTCGTTTGCTGGACGCTCGGGCTCGGATTCTCAGATGATCCTCTGCAGGCCGCACGAGGTACTTACGAATATGGCAACACTTTTCTCTTGATTGCCGGCCTGCTTAACTATTTAGCTATGCTTGACGCTTTTGATATATCAGCTGGGAGGAAATCTTGAGACATTTCCTGGTCATGACCGCCTTCGCGGTCCTCGCCGCGGTTGTTTTTGGCACAGTGGCGAAAGACACTAACAAGGATCGGTTTTTCTACGGACTTAAAGCATTTGCTCAATTCATGATAATAGGTTTGGCGTTGGGCTGGCTTCTTTACTTTCTTCCTCTCTGAGCATGGTTTTGCCAGTCAAAAGGTGAGTGGAATGGGTTTTTGTGAGACTGAAGCACTGGTACTTCGTACCTACAATCTTGCAGAGGCAGACAAGATTGTCGTCTCCTTGACCCATGCCAATGGCCTAGTGCGTAGCGTGGCGCGGGGATGTAGACGACTCAAGAATAGATTTGGCGCTGCGCTCGAACCTTTCACCCTGCTTCAGATCACTTACTACCAGAAAGAAAATCAGGAGCTCGTCTCCTTGCGCGAAGTTGAGATTTTGAAGTCGCATTTCTATCTCTCGTCTGACGCAGAAACGCTGACGGGGTTGGCTTACATGGCTGATCTGGTGATCGAGTTTTCCCCTCCTTATCAAACTCATGAAAAGCTTTTTAGAATGGTGAAAGCATGCCTTGAAGCGGTGGCCTCATCACCAACTGACTTGCAGACGGTCCTAAGATACTTCGAAATCTGGTTGCTCAAGCTAGAAGGGTTCCTCCCGGACATCAAGCGCTGCGTGGAGTGCCATCTCACATTCAATGAATCCAAGCTGGCCTTTATGGGGTCGGATCTGGTGCTTCGATGCCGGTCTTGTAGCCAGGGAATGGGCACGGCTTTGTCCAATAGACTTCACCGGCAACTTCGTGCAACTCAGACGCTGGCTCCTCACGTCTTTGCCGAGGAATCCCGGGAGGTCCCGGTTAAAACGCTTCGAGAGCTCGCTGAGCTAACACATAGCTTGCTTGGTCGGGTGCTTGAGAGAGAGCCGAGAGTGCGGTCGACATTTCCCTAAAGTATTACGTTAACCTGCAAGGCGCGCACCAATCTGGCGATGATATCAGGCAGAAGATTAATTCCCGGCTACACCGCAAAAGCAGCCCTTCCGTATCTGCTCCTTTCACTTTTCCTGTTAACGGCGGTCCTATTCGCGCAGCAGGCGGGAAGATTTGCCGAGTTGGCCCTCTACGCCCAAATCCCATTTTCCTTGCTGGTGGACATGTCTCTGGCGTTGCTGCCGAACGTTTTGGTTTTCGCGCTGCCCGCGGCGGTGCTTGCCGGCGTCATGATCGGTTTTGCCCGGATGGGAAGCGACAGTGAAATCGTAGCGATGCGGGCCGCTGGGGTGGGTACTTGGACCCTGTTATGGCCGGTTCTCATGCTTGGACTGTGCGTCACGGTGGTCACCGCTTACATTCAAATGAAGGAAGCGCCGCAGGCTGCGCGAAACCTTAAGAAGGCTGCGCTACAGGGGGCGCTGCGAAAGCTCGATTCTCCCGTCGAACCTCGAAACTTCAATACTGAAATACCCGGTTACGTGATTTATGTTAGAGACGGCGACAAAGCTCAGGGCTCATGGGGGAAGGTTTTTATTTACGCCCAGCAACCCGACGGTTCGAACCGCGTAGTAACAGCTCGCTCCGGTCGAATTGATTCTTCGGGAGAGAAATCGGAATTAGTCCTTATCGATGCAGTTGCGACGAAGATTCCGGCCCCTGAGAACGCCGATCCAAGGTCTTACGTTGTCGAGCGTTTGGACCAACTGCGTATTTCGATAAACACGGGACGCGCAGACATACTCAAGCGCATAAATGAGAGTGAAATGGGGCCAGAGGAACTCGACTGGGGGGAACTCCGAAAACAGGCTTCTTCCAGTCTACCTGAGGAAAGAAGGGCGGGGCAGAGAACCCTTCATAGACGACTTGCGCTCTCTGTCTCTCCATTTTTATTCGCGCTACTTGGCGGAGCGCTGGGTATGAAAGTTCGAAGGGGCGGTCGGGGAGTAGGGGTTTTACTGGCGCTCCTGATCGTAATTGTTTATTACCTGTTTTCATTGTTCGGTGAATCTCTAGCTCGGGTCGGTACGGTCTCACCCCTCGTCGGTTTATGGGCAGCCACGGCGTTCATGCTTTGCCTGAGCTTCGTGCTGCTAGTTCTAAACCGCGTCCCGGTCTCTGTTTGGCCCCTTACGCGATTCAGGAAAACCTCTCCGTCAAGCGATCGTGGCACAACTCAACCAGCAGTGCTACGTACCAAAGGAGTCGGGGGTTTTGGCTTCCCGAGTCTTCTGGACATTGGCCTTTTCCGCACACTGGGTTTGAGTTTCTTATTAGCCTTTACCTCTTTGGTTTCAGTCTTCATTATTTTCACTCTCTTCGAAATGTGGCGTTTCATCGCGCGAAATGGGGTAGGGGCCCGGCCGGTAGCACGCTACATTCTTTTTCTCCTCCCCTTAATTACCGTGGAGCTTTTCCCTGCAACAATGCTTATTGCAGTGTTGATGACCTACGCGCTGCTCGCTCGGCGGAGCGAGACAATAGCCTGGTGGGCTTCCGGGCAAAGCGTTTACCGCTTAATGCTTCCAGGCTTGTTTTTTGCGCTCGC
Organism: Pyrinomonadaceae bacterium; assembly: GCA_013812905.1. Taxonomy (GTDB): domain Bacteria; phylum Acidobacteriota; class Blastocatellia; order Pyrinomonadales; family Pyrinomonadaceae; genus PSRF01. Next base: position 6,413 of record JACCSP010000262.1, read on the forward strand.
AGCAGGGACCGGCGCCTGGGTTGTGCAGGAACACTTAATGCCGAACGCGAATCTCACGCAAGACAAATTGCGTGCGCAAATTCGGGGCGGCGAGCCTAGGGCGATCACAGGAACGGGCCGCCAGTGGCTGGCCTCGGCGGAAAGCAATCGCCTTTATTCATATGAATTCGACGCGCGAGGTAGCTCGCTTAATGAGCCGGCGATTTATGAGTTTGATCCGACGGGAGTTCATTTGGCCAGTGTGACGAGCGGAGCTGCAGGTTCTTGGGTTGACGCCAATCGAATGGCAATTACTAAAGCGGAAACTTTCAACTTTCGCGGACTCAAAGTGGAACGGCAAGTTGCTGAGACCAGGGAGATTTTAGCCGAGCCTTTTCAAGTGTTTAAGCCGACGATAGATAAGCCGTCTCAGTTAAGCTCGGCAGGTTTAAGCAGGTATTTAAAGATAGCTAAGCGCCGTGGAATAGACGTTTCAACCCTATCAGTTGCCCTTCAACGAAAGTATGCGGCGCCTTTTGGTGTAGTAGTGATGGCCTTTATCGGGATTCCGCTGGCTCTCTCATTCGGAAGGAAGGGGACAATAATAGCACTCTGTGCTGCAGTCGGCCTAAGCATTGCCTATTGGGGAGTGGGAGGGGGCTTACAACAGATGGGAAATCTTGGGCTGCTACCCCCGGCTGTGGCCGGTTGGTCCCCGCCAATCATATTTGCCGCTGCGGGCACCTACCTGCTTTCTCGAATCCGCACCTAGTAGCTCCTTGTTGAGATTCGCGCAACTGACTAGGTCGCCACTGCTCCCTGTTCTGACTTGTGCCCGGCCTAGGTGCCGGTTTCCCAGCTCGCAATATACTCGATCTGTTCCGCGGTGAGGATGTCGATAGTCATCCCCAGCGCTCGGAGTTTCAGGCTGGCGATTTCGGTGTCGACTTCCTGAGGTAGTATATGTACCCCGGGTTCAAGCTTACCCTTTTGCTTCACAAGGTATTCAACTGAAAGAGCCTGATTGGCAAAACTCATATCCATCACGCTGGCTGGATGCCCTTCGGCCGCTGCCAGGTTAATTAGGCGACCCTCACCGAGTACGATGACGCGCTTGCCGCTCGTCTTGACCTTGAACTCTTCAACGTAGGGGCGCATGTTAATCGGGGCTTCGGACATATCGCCCAGTGCCCTCAGATTAAGTTCGAGATCGAAGTGACCACTGTTGCAGACGATCGCACCATCTTTCATTCGTTCGAAGTGAGGTCCATCAATTACGTGCCGATTTCCGGTAACGGTAATAAAGATGTCCCCAATTGCAGCGGCCTCGGCGATAGGCATTACGCGGAAACCGTCCATCACAGCCTCCACAGCCTTGATCGGATCGATCTCAGTGACGATTACGTTGGCGCCCATGCCTCTCGCTCTCAAGGCGACGCCCTTACCACACCAGCCATAGCCGACCACTACAATATTTCTTCCTGCCAAAAGAATATTTGTAGCGCGAATAATCCCGTCCAGGGTCGATTGGCCGGTACCATAACGATTATCAAAAAAGTGTTTGGTTTGAGCGTTGTTGACGGCCATTGAAGGAAAGGTCAGGACGCCGGCTTTCTGCATCGCCTCCAGGCGCTGAATTCCAGTTGTTGTTTCTTCCGTAGAACCGATTATTTCCTTGACCTGATCAGGTCTCTCCTTAATTAGAGTTGCAACCACATCTGAACCATCGTCAATTACGATGTCGGGATGGTAGTCAAGTGCGGTGCGCACGTGACGGTTGTAGGTCTCGGTTGACTCACCCTTAACCGCATACACTGGAATGCCCCAGTCCTGAACCAGAGATGCGGCGACGTCATCCTGTGTGGACAGGGGATTGGAGGCGATCAGAACGGCCTCGGCGCCGCCAGCCTGGAGCGCTCGCGCCAAATTCGCAGTTTCCGTGGTTATGTGAGCACAGGCAAGAAGTTTCACCCCATTCAACGGCTTTTCGTCGCCAAAGCGTTCCCTGATCAAGCGCAGTACCGGCATTTCTCTTTCAGACCATTCAATGCGCTGCTTACCCTTACCAGCCAACCCCACGTCTTTCACATCATATTCAAGCGAACGCGTTGCACTCATTTAGTGTATTCCTCTTTTTGAAAATAAAATTAGAAATGGACCGTCTGATAAGACTCAGATTCCTGCCGCTGCTCGAAGTGATTCAGCCTTGTCAGTTTTCTCCCAATTGAAACCCTCCTCCTCACGTCCGAAATGCCCGTATGCCGCAGTGGCTTTGTAGATGGGCCGCCGCAGATTCAACTCTTCAATGATTCCATGCGGTGTTAACTCAAAATTGTCGCGCACGAGCTTCGCCAAAGCCTTCTCACTGATGCGCCCAGTGCCACTGGTGTCGACCAACACCGAGACCGGATCGGCAACGCCAATCGCATACGCCAGTTGAACCAGACACCGGTCGGCAAGACCGGCGGCGACAATGTTCTTGGCCACGTAACGAGCCATGTAGGCCGCCGAGCGATCGACTTTGGTTGGATCCTTGCCCGAGAACGCGCCGCCACCGTGCGGGGCATACCCACCGTAAGTGTCCACGATGATCTTGCGTCCGGTTAGACCGGCGTCTCCCTGTGGCCCGCCGGTGACAAACCTGCCTGTTGGGTTGATATGATACTTCGTATCTTTGTCCAGCAGGTCCGAGGCAACCGTATGTTTAATAACTTTTTCCTGGATCTCGGCGCGCAACTGGTCGGTGGTGACATTTGGGTCGTGCTGCGATGAGATGACTACGGCCTCCACTCTGAATGGCCGGCCGTCGCGATACTCGATGGTTACCTGGGATTTCCCATCAGGTCTTAGGTAAGGCAGTTCACCTGATTTGCGGGTTTCGGCGAGACGCCGAGAAAGCATGTGAGCCAGCTGGATTGGTAGCGGCATCAGTTCGGGCGTTTCGTTGCAGGCGAAGCCGAACATCAAACCTTGGTCACCAGCGCCTCCCGTATCCACACCCATGGCGATATCCGGCGACTGCCGGTCAAGCGCTGATAACACACTGCAAGTCTCCGAGTCAAAACCAAATTTGGCTCTGGTGTAGCCGATATCCCGAATTGTGTCGCGAGCCACTCGGGTGTAGTCGATGCGCGCGTTTGTGGTGATTTCACCAGCTATGACCACTAGCCCTGTCGTCACCAAGGTCTCACAGGCGACACGTGCGGTTGGGTCTTCAGCCAGCGCAGCGTCCAATACTGCATCTGAGATTTGATCGGAGATTTTGTCGGGATGACCTTCGGTGACAGACTCCGAGGTAAATACGTAACCTGATTCGTTACTCAAGCGAACTCCTTTTGTGAAGAAAAGCTTCTCAGGCTTCTAAGAACGCCGAGGAAAAGACCGCGTAGGGTAACAGCCACCCTAATGGGGTGTCAAGAAACTTCCCAGCCCTAGGGGGGGGCCACATGTATAACATAATATGTATTATCAGACGCAGCGCATAGCCCAAACGCGCATTCCCTGGCCAATCTCGAATACCCTCCGGGTTTCTGCGTACTCTAATCCTCGCGGCTTGACGGGTATTCTGGCCTTGCCCTACATTACGGGCTCACTTCTGTTAAAAGGAATTCGATAAAAGTGACGATAAAAATTGAGAATCAATGCGAGAGAAAACTGCCCAAGGACACAATCTCTCATATTGAGGGTGCATTTGAGGGCCTTCCGCGCGAACATACGCGTGGCATTGAGCGAATTCGACTCGTAGAATTTATTTCCGACTCAAGGCTTAAGAATACTTTCCAGGCGACGGAGTTACCGGGACTCTACCATCCGCGGCAGGGCCCAAAAGGTTCCTGGCTCGAAGTGGCAGTTGGCGTGCTGCTTCCTGAAAACAAACCGTTTCACAAACGGGTGGTGCCCCGCATGTCCTTCAAAGGAAATCTGACCGCTATCGTCTTTTCACTGGTTGGCCAGCATTACCACCTGACGCTTAGGCATTCGCTTAAGAAGACTCAGCTCGAACCGGCGGTACGGGCTTACACAGAAAAGCAACTCAAAGTCTGGAATGAGAAGAAACACACTTTTCGTGCCCGCCTCTTCAAGCCCTTGCAACCTACTCTCGAACGTTGGGCTAGAGGTTTACAGAAGCGAGCGGCGGCAGAAAAGAAAAAGACGCTTTGAAGTAATGGATATCGTTTGTATCCCGGAAGGCTACACACACTCTATCAGTCCGACCCGCGGTTATTATTCTGGATACTCTCCGCCGCCGAAATGAGCGCCGCTGTGACATCCCCTGAATCTACATTGGCACGGCGAAAGCGAACTTCCAGGCTAAACTCTTTTCCAGGTGGAACATACTTGAAGGTGTAGGGCTTGCCATCGGAAGCGATTCGCGGGCCCATTTCCTGGCGTCTGACTTCCCTCGCGTCATCGCGAGTTAGACCACGGGAGGCGATTTCCTTTGCCAGCCTTCTCATTCCATCGTCATCAGGCTGTCGTACGATTTGTAGCAACATTGACTTTGCTGTCACGTCAGCTTGGCGACAGACTTCGCGGACATCTGAAGGGATCGCGGCAATGGAAAGCGCTTCCGTAACCGTGCTTCTGCTCTTCCCTACTTTGCGAGCGACCTCTTCGTGGGTGTAACCGAAGCGCTCGCACAGAGCCAGCAACCCATCCGCTTCTTCCCAAACCGTCAGGTCTTTTCTCTGCATGTTCTCAATAAGTGCGATCTCGGCAACTGTGCCTTCATCCACTTCCATCTCCACACACGGGACTTCCCGCAATCCGGCTTCTCGCGCGGCTCGCCAACGGCGTTCGCCCGCGATAATCATCCATCGTCCCGTCGAGCGTGAAGGCTTGACCAGGAGGGGCTCCAAGACGCCTTTCTCTGAGATTGAAGCAGTGAGCTCGGTCAGGTCACCAAACTCCGTGCGTGGCTGCTCTGGGTTGGGATCGATTTTATCGACCGCTATCATTCGACCCACGGCGGCGGGCTGTTGCTGCGACAGTTCCTCGACGTAGTGCGCGTCATGACGCATCTGAAGCCCAGTTGGCAGTCCCCTTTTAGACACGGCTCAGTACCTCTTCACAAAGTTTTGCGTATTCCAGTGCCCCTGAGGAGTTGGGCGCGAAGCTAAAAATTGATTCTTTGTAGGCGGGCGATTCTTCGAGCCTCACACTCTTGGTGATCACAGTCTCAAACAGTTTGGGCCCAAAGACGCGTCGAATTTGTTCGTGTACTTCGCGGGCAAGCGTAGTTCTTTTATCGTGTAAGGTAACCAGAACTCCCAGCAACTCGAGGGTTGGATTGGGGCGAGCTTTCACTTTCTCAATTGTCTCAAGCAGATCATCAGTACCTTCAAGAGCAAAGTAGGACGACTGAATCGGGACGAGAACGTGCGAGGCAGCAACCAGGGCGTTCACCGTAATGAGGCCCAATGTCGGCGGTGTATCAACGACTATGACAGAATACTCCTTCTTGAATGGCTCTATGCGATCCTTGAGGCGGAAAGCAGCATCGAAATCACCAACCAACTTCGACTCCAGCTTTGCCAGACTGATCCGCGCCGGCACGATATCCAGGTTCTCCACTGGAGTTCTATAAATCGACCGCTCCACAGGTGCGTCGCCATCCATCATCAATTCGTAGGCTGAACGCTCGACTGTAAGTGGGTCTAAGAAGGAAATAGAACTGTTTGCCTGAGGGTCAAGATCAAGAAGCAGAGTGCGCTTTCCGACCCTGGCGAATGCGGCGGCTAAATTGATGGCCGTAGTGGTTTTTCCAACGCCACCTTTTTGATTTGCAATCGCGATTAGCATCCGCTGCAAGTGGGCATGAGAGGGAGTCCGTGGCTAATTCAAACTAAGCATCATCTGATGTTGGTTCGAGAAGATGCTGCAGTTCACATCGGGAGATCGCCGGCTTCCCCAATGACGTCCGGCCACTCTTCTTCACTAATTGCCGGCTCCTCGCCTTCCTGGGTTGGCACAGAGTTGCGAGACGCCTTGATTACTTCCATATCGACGTAGATTGGACAATCAGCGCGCAAGGCCAGCGCGATGGCGTCGGACGGCCGCGAATCAAGAATCATTGGGTTGCCGTCACTAGTGCGCATTTCGATAATTGCGAAGAAAGTGTTGTCCCGCAAGCTGGTCACAACTACTCTCTCCACCTGCATTCCGAGTTCTATGATTAGGTTGCGTAATAGGTCATGGGTCATGGGCCGAGGAGGGGCGATTTTTTCAATCTCCAGAGCGATGGCGTTGGCTTCATAAGCTCCCACCCAGATGGGGAGCATGGTGTCGCTTTCGATATCCTTCAAAATAATAATAGGAGTGCCACTGTTGGGATCCATCATCAGAGCTCTAATCTTAACCTCGATTTCCATCAGCTCCATCCCTCTCTTCTCTAAATCCTGCTCACGCATCCCCCGCGGGCGTCCGCATTGGGACCCCGCGTGTGCCGTCTCGGTTAACTTGTTGGCCGTAGAGACTGTAAGACTTGGCTTCTGTTATCCGCACATTCAGAATCTCGCCCTGCTGAGTTGGGTCGCCCTTGAAGTTAACGACCTTGTGGCAGGTTGAATGTCCCGTTAAATCCTCTTCTGATCGAGCGCTCCTACCTTCAACTAAAACACTTACGGCCCGCCCAATATAGCCCTGATAGATACTACTTTGTAGGTCAAATTGCCGAGACTCAAGCTCCAGGAAGCGCTTCTTCTTTTCGCTCTCAGGAACGTCGTCAACCAGCTTGGACGCCGGAGTGCCCGGCCGGCTCGAGTACTTAAAAATAAAAAGACCGTCATACTGGCATCTTTCAATCAGCTTCATAGTGGCTTGGAAATCTTCTTCCGTCTCGCCCGGAAAGCCCACAATAATGTCGCTGGTTAATGAAAGTCGCCGCTTGGAATTCTTAATTGCATCTACTCTACGAAAGTAGTCTTCGACCAGATGACCGCGACGCATGGACTTTAAAATACGATCGCTGCCCGATTGGACCGGCAGGTGAACCCAGTCACAAAGATTTGAATACTCTTCGATCGCTGCCACTATATCAGGATGAAAGTCTCTAGGAAACGACGTTGTGAATTTGATTCGCTCCATTCCCGTTTCAGCAAGGGCCCTGAGCAGCCGGCAGAAAGGTGTTGCTCCTCTGCTCTTTTCAAGTCCCTCTTCCGATCTGGGCCTGTAGCTGTTTACGTTTTGGCCGATCAGGTGGACTTCTTTGTAGCCCAGCTCGCGCAATTGTTTAACCTCATCAACGATTTCCGTAGCTGTGCGACTCTTTTCTCGTCCTCTTGAGTAAGGAACGATGCAGAAGGAGCAAAATTTGTTGCAGCCTTCGATAATCGGTACAAAAGCCACGAAGGGAGAATGTCTTTCAACTGGTGAAACGTCCCACGATTCCCCTTCCGCACGCTCTTCAAGATCGATGACCGCTTCTTCCCCGTCCTTTAGGCGTTCGATCAAGATAGAAATGCGATCGGTGGCGCGCGTGCCGATGATCATGTCAACGTCCGGAGCTTTAGCCAAAATTGCCTGCCCTTCAAGCTGCGCTACGCAGCCCATCACCCCGATCACGGGTTTCTTGGTCGAGAGACTCCGGAGTTGTCTAATGCGTTTATATACCTTTTGTTCGGCCCGCTCGCGTACGGAGCAGGTGTTGACCAGCACTACATCTGCAGATTCAGGTGACAGTGTCAGATCATAGCCGGCCCGGCGCAGACTCGTTGCTGCTCGCTCACTATCCGCGACGTTCATCTGACATCCCAACGTCTCAATGTAAACCGTGCTCTTCATCCAGGATTTACTAACTGACTGAACACCGCTTAGTCTATCAGAAATCCGAAGCCAGAGGCGATAGCACCTTCCTGATTTGCAACGCAGTAACGCAGATAATGGATAGAGTCCTAATTTCATTTTCTTCACCTGCCTCCCGTGAGGTAGGCACGGGAATCAAAAAACGATCCACGAAATACCACGAAAGGTCACTAACAACCTTTTTTCTTTTCGTTCGTGTGGGTTCGTGGATCGTTTGATCTCTTAACTAACTCTCAATTGGGACCCTAGGGCTATCCTTGACCGCTTATTCGGCGGCTAGTAGTATCACGCACGATTTTCTGTCAACCCTAAGACACTGAAAGAGGTTCCTCATCATGTCATTCAACAAAGTTATTCTCGTTGGCAACCTGGGTCGCGATCCCGAACTTCGTTATACGCCCCAGGGTACACCCGTTTGCAGCTTCACAATGGCCACAAACGAACGACGCAAGGACAAGGCTGGCGAGATGCAAGATCAGACCACCTGGTTTCGTGTAACTCTCTGGGGACGGCAAGCAGAAACTGCCTCACAATACCTCACCAAGGGTCGGCCGGTTTATATTGAAGGCAGACTAAGGGTGGAAGAATGGACTGACCGTGATGGAAAGCCCAGGCACACTCTGGAAGTTCACGCGACCGACATGCAATTCATTGGCGGAGGAAGAGGAGAAGAAGCTCCCGTTTCACGACCGCCTGCCAGTTCTGCTGGTGAATCGGTCCACGAACAGCAGGCGGATCCGCCCGATGATGATATTCCGTTTTAGGTAGAAATGCGGCGAGTACTGAGCACCTCGGTTGCGGCGGGTGGGATGCGGGCTATGCTGTACCCCACCGACCAAACTGCCGCAGTTTAGCGTAGCGTTTTGCCAACCTGGCTTCCTGACCGCAGCTAACGGCCTCTGCAAGTCGCTCGCTCAATGCTGAATCAAGAAAGCGTGCGGCTTGGTCATAATCCGTATGAGCTCCTCCGGGCGGTTCGCTAATGATCTGGTCCACAATCTTTTCCTCCAAAAGATTCTGCGCGGTGAGTCGGAGACCAGCGGCTGCGCGATCGGCTTGGCGAGCATCCTTCCATAAAATCGCTGCGCACCCTTCTGGTGATATGACTGAATAAACAGCGTTCTCCAGCATCATAACCTGATCTCCAACGCCGATTGCGAGCGCCCCACCTGATCCCCCTTCCCCGATAACGGTCACGATAACGGGAACCTTCAGTTTAGCCATCTCGCGGAGATTGTAAGCAATGGCTTCAGCCTGACCGCGCTCCTCGGCATCAATGCCTGGATAGGCTCCGGGAGTATCGATCAACGTCAGAATCGGTCGGCGGAACTTTTCGGCGAGTTTCATTGCCCTCAAGGCCTTGCGGTAACCCTCGGGTTTTGGCATTCCAAAGTTGCGATAACTGCGTTGCTTGGTGTCGCGCCCTTTTTGGTGGCCGATGGCCACTACGGGCAGACCGTGAAAACGTGCCAATCCGCAAATTATCGCCGGGTCGTCAGCAAATCTCCGATCCCCGTGCAGTTCTACAAATTCCTCGAACAGTCGCTCGATAAAATCCATGGTGTATGGACGGTCCGGATGCCGTGCCAACTGCACCCGTTCAAATGCCGTCTTCTCCGCAGGCATATTTTCATCGCTCTTCTCGGTTGAAGGTTTTTTTTTGGATTTCGCCATGGGTAGCTTTGTTCTCCCGAACTTAGAGACCTAGGCTAACTCGACATCGCGCGTGCGCCAAGCAGGATTACGTAGAAGGCGTGCGATGTCTGATGCCGTCCGACATAGCGTGTATTCGGTCACCTCTAACGATCTAGTAACGACGGTCATTCCGGCTTGGGTTCAATGAGGACCACGTCGCTCGTCTCGGTGCCGCGGACCACGGCGAGCCAGCGCCCGTCGGGCGACCAGTCAAACGAATCGATGTGCTCGGCCTTGAAGTCGGACAACTGTCGAGGCGGGCCGCCGTCAAGCGGCTGAACCCAGATGTTGGAGACGCCGCCAAGGCTGTCGAGGTAGGCGAGCCCCCACCCGCCGGGCACCCACCGCACTAATCGCGCTCCAACCGTCGGCGCGAAGGTAAACCTCTTGAGCATCCCGCCTCCATCGAACGGCATGGTGCCGAAAATCCATGGCGACGCAACCGACTCGGAGTCGAGCGTGTAGTAGGCGATAAGTTTGCCGTCCGGCGACACGTCCGGCTTTTGCCCGCGTGTCTCAGTGAGGGGGATCTCCTCGCCCCCATCTACCAGTACGCGCCAGATCCTCGCGCCGGTCGGGTAGCCCCTCTGGTAAACAACCCACCGCCCGTCCGGCGAAAAGCGTGGCGATACATCGCCTTCGCCGCTGGTCAGTCGCACGAATTCGCCGCCGCTCAGCTTCATGCGCCAGAGGTTGAACGTGTTGGCGCGGTCTGAGGAAAAGACGAGGTGGCGGCCGTCGGGGGAAACGGCCAACCCGTGGACGTTACGTGCGTCGCGGGTCAACTGCCTGGATGCCTGCGCGGTCGGCTCCCACACCCAGACGTTTGATCCGTCCGAAGCGTATGAAACGTAAACGACCTTCCCGTCATGCGTCCAGGCTACGTCATGCAGGCGGCCGGTGCCGGAGGCTATCTGTCGGGCGGCACCCGCATCAACTGGAAACTGCCCACGCGCGACCCGAGGGACCGTCAAGTCACCGGACGGCACCACCCAGACGCCGGAAACAACGTGAGTCTGCAGCGCCAGCAGGGAGTTCGTGCGTGCATTGTAGGTAACGCCGTGGTAATCGTTCAGATCATTCGTCACTCGCCGGGCATCACCGCCATCCGGCGGGAGGTGCCAAATTTGAAACGGCGCCGATGGACTCTCGCGCGCCGCTACGACGAGTCCGGCGGCTGGGAGCCATGCTATCTGTCCGACTGCCGACCAGCGACGCGCGGTCATGGGTCGCTCCACGCCGTCCGAGACGCGCACCGAGATGACGCTATCGAAGTAGCCGTCCCTATCGTACTTTCTGACGGCACAGGCAATTTCATCACCCGCTGGCGACCACGCCGGTCCGACGGCGATGTCGATGAACTTCTCCGGCGACGTGCGCCTCGCGATCACGCGCCCGGCGCCTCCGTCGGCGGCGGCGACGTACAGGTTGAATACGTCCCGGTTGGCGTCTATAAAGGCGAGACTCCTTCCGTCGGGCGAGAAGCTGACGGGGCCGTGCGGTCCCACAGGCAGCCGGCGAGGGGGACCTCCAAGCACGGGTATCAGTGAGAGAGCCGTTTCGCCCTTGTTCGACTCCGCCGTCACGCAGTAGACGTACTCGCCGTCTGGCGAGTACGTGAGACCCCAGTAGGAGATCGTGGCCGGCGGCGCGATCAGCACGTTGCTCTCAGTCGCTACCTGTTTAAGCCAGAGACTCTCGCCTTCGGCGTCCTTCGAGACGTGGACGATGTACCTGCCGTCGGGCGAGATGGCGGCGAGCGTCGCCCGACCGGAGTTCGTGAGCCTTGTCAATTTAATCCCGCTGAACGGGGCGGTCGCTGCATTCTTCGACGGGCCTTGCCTGATAAGTCGGTACGACCCGAAAGCCGCGGCCGCGACTACGATCGCGCCGGCAACGAGCAGGAAGTTTTTTCCCCCCAGCCTATGGCCGCGCGCAGAGGGCGCGTGTCGCGCCGGACGTCTCACGCCGCCGCTCTCGCTCTCCTCTTCCTCGACGGTGAAGAGTGTTCGCTCGTGGACGATCACCTCGTCGAAAGCTTGCCTGACCCCAGCCACGAACCGGTAGCCGCGGCCGGGAACCGTCACGATGTAATCATGCCGGCCGCGGCTCTCGCCAAGTAATTTGCGCAGGTGCGAGATGTTCGTCGTCAAGTTGCTCTCTTCGACAATCGTGCTCTGCCAAACCTGACGCATTAGATCGTCCTTTTCCAACAGCTCCCCGTTGCTTTTGACGAGCGCCAGGAGAGTGTCGAACTCTTTCGGGAAGAGCTTGACCGGCTCTCCTTCCTTCAACAGAAGGCGCCGAGTCGCATCGAGGTGAAAAGGTCCGAACTCGTAAACGTAGTGATTTTGTTCGCGCATCGCCATTCCAAGAAATTTCAATAAATTCCCAGAGCCGTTTCAAAGACTTCCGGGCGGGTTTTTCGCTACGGTGCACCGAAATGAAAACCGGCGTGAGGACTGGGCGTTTTTATGATGGCGCTTCGGCTGTAGAAACTCCAACGCCGGTGCGATCCAGTCGGGAAAGGCCTGGGGGAAGAACCCTTTTAGGTCACGGTTATTCTAACGCGCTCAGTCAATCAGGGCAACAAGAAGGAATGAAGACGAGACGCATCACGAAGCTCATGATTGAGACTGAGCGAACCTTCATCTTCAGAAACTTCGGCGGCCAGCGGCCGGGCTGGTGCGTGGGATGCGGAGCGGAGACGCAGTTGACAACCGTGGCGGAAGCGGCGAGAGAGGCTGGTCTAAGTGAACTAGCTCTATACGAACTCCTTGACGACGGTGCGCTGCACTTCAGAGAAGACGAAGAAGGACGCGTGCTCGTTTGCGTCAACTCACTCATTACTGAAATAAACACGAAGGGAGAATGATCATGAAAACCCGAAACACATTCAAGAATGCGCTGGCGCTCGTCGCGCTGGCCGCCGGCCTCGCTGTCATCATTGCTGCGTGGCAGACGCGGCGAGTGCAAGCCGTTCAGGACTCTGAAGATTTTCCTTCAGATTTCGGCTTCATCGAGCTCGTCGCGGCACAGACCGCGCGTCTCAACGTCGTCATAGGCAACCCGGACGAATTGCCAGGTAAGCCGCCCCCCGCACGCCGCGTACGGTTGGCCTTTGATGTTTACGTCCAGGACGAGGAGTACATCCCCAACTGTGGCGGCATTGTGCCGGTGCCACCATGCCTCATCCGCTATCGCTTCCTGCGCCGCGAGTCGCGCGAAGTCGAGCTCATGCCAGGCCAGGCTGCATCCTTCGACTTCCTGGCGTCGGCAGTGACAAAGATCAACGCTTCTGTGCAATTCCTCAGCGGACCGGACACGCGCCCGGGTGACAACCGGCGTACGCCGGAGCCACACCTCGCTCCGACGCTGGAGGTGTTGGAAGGCGCACGCACCATCTTCGTCGTGCCAGCCGTGGTCAAAGGCTTCAACCCGCAGCCCGACCCGCCTGGCCAAGAGCAGTGAGAGGGCGGATTCCGAATGGCGGAATGCTGATGTGAAAGGCACGTCTTCAATCCGCAATGCAAAACTCAGAACGGTGGGATTAGACGACTGAAAGGAGATTCATCATGTACACGCTCAAGAACTCGCTCATCGCTTCCGCGGGTCTAATGTTACTCGCAGGCGTCCTTACCGTCCTCCCGCCGGGCGTCAGACACGTACAAGGAGCAGCGATAAGAAAACTTCCGCCTGGGAGCCGCGCAAGTTCTACCTGACGACCACTGGGCACAAAGGCAACGAAGCCTTGACGGCCTGCGCCGCCGGCTATCACATGGCCTCATTGTGGGAGATTCACGACCCCTCGAACCTGAGGTACGACACCGCCCTCGGTCAGACGCTAGAAGACTCAGGCTTCGGCCCGCCCGCTCTCCCTGGGGCTGTTCGCACAGGCGGGAATGCCGCCGGCACTTTCGGCGAACCTAACTGCAACGTGTGGACGAGCGATTCCAACTCTGAAATTGGGACATTGGCCACACTCGACTTCGATTGGAACGACGACGCGAGACGGGTCAGCCCTTGGC
>JACCSP010000290.1 GCA_013812905.1 Pyrinomonadaceae bacterium
GGTGAGCTGGGAACGGAAACACCAGTTGATCGAATTGAGAACTGCGACGATTTCCAGTCGCTCATACCCGCTTATTTGAATGGTCATCTATCTGAAGCGCGCTCGCTGCTTTTGGTGGATCACACACACGAGTGCATTCCCTGCCGCAAGGCGATGAAGGAAGCAGGTTCGCGCAGCGTGGCTCCGGCGAAAGCTGCTGCTGCTTCGCGGCGCTACAGACTGCAGCCGGTCGTCTTGCGCTGGGGCATTGCCGCGGCGCTAGTCATCGGTTTCGGACTGCTTGCGCTTCCTTTCATCCAGCGTTACGCGCCATTTGGTGGTCCATTGGAAGCGACTGTGGAAGCTGCTGAGGGTCAGGTTTATCAAATTGCCGACACCACCAGCGCGCCCTTGGTTGCGGGCCAGCGGTTGCAGAAGGGCGAGCGTATGCGCACAGCCAAAGACGCCCACGCGTTTGTTCGTCTGGGTGATGGCTCGGTGATCGAAATGAAGGATCGCTCGGAGCTTTCGGTAAGCAAGAATGCGCAGGGTACGACCATTCATCTGAATCGTGGCAGCATTATAGTAGAGGCTGCCAAGCAACGCGGCGAGCGGTTGTTCGTCGATACGGGCGATTCCCTCGTTTCAGTCACGGGCACGATCTTCTCAGTCAATAGTGGCACCAAGGGGTCGCGGGTATCGGTGATTGAAGGCGAAGTTCGTGTGGACCATAAGGGCAGCGAACGTGTCTTGCGCCCTGGCGAGCAGGCAACTTCAAATGCGAGTATCGAGAGCGTGCCCGTGAAAGACGAGGTAGCCTGGAGCCGCAAGGCTGTCAGCTACGCTCAAACTCTGGTCGGCCTTACCGTCCTGCGCAAAGAGCTTACCAAGGTTCAGCAACCTGGTGTTCGTAATTCAACTCATCTGTTGGATCTGATGCCCGAGAACACGGTTGTCTATGCAGCGCTTCCGAACCTAACGTCGACGATCGCAGAATCGCACCGCATCATGCAGGAACGCATTAATCAGAATGCGGCGCTGCGTCAGTGGTGGGATCAGAAGCAATCCGGTCCAAAGGGTCCCGGAATGGATCAGGTGATTGGAACCATCCGTGAGTTCGGTGAGTATCTGGGAGATGAAATCGCGGTCTCTGTCTCTACTAACGAGAAGGGCGAGCCGACGTCTCCTTTGGTACTCGCTGAGCTGAAGAATGCCGGCAACCTCCGGCAGTTTCTCGAGCAGCAGATTGCAAAGTACGCCGGCAATCCCCAGGGAAGACCAACGATTCTATTTGTCGATAACCCCCTGACCGCTATCTCTGCGACGCCCGAGCCGGGAAAGCGAAACAACGAACTGTACGTTTGGATTCAAAACAATCTGTTCGCAGCCAGTCCGAAACTACAGCCCTTGCAGGATCTCGCGACGGTAATTGAAAGGGGTGGCAAGAGCAGCTTTACCACGACCGCTTTCCATAACCGCATTGCCGGCGTCTATCAGGACGGAGCCGGTCTGGTAGTGGCGGCAAATCTCGAAAAGGTCATCGAGAAGGCTAAAGGAGAGCTGACGAAGGGCAAAGATGCCGCGCAACGCGAAGGCGCGCTGAAGCAACTCGGGATTCTTAATCTCAAATACTTCGCCCTCGATCAGAAAGACAACCAGGGCAAGACGCACACCCGGGCCGTGCTGTCGTTTAACGAAGCACAGCGGGGCCTCCCTTCTTGGCTGGCCGCGCCCGAGCCGATGGGTTCTCTGGAGTATATCTCCCCGGATGCAAATGCAGTTGCGGGTTTCGTGGTCAAGGACCCCACCGCCCTGGTAGAAGATTTGCTCGGAGTTGTGGAAACCGTTTCACCCGATCTGCGCAAAAACCTGGACCAGCTTCAGGCCGAGCGTGGGCTGGATATCCGCAAAGACATTGCCGCGCCTCTCGGTGGTGAGTTCGCTTTTGCAATCGACGGACCCATTCTGCCGACCCCGTCGTGGAAGATGGTGTTTGAAGTGAACGACCCTGAGCACCTGCGCCAGACGCTCGAACGTGTCGTTGCGGAGATCAACAAGGAGGCGGCGAAGTTTAATAAGACCGGGTTGGTCTGGGATCGTGCCGACATTGGCGGCCGCACTTACTACACGTTACGGTCTGCCGACTTCGGCGTCGAGGTGAGCTTCACTTATGTGAACGGCTACATGATCGTCGGTCCCAGCCGGGCGCTAGTCGAACGATCGGTGAGGTCGCAGGAGGCCGGCTACACGCTACTTCGTTCGACGCGCTTCACTGCCGGATTACCAACCGATGGTAATGCGAACTTTTCGGCGCTTTTCTATCACAACCTGGCGCCCTTGGTGCAGCCGTTTGCGGAACGAATTGCCAGCTCCGCGAACAGTTTGCCTCAAGAGCAACAGCAAGCCATCAAAGCGATGGCGGCGGACATGCCGGCTACCCTGGCCTACGCCTATGCGCAAGGCGACAGCATCACCTTTGCCGCGAATACTGAAGGCGGCCCATTTGGTTTGAGCCCGGCGACGCTGCTGGGAATGCCAAATGCGCTCGAGATTCAACACATCCTTCAGCGTGGCATGGGCAAGAAGTAAAAAGCGTGCCGGGTATCGGGTGCCAGGTGTCGGTTTAAGCACGGGTGTCAGGTGTCAGGTGTCGGTTTCAAGAGAGACTTAAGGTCTTATCCGGCACCCGGCACCTGACACCCGACACCTTCTTTTCAAACTTCTCAAGAGGCACTGCAATGAAACTCATCTCCATCTCCCTCGGCTCGTGGCTGCTTGGCCTGACTGCAATCCTGCTGACTTTTTACGCTATAGAAGGTAAGGCCCTCACCGCCGCAGACATCAATGGTGTTACTGTCATGTCACTGATAATTGCGGCACTGCTTTTTTCCCTGGCCTACGCTCCTTCGCTATTCTGGCTGCGCAAACGCCTCGGTGGTTGCCGGCCTGCTGCGGTCTTCCCGCTTGCCTCTGCGCTCGTACTGAATCTTCCTGCGTTCCTGATCGGAATTTTGGCAATAGGCAGAACTTTAGCGCCTACACAAGCGTTTGCATTTATCGGCGCATTTGTACTTATGGGCACTGCATTCGGCCTGGGTTTCGTTTGGAATTATCAGGACAGAACGATATAACGTAGGGCATGGCAACAGCCACACAGCTTCCAGGACCAATAAGCCTTCAGGACCCTTCGAATTTCGCTCCCGTAATTGATCTCAATGATTTAAGTGTTGAGTTTGGCGGGTGTCCAATTCTGAAAGGTCTGCGCGGAGAATTGCGCGGCCGGGCCATCGGACTTCTCGGTCCTAATGGTGCGGGTAAAACGACCTTGATTCATACCCTCCTGGGTTTTCATCCACCTTCGTCCGGCACCGCGCATATTTTCGGCAAAGATATTTTTACCGACGCCAAACAGATTCGCGCACTTATTGGTTATATGCCCGAGCGCGATTCTTTCATCGCGAAAATGAGCGCGGTCCATTTGGTACGTCTGATGGCGGAGTTGTCAGGCTTGCCACCCGAAGCTGCGCTGGAGCGCGCCCATGAGGCGCTGTTTTATGTTGGGTTGGGTGAAGCACGTTACCGCGGGCTGGAGACCTATTCGCTCGGCATGAAACAACTGGCCAAGTTGGCCCAGGCGATTGTCCATGGCCCGAAGCTGATCTTTTTAGACGAGCCTACTAACGGACTTGATCCGCCCGCTCGTGCCCGAATGATCAGGTTGATTCGAGAGATCCGCGACAGCGGTCAGGCCAATATTGTTTTGTCATCGCATTTGCTTCGGGATGTCGAGGAGTGTTGCGAAGAGATCTTGATCCTTAAGGGGGGTCGCATCGTGGTTTACTGCAATCTGGAAGAAGAGCGCAAAGCGAACCGGAAATTTCTGGTGCTGGAGACACGTGGCGACCAGACCAAGTTCGCGGCCGCGGTCGCGGATCTGGGTTGCGAGTACGCCCTGACGGGGGATCATCGAGTGAAGATTGTATTGCCAGATGGAATCGAGGTGCGTGATCTGTATCGCATTGCCGCTGACCAAGAGATGCAAATCAGACGTTTAAGTTACAAACGCGATTCCCTCGAAGACATCTTCCTGAAAGCTATGGAGAACGGTCATGGCAGTCTATGAACACACCTATAGGAATTATTCCGGGCCATTGACTCCCGAATGGAGTCGGTTCCTGATAATTCCGCGTTATGCTTTTCGCGACGTGTTTAAGTCGAAACTCTTCACGGCTTTCTTTGCAATCTGCTTTATTCCTCTCCTGGTCGAAGCAGTCTTGATCTATCTCCATCACAACGTGAACGCCCTGGCCATCTTGAGAGTCAATGTCCGGGAGTTAATTCCAATCGATGCATCTTTTTTCCAGACGTTTGTGAATCTGCAGAGCGGCTTTGCTTTCTTCGTCGCTTTGCTGGTGGGGCCGCCTTTGGTCTCCCGCGATTTGCGAAACAACGGGTTGCCGCTTTACTTGTGCCGGCCGTTTTCACGTGCGGAATATGTAGCGGGCAAGATGTCTGTGTTGTTGATTCTGCTGTCAGCAATGACCTGGGTGCCGCAGTTATTGCTTTTTCTTTTCCAGTCTTATCTCGAAGGTGGGCGGTGGTTCATCGATAATCTCTGGATCGCGAGTGCAATTTTCATTGTTAGTATGGTTGGGATATTGCTTCTGGCGCTCCTTTCGCAAACTATCTCGGCCCTGGTTAAGTGGAGAGTAATCGCCAGCGGTGCACTCCTGGGCCTGTTCTTTATCCCTTCCGTCTTTGGCGAAGTGGTTAACGTCATATTTCGCACCCGGTGGGGAAATATTATTAGTCTGGGTGCGCTGATGAAGAACCTTTCCGCCGGGCTTTTCCGTACGTTTGAGCGGACCACGACGTTTGTAACCGACTTTGATGGTGACGTCGTGAACCGCGCCGTGCTGACTGAGCCACCACTCTGGGCTTCGTGGACGGCGCTCTTTGTAGTTTGTGCCATCTGTCTGGCTCTGCTTTCGAGAAAGGTGAAGGCTTACGAAGTGGTGAAATGAATTTCGGATTTCGGAATTTGTGTAACGTAAGTCGAAACAGAATTCTGTGAACAGCAATGAGCGAGTCAGAAGCAAAAATCAAGACTGAGCCCGACAAAATCCGAAATTCGAAATCCGAAATCCGAAATTCTGAGATCATCTTCGACGATGTCTCCAAGTTTTATGGGGAGATTCTCGGAGTCAACCGGGTCAACTTGCAAATTGGTCCCGGCATCACCAGTCTCGTCGGGCCAAATGGGGCCGGCAAGTCCACATTGATGAATCTGATGACCGGGTTGCTGCGTCCGACTCGCGGCAGTGTCACGCTTCTCGGTACACCCACTGACAAGCCGGAACAACTTTTCCGTAAAGTTGGCTATTGCACGCAGTTTGATTCTTTCCCACGCGGGTTGACTGGCCGCGAGTTCATTAAGTCGTTTCTGCTGGTTCACGGTTTCG
>JACCSP010000315.1 GCA_013812905.1 Pyrinomonadaceae bacterium
CCTTGGTGATCGCTGCCGTCAACGTCGTCTTCCCGTGATCCACGTGCCCTATTGTCCCGATGTTCACGTGCGGCTTTGAACGGTCAAACTTTTCCTTAGACATTCTTGTCTCTCTCCTTCATCTAACGCACCAACGGCGGGCCTCACCCGCCTAAAAGGCTTGGGCTTATTTGCTCGCTACTCCCTGGACCTTTGCGATTACTTCTTCAGCAACACTCTTGGGTGCTTGTTCATAGCGCTCAAAGTGCATTGTGGATGTCGCTCGTCCCTGAGTAGCCGAGCGTAGATCTGTCGTATAACCAAACATCTCTGAAAGGGGCACGAATGAAGTGATCACCTGCGCTCCGCCCGGTCGCGGTTCTGTTTTTTCGATCTGCCCTCGTCTGCGCCTCAGGTCGCCATTAACCGCCCCCATATATTCGTCCGGCGTCACAACCTCAATCCGCATGATCGGCTCGAGCAACACCGGCTTGGCCTTTCGCAGGGCGTCCTGAAACGCCAGCGATCCAGCAATATGGAAGGAGCGTTCATCTGAGTCAACCTCGTGGTAGTTGCCAAAAACCAAGGTGACCCGAATATCAACTAACTCATAACCTGCCAAAAAGCCGCGCTCCATGGCATCTCGAACTCCTTGCTCCACCGGCTTAATATATTCTTTTGGGATCGAGCCCCCGGTAATCTTGTTAACGAAAACATATCCCTCGCCCGGAGCAGGCTCGATTTCAATCTCCACGTGTCCAAACTGACCACGACCGCCGGTCTGCTTCTTATAGATCTCTTTACCAGGGGCAGGTTGAGTAATTGTTTCGCGGTAAGCGACTTGTGGCTTGCCCACATTTGCTTCCACTCCAAACTCGCGCTTCATGCGATCGACAATAATTTCTAAATGAAGTTCGCCCATTCCGGCGATGATCGTCTGGCCAGTTTCCGGATCGGTTGAAACATTGAAAGAAGGATCTTCCTGGGCGAGCCGATTCAAGGCCACACCAAGCTTGTCCTGGTCCTGGCGCGTCTTGGGCTCGACAGCAACGCGGATCACCGGGGCAGGAAACTCCATTCTCTCCAGAATAATCGGCTTGTTCTCATCACAAACCGTGTCGCCCGTGGTTACCTGCTTCATGCCGCCGATGGCAATAATCTCGCCTGCGCTCGCATCGTCAATATCTTCACGCTTATTCGCATGCATTCGCATCAGGCGGCCGACGCGCTCTCTGGTCTCTTTGATTGGATTGTAGGCGTAAGAACCCGCTTTGGTCGTGCCGCTGTAAATGCGAACAAAAGACAACTGGCCAAGATGCTTGTCGGCCATGATTTTGAAAACAAGCCCTGAAAACGGAGCGCTGGCATCGGGCGGACGAGCTTCAATCTCCCCAGTCTTGGGATTCACTCCTTCAACCGCTGGAATATCGAGCGGCGACGGGAGATAATCAACCACCGCATCCAGCAAAGTTTGCACACCCTTATTTTTGAACGCAGAGCCCGTTACCACGGGCACCAGCTTCAACTCGAGCGTGCCCTTACGCAGCGCTTTCCGAATCTCTTCCCCGGAGATGTGCTCGCCCTCGATATACTTATGCATCAGGCCGTCATCCACGGAGGAAACCGCCTCAACCAGCTTTTCGCGTGCAGCCGCGGCCGCTTCTTGGAGATTCTCAGGAATTTCGGCAGTCTCATACTCCGCGCCCTTGCTCTCGTCACTCCAAATCAAACCCTTCATCGAAATTAAGTCGACGACGCCTTTGAGCTGATCCTCAAGACCGATCGGAATTTGGATTGCGACGGGATTTGCACCAAGGCGGGTGATAATCGACTCAAATGATCGATCGAACGATGCGCCGGCTCGATCGAGCTTATTGATGAAGCAAATCCGCGGCACGCCGTACTTATCCGCTTGCCGCCAAACAGTTTCCGACTGCGGCTCAACGCCGGCGACGCCATCAAATACTGCTACAGCGCCGTCAAGGACTCGCAATGAACGCTCAACCTCCATGGTAAAGTCGACGTGACCGGGAGTGTCGATGATGTTAATACGGTAATCAACGCGGTTCCGCTCCCAGTAACAGGTCGTCGCGGCGCTGGTAATCGTAATACCGCGCTCCTGCTCCTGCTCCATCCAGTCCATCGTCGCCGTACCTTCGTGCACTTCGCCAATTTTGTGCGTAATGCCCGTGTAATACAAAATGCGTTCGGTGGTGGTGGTTTTACCGGCATCGATGTGCGCCATGATACCGATATTTCGTGTCAGGTTTAGATCTTGCTTAGCCATAAGAACCGTAAATCGCAAATAGTGAAGGTGAAGAAGAAAGTTGTTGCCGGCTATTTACCATTTACCTTTGCTATTTACCCGCTTTTTAGAACTTGTAGTGAGCAAACGCCTTGTTGGCATCCGCCATACGATGGGTATCTTCTTTCTTCTTTACAGCGTTGCCACGGTTGTTAGCCGCGTCGAGAATCTCTGCCGCCAGACGGTCAGTCATGGTCTTCTCACCACGTCCGCGGGCGTAAGAGACAATCCAACGAATTGCCAGCGCCCCGCGGCGCTCCTGATGGACCTCGATGGGCACCTGATAGGTGGAACCGCCAACCCGGCGCGACTTGACCTCAACAGTCGGTTTCACATTATCAATGGCGCGCTTGAACACTTTGAGAGGCTCCTCCCCAGTCTTATCGCCCACCTGGTTCATGGCATCGTAAAAAATGCCCTCGGCCACTGACTTCTTCCCACCCCACATCACACCACTTATAAACTTCGTCACTAGCGGGCTGTTGAAGATCGGATCCGGCAGCACTTCTCGTCTCTCAGCAACTCTTCTTCTGGGCATAATTTTTAGGTGTCGGGTGTCAGTTACTTCTCCTGTTCCGGCACCCGGGACCCGACACCCGGGACCGTTCCAGCTATTTCGCTCCGGCCCCAGCTTTTGGTCGCTTGGCGCCGTATTTTGAACGACCTTGCTTGCGATCCGCCACTCCAACAGAGTCCAGGGTTCCACGAATTACATGATAGCGAACGCCCGGCAAGTCTTTCACGCGCCCGCCCCGTATCAAGACAATGGAATGCTCCTGCAGATTGTGTCCCACCCCCGGAATGTAGGTAGTCACCTCGATCCCGTTTGTTAGGCGGACACGTGCGACTTTGCGCAGAGCTGAGTTGGGTTTCTTCGGAGTCTGTGTATACACGCGAGTGCAAACGCCGCGCTTTTGGGGCGAACTCTGTAGGGCCGGGCTGGCTGTCTTGTACTTCACCCTCTGACGCCCCTTACGAACAAGTTGATTTATCGTGGGCACTGCTGTGTTTCCTCTTTTGGCCTGACGCACTCCTACTGCAGAGCGCAAAAGGGCGCTGCTTGCCTCTTTCCGGAACCTGCGACCCCAACTCGGGATTTCGCTTTGTCCGGCAGTCAGCGCAGGCGACTGCCCTTATTAACAAAATTTAGACGCAGGATGTTCTGAATCGCTTTCAGGCGGGTGTGGATAATGGCTTCCCTATAGCCGAAACTTTTCTGTGGCGTCGCGTTTAGGATGAAGGGCCTTGGACGCTTCAAGTCAAGCGCGCACGCGCGGGAGCAACTGCCTTCTGAAGCCGTTGCGACGCATGCAATTTACGCCACAATAATTGTCAAACGGCTGCGCAAATTACAGCCGGGCAACGCCTCCACACCGACAGAACCAACCGGACGTTGCGTTGTTCACTTCAGACTGTGAGTCCGAAACGGGAAACTATAAGGGTCAACACTCTGACTGTCAAGCCGAACTGGGGATTCTTTATGTGGTTTGGAATCTAAACCTTCGTCACGGCCCGGTCCGGTTGAATAGCCTCATCGGTAAAACATCCACTTTGAAACGTACCAGATTCCTAAACCCAAACCGCACAGGAGTAGAACCAGCAGAACTCCGGAAGCTAACAGAACTAACTTGAACTTCTTGTACCGGTTTTGGTCGGGAGGGGCTAGTGAATTCTGCGGGAAATAAGGTGGTGGTGTGTAAGTTGCCATTTAACTTCTCCATTGCATGATCGACGATCCGTTCAAATCGGTGTACTTGACGGCTTTGATGAGGGCGCGTCGTTACCCTGCTCCTGTTTCTTGAGTTCCCCATCCTTCCTTTTCTTTAGCAAATCTTCCTGATGTTTCTTTCCCGTGCGGATACGTTTCACGCCTTCTCGCGCTTCAGCGAGTTCATCCTCGGCCCGATAGTTTTCCGGATCGAGTTCAATCGACTTAGTAAACGCCCTGCTTGCTTCGTCGTATTCCGCTAATCTCATCAGGGCCATCCCCAGATCGTAATGGATGGCAGCATCATCCGGCTTTAGTCTCGTGGCGTGACGATATTCCCTGACGGCCTCACCGTAGAGGTGGAGTCCAGCATAGGTCTGACCGAGAGTGTAATGAGCCTCGACATCGTCTTTGTTACTATTGATGCTCAGGTATTTTTTGTAAGCTTCCACTGCCTTCTTGTAAGCTGCCTGCGCCTCTTCCTCCTGCCCGAGCGCGTAATAGGCAAGACCCAGGTTGAATTGGGCCTCGGCAAGCTCGGGATCCAACTTCAAGGCCTGCTGAAACGCTTCGACGGCCTCGGTGTCTTCATCATTCCGATAGAACCTCCGGCCTTTTTCCAAATAGACGCGCGCTTCCGAGCGGTCACCCTCAATCGTCTTCGCCGCTTGGGCCGCCGCTTCAGCTTCGGCTTGCCGGGTCCGCTTCCGCGAACAAGCCGCTTGCCCAATAAACATGAAAGTGATTACGACCAGGACGATGCATCTCATGCCAGATTCCCCGGAGAACCGATATTCTGTAGGGAGCACACCCGTATCTACGCCAATTTGGGGGTTTGAGTCAAACCTGGATAAGAAACCGTTTTCGCAACAGATTAAGCAAACTTAACCCCTTTGGAAAGCAAAGGCGGAGACCCCAGACGGCTAATAGTTGTGGAAGCGGACTGGGATTGTCCCTTTACCTTTCTCAACTGCGATTGCTAGAGACACATCGGAGGCCCGCCGCAGTGGCCCTGGAGCGACACACGAGTCATAAGGAGTAGAAAATGTTCAGACCGAAGCGTTTCCATATTGGATTGTTCCTGCCACTTGTTTTAGTGGGATTGAGCATTTCCGCCTCTGAGGCATGGGGTCAGAGAGCGAAAGAAACTTTCGTCTACGCGCCGCCAGCCGTCAGCCTCGCAGCCGATAAGGCAGTGCTCAATGTCTGCGAAGGCGACACCATTGCGTCTCTCGTGCGTCTCAATGCCAGAGCGACATCTCCAAGCGGAAATCCAATCCGTTACAACTGGACCACCAGTGTAGGACGCATCGACGGAAACGGCCCGGCCGTTACCTGGGACCTCTCCGGTGTCAAGCCAGGTTACTACAAGGCATTCCTGGCAATAGACTCAGGCAGCGGTGACGAAGCATGCGAGGCCTTTTCTTCTATTGCTGTTTTGGTCAAATGCCCACCGCCTCCACCGCCAGTTTGCCCAAATGTTTATATTACTTGTCCAGATCGAGTTGAGCTCGACCAGCCAGTAACATTCACTTCGTCACTGACTGGCGGCTCCGGCAACGTAACTCCAGTATTTAACTGGACCGTTTCGGCGGGCAGGATCATTGAAGGACAAGGCACCAGCTCAATCAAAGTAGATACTACCGGGCTGGCTGGCCAAACCCTCCGCGCAACGCTGTCGATGGGTGGATACCCCCTGGATTGCTCTGCGAGTTGTTCAATTTCATTTCCCGTGCCGCTTAAATGCAAGAAGTTTGACGAGTTTGGCGAGCTCGCCAGAAACGACGAGAAGGCCCGTTTGGATAATTACGCTATTGAGCTGCAGAACGATCCTTCCTCAATCGCTTATGTGGTTGTCTATCCCGCGCAGGGCGGCCAATCGGGACAAGTACAAACCAAAAAAACTCGCATCACTGATTATCTGGTTAATTCACGTGGCTTCAACGCCGGACGCATCGTCACTATCCTGGGGCAGCCGAGAGGCGACATGATGATAGAACTGTGGACGTGTCCGCAGGGTGCAACACCGCCCACACCCAAGCCTTAACTGTGACAGGTACAAGTTCAAGGGGCACAGATTCAGTCTGTGAAAGAGGACCGGCGAGTTCTAGACTTCGCCGGTCCTTCTTATTCCGCACTCTTCCACGCTAAAATAGGACACTGGGGACCAGTTCAATTCGTCTGGGCCATAACCCGCGAGAATACCCTTGTCTCACCGCCGGAATTCGCGCGCTTGTTGGCTGCACCATACTGGTCAATCAAATCACGCTTGCCCCGTCCGGAGGATTAGGTAAGCCAACCAAGCGCCGCCCCCCACTTCAGCAGCATATAAACCGGCTCTCGTCGCCCATGACGGAGATAATCCGTTCTGACCACCGGGCCGGTCAACTCGCTTGCGTTAATCAGCATTTGACCTACGTAACGCCGAGCCTACGGTAACGCCTGTGCTCTGGTCATAATCCCGAGACAATCGAACCTCTTAAGCGTGTGCATAGTAATTGGGCGAAGAGCGAGGATTATTCTTGCTGGACGAAAACTGGGGCATTCAACCAGATGTTGTGTAGAAGATGCTCGAGGAATGAGCGCGAGAATTAGGTAAAAGAGGGCCCTGAAAACGGATGCCAATCGCGCCTGTGGAGCGGTGGTGTCGAACACCGGCCCTGTACTCTTTGTTGAGCCTCAGGCATCCGAATTTGCAGTTCTAGGAGCGGTTCCACGTTCAGCATGCTTTTCACCTTTTGGTTTGGCTTCGGGCGCGCCAGCCTCAGCCGCTGCATGCTCTATCTCAGCGTTCACTTCCCCCCCTATGAGCACAGCGGCACCAGTGAAAAAGAGCCACAACATCAGGATAATTACAGCACCCAATGAGCCATATGTATTGCTGTAGGAATCGAAGAAGTTTAGGTAGAGGCGAAAACCAAACGAAACGAGCAGCCAGAGAATCACTCCAAGAGCGGCGCCCGGTGTGATCCAAATCCACTTTTGGTCCCGCACATCAGGAGCGAAGTAGTAGATTAACGCGAAGGCGAACAGCATAGTGGCCAGCACGATAGGCCACTGCAGTATCCTCCAGGTCAACGTGAAGACCGACCCCAACGCATAGTTTGCGGCAAAACTGTTTGCAATCTTGCCGCCGGAGAGGACTATCACCAGAGCACTAATGATCAAAACCGAGAGCGCTATGGTTAAGCCAATAGCGGTTAATCTCTGTTTCCACCAGGGACGAGACTCTTTCACGTCGTAAGCCACGTTCAACGCTTCTGTAATTGCCCCCATACCATTAGAAGCGGCCCAGAGTGCCGCCAAGATACCGAGGGATATTTTGCTGCCACTACTGGAAGCGGCCACTTCCTGCATGGTCGCCTCAATTAACTGGAAAGCCGCAGGTGGCATAACCTGCGACAAATACCGGAACAGATTTTGGCGGATACCACTATCAGCACCAATAACGAGGCCCATTACAGAGGTTAGAAAAATAAGGAGGGGAAAGAGGGCAAGCAGAAAATAGTACGAGAGTTGGGCGGCACGGCCCAACACGTCGTCTTGCTGTGTCTCATTCCAGACACGCTTAGCTAATTTTTTTGCACTTAAACCACCCAGCTTCCAAAGGGATGCCATAGGCGCCACGAATCAAAGGGACGGCTGTTGGTGAGGGACCTCGGTCCGCCAGTTGATTTCCTAGGGTAGGATTTCATCCCACCGGTTCAGTTAATTGCCGGTTCAGTTAATTGTATTGCAGCAAGGCGGGCTACTAACTCTTCCAATCGAATGCGACGTGGGTTTGCTCCGCCCGCTGAAACTGGCTCTGTACCGTTAAACGCACATCGTAGCGAGGACACCTGGAGCCTTGAGGGCTCGCCGTGCAGAACTGTCCTGAGCCTGTCGGAATCTAACGAATGTCCTTGTCGTTCACTGTCGTCCCCCTCGTTTCGGTTCAATTCTTTAACAGCACCTTCAAAGCCCCACCTTAGCAATGCGGACAAAGGACTCGCGAGCAATGCTTATGCCATCTTCGACCCGAGGTTATCACTGTGTTACATAACAGGGAATTTTCAAAATAAGCTGATTAAACTACCCCATAAGTTCGACTATGAAGAGGCGCACTAGACAACGACCCTCCATGCACGGAAATGTGACGGTTTCGAGAGCTTCAATGAAGCTCGATTGTGCGAATTTAAGTCGGGACAGATGACTGTTATTAAGTTAGGTCGGAAAAGATCGCCTTGATCAAAGCGGCAGCCAAACCCGCACCTCTCCGCTGCGCCCCGGCCGTCGAGCAGGACGATGAAGAAGCGCAAATTGTAGCGTGGTTCATGGGAACCAGACACGCGGAGGGGCAGTCTTCCCACTCCACATGGATGTGCGGCACCCTGTATCTGTGGCATAACGCGAAAAGGCGCGACAGTTTTTGGGCCGTCGCGCCTTTTCTAATTTGTGGTTACTGTCCTCACCCCAGCAACCACTGAGACGGAAGCATTCAGCCGCCGTCTAATTGAGGCGACTATATACAAAAGCTGCCGGGTTGGCAACCGCCGGAACGATAGGTTCGCCAGCGCGCGAATATTTTCCAAGAGCCCCGTTTTGGCCTTCGGAAGTTTGTTGCCTCAGGCCATCAGCACCCTAAGGATAAGGCCGGTCGGGGCGACCCCATGCCGGCCTATCGTCAGAGGAATGAGAACCAGTCCTGCAATTTGCCCTATACTTCGACGTCACCGTCGCTTTCAGCCGCCGCGCTCACCAGAGGTGCGCGTTGAGGCATGGCCATCTCGTGGCCTCCGACGATATCGGGAAACTCGTCAAGCTCGCGCTCGCGCGCCTGATCGATTGTCTCGTCGCGCTCCACGTCAACGTTGCGGTAATACTCCATGCCGGTGCCGGCAGGAATGAGCCGCCCCATGATCACGTTTTCCTTCAAGCCGCGGAGGTAGTCAATACGGCCGGAGATAGCCGCCTCGGTGAGTACCCGTGTGGTCTCCTGGAACGATGCTGCGGATATGAAGGAGTCAGTAGAAAGCGACGCCTTGGTGATACCCAGCAGCAGCGGTTCGGCTTGAGCCACCTCGCCGTCTTCATTGTTAACGCGCTCGTTTTCATCGGTGAAGCGGAACCGATCCACCTGCTCCTCGAGCAGGAAGTCCGTATCGCCGACTTCCTTGATCTTCACCCAGCGCAGCATTTGCCGCACGATCACTTCGATGTGCTTATCGTTAATATTTACTCCCTGGAGGCGGTAGACCTCTTGAATCTCGTTTACGAGATACTCCTGCAGGCGTTGCATGCCGAGTACGCGCAAAATGTCGTGCGGGTTAAGCGGACCATCCATCAGTGCCTCTCCGGCGCGCACACGGTCGCCCTCCTGCACGTTGATGTGGGTACCACGCGGGATATCGTACTCGCGCTCTTCCAAGTCGTCGCCGGTAATAATCAGTTTGCGTTTGCCCTTGGCAATGGGACCAAGCTTGACGATGCCGTCGATCTCCGACATGACCGCGGTCTCCGCCGGTCGGCGCGCTTCAAAAAGTTCGACGACGCGCGGCAGACCACCCGTGATGTCTTTCGTCTTCGTGGTCTCTCGCGGAATTTTCGCAATGATGTCGCCCGACTCAACGGTCTCGCCGTCGGTAACCATCAAATTCGCCCGCACTGGCATCTGGTAAGTCTTTAGGATCTTGTTGCTGGCGTTGCGAATCTCGAAACGCGGCTGCTTCTTCTCGTCGGGTGAGTCTTTCACCACCAGTCGCGACTGGCCGGTTACTTCGTCAACCTCTTCATCGAACGTCACGCCTTCTTTTAAATCCTGGAACTTTACATGCCCAGCGACCTCGGTAAGGATCGCGAAGGTAAACGGATCCCACGTCGCCAGAAGCTGATCCTGAGTCACACGAGCGCCGTCTTCCACGAGGATGTGAGCGCCGTAAACAATTTGATACCGCGCCGCCTCGCGACCGCGGTCATCCACGATGATCAATGAACCATTCCGGTTCATCGCAATACGTTCGCCCTTGCGACTTTTCACAGTCTGCAGT
>JACCSP010000316.1 GCA_013812905.1 Pyrinomonadaceae bacterium
GCGTAGAAGTGCCCCCAGGAAGCACCAGGTTTACTCCTCGTAACAACTTCTAAGGGGATCGAACACCTTCCAAGGATCGACGCAAATCATAAGGTTTGTTGAGAACACTCACGCATCGAAAAGGAGGCTTACATGCTCGCTCGAATTGCCACGTTTCTCTATGGGGTGGTTTGTTACGTGATCTTCTTTGTAACTTTCCTTTACGCAATCGGCTTTGTCGGTAATCTGGTTGTTCCCAAGTCCATCGATTCGGGACCGGCAGTGCCTCTGGTTGAGGCCCTTTTGATCGACACCCTGCTGCTCAGTTTGTTTGCCATTCAACACAGTGTGATGGCGCGGCAGTGGTTCAAACGTGCGTGGACCAAGATTATTCCTCAACCGATGGAACGGAGCACATACGTGCTGCTGGCGAGTTTGGTTCTGTCGCTGCTCTTCTGGCAGTGGCGACCCATGCGAGAAGTTATTTGGGATGTGCAAAATCCGACTGGCCAAATCGTGCTGCAGGGACTTTTCTGGATGGGCTGGGGAGGGGTCTTGTTTTCTACGTACCTTGTCGATCATTTCAGTCTTTTCGGCTTGAAGCAGGTCTACCTCAACCTGAAGGGTCTACCAGACGAGCCGACGCCTTTTAAGACGCCAGCACTGTACAAGGTGGTAAGACATCCACTCTATCTGGGATTCATTATCGCGTTTTGGAGCACACCGCGCATGACGCTGGGCCATCTCTTTTTTGCCGCTGTCTGCACTGCATACATCCTGCTGGCGATCCAATTCGAAGAACGTGATCTGATTGAATTCTATGGAGATAGCTACCGTAAGTATCGAACTCAGGTGTCGATGCTGTTGCCGGTGCGTTTTGGGAAGAGATAGAGCTGCGAATCGAAATCCGACCTGGACTGCAACTAGCTAACGCCGACGGCTGGCACACTTTTGATTGAGCTTGGTCGCGGTTCTCGGTTTACCTAAGCACCTCAATCTTGGTAACCGGATGTACTTCCCAGGCGGTGGCGCGCCAGTTGAACGGCGTTCCTGGCGCAGCGTTTTCTGATTCGTCGGCGTGATGCAAGTCGAAGAATAGCCACCCTTCAAAGCGAACCCAGCGGCCCAGCAACTCTCGTTTGAGTGTTTCTTCAGACCAATCCCAGCCCTGATGTCGGGCCCAACTTTCCATGCGGGGAGTTGTTTCCAACACTACGTGCTCTTGCGGCGGAGCATTCGGCCGCGGTGCGATGTGAATGTGTGTGTCGCGGCCACAGTAGCAGTTCGCTAATTCGGTGCGGGCCGCAGCGACGGCCACAACATACCCCTCAATCCTGGCGGCGCGCGATGCGGACCATCGGGCGCTGTCGTCTCCCGGTTGCAGGAGGCTCGCGAGGGTGACGCCCTCGTCAAAATCCAAGGTTTGCGGAAGTGCCATGCGGTTTTTCAGGCGATGAAAGTCGCGCCGCTCTTTGGTAAAGGCAAAACCTGAAGCAGGGCAGTGGTGTGTGAGAAGAAACAGGCCGGCGGATAACAGACCGGCGCCGAGCACGAGAATGAAGACGAGTCTTTGTCGCTTTGTTAACGGCACCGCTGCAATGATAAATTGTAAATGCTCCTTTAGTCACTGGACGCACTTGCAGCTCCGTCTGCGGTTTGCATCTACCCCGGGGTTTGCCCCCCGGAAGTAGCGTCCTCTCTGGAAGGGCGGGCAACGTTCACCGAGCCAAAAGGCCGACCGTCAACGTATGTTTGTCGACTCCCACGCGCATATTGATGGTCCTGAGTTTGAGGCCGATCGCCCTGAAGTAATTCAACGGGCTCGCGATGCGGGAGTCTCGGTGATACTAAACATCGGTACTGGAGATCCGCATAGCGGCGTCTTGGAACGCGCGATTGAATTAGGCGAAAAGCACGAAGGTCTCTACACCGCGATCGGTATCCATCCCCACGATGCCCGCTTCTTCGATGACCAGGCTGAGCAGAGAATCACCGATCTCATCAGACAAAGTGCGCGGGTGATTGCCTGGGGGGAAATAGGTCTGGATTTTCATTACGACAATTCGCCCCGTGATGTGCAGATGGATGCATTTCGGCGCCAGCTTCAACTGGCACGGGCAGCATTGTTGCCAGTAATTATCCATACGCGAGAGGCGGAGGCGGAGACGATTGAGATACTAAGTGCGCAATGGCAGGGCTCGGATTTGCCGGGCATCATGCATTGCTTCAGTGGCACGAGCGTGCTTGCACAGAAAGCAGTTGACTTGGGGATGTTCATATCTTTCTCCGGCATCATCACTTTTAAAAACGCGCACAACCTCAGAGGTGTTGCGACTGAGGTTCCCTTAAATCGATTATTGATTGAGACTGATTGTCCGTATTTGTCCCCCGTGCCTTATCGCGGGAAGCGAAATGAGCCAGCCTATGTGGTGGAGGTGGCAAGATGTTTGGCGGATCTTCGAGGAATTCCGCTGGAAGACCTGGAACGAACTACTGCCGAAAATTTTGCCGGGCTTTTCAACTTGATCTGACTCATTCATGGACACTCCCAGTGCGGGCCCAACAGCCGGGCACTCGGCGAGAAGCCTGCCAGCAAAGGCCAGCCATAGGCTCGGTTTCAGTCGATTCGAACCTTCGCACCGACCAAGAGACAAGTTTCACATGATGGACTTTTGATGCTATTCTCCCTGCATAAATAATTGTTGATTATATTCAGGAACGTCAGCATGGCCCAGCAGAATTCATTTGACATCGTCTCGCAAGTAGATCGCGCGGAAGTGACGAACGCGATCCATCAAACTGTTAAAGAGGTGCGGCAAAGGTTCGACTTCAAAGGCAGCGCGGCCAATGTGGTGCTGGAGAAGGACGCCTTAGTGCTTACCGCTGAAGATGAAACCAAGCTGCGAAACATGAACGACATTCTCCAGCAGAAGCTTGTCCGCCGCGGCGTTCCTCTCAAGGCCTTTACTTATGGCGATATGGAACCAGCGGCCGGCGGCACGGTGAGGCAAGAGGCGGCAATTCAGCAGGGTATTCCTCAAGACAAGGCCAAAGAAGTCGTCAAGTTCATAAAAGACTCCAAGGCAAAGGTCCAGGCGTCGATTCAGGCGGACGTAGTTCGCGTTTCCGGAAAGGACCGCGACACGCTGCAGGACATCATC
This sequence comes from Pyrinomonadaceae bacterium, assembly GCA_013812905.1. GTDB lineage: Bacteria > Acidobacteriota > Blastocatellia > Pyrinomonadales > Pyrinomonadaceae > PSRF01. The sequence continues at coordinate 3,141 of JACCSP010000316.1, forward strand.
GCCAAACTCAAGGGAAAAGATTTTGGCATCCATATGCAGTTCACGAATTATCGCTCGAACTAAGGTTATACGTAAATTTGGGGTCTGTTTGAGGAAAAACGCATTAGAGGCAGTTAGTCAAAAATGCAAATGGCCAGCGAAATACTTGCACTTGACGACGTCAAGCTTGCGGCAAAGCGCACCTTTAGTCTAATCGCTTCTGAGCTCGGGCAGGTTGAAGTAGAGTTTGAGCGGCAGGCGCACTCGAATGTACAAGTTATCAGCTTCCTTGGAGACTACCTGCGCGCTTCAGGTGGCAAACGCGTTCGTCCCGCACTCACAATCCTCTCGAACTATGCCGTGGGTGGCGAAGGAGCTCGTTACAATTCCATTCGCATGGCTACTGTAATGGAGTTCCTGCACACTGCCACCCTCGTCCACGATGACATTATCGACGATGCGGACATGCGACGGGACCGTCCCACGGTGAATTCGCTTTACGGCAATCAGACCGCGGTGCTCATGGGGGACTGGCTCTACATGTCTGCCTTTGAAACGAGTCTTGCCGAAAGATCGCTTCCGATTCTGGACATCCTTACTGCGGTTACGCGCAAGATGACAGAGGGCGAATTGTTGCAGCTGAACTGCCTGGGCCGAACAGATGTTTCGGAGTCGCATTATCTCGATGTGTTGCAGCGGAAGACTGCTTACCTTTTTAGCGCCTGTTGTGAAGTGGGTGCTATGCTCGGTGGAGCGGGCGAAAGGCAACGCCAAGCCCTCGCCGATTATGGTATAAATTTGGGCACGGCTTTCCAGCTTGTGGATGACCTGCTCGACTTTACTGCCAGCGATGACGCGCTGGGGAAGGCGTCTGGTGTGGATCTGATCGCCGGAAAAGTCACTCTGCCGCTCATCTATCTGCTTGAGAGAGACGGTTGCGGGCGCGAGATGGTTGAGACGGTGATCAGGGAAGGAAACTACAGCACGGTCTCACGTAGCGAACTGCTCCAAGCTGTGGAACGGGTCGGTGGCCTGGAAAAAGCGCGGTCACAAGCTGACGGCTTTGCTAAAGCCGCACGAGCTTCGCTGGAAGTGCTGCCAGACTCTAAGTACTGCGACGCACTCAGATCGATTCCCACTTACGTCCTCGAGCGCGAGCGGTAATTCTCTAATAGTCTGAACGATCGAACACCTGTCAGATCCGCGAGCGGTACCAACCGCGTTGTATTTTCCCAATTGAGACCAGGTCACTACCGCTCCCCGTTCTGACAAAAAGCATTGTGCAATTTCTGAAATCGCTTTAACATCTATTCCATGGACCGGCCCAACGAAAACCTGCTGTCCCGTTTAGAGCAAAACTTGCGCCAGTCGCGAGCTGCGCGCATGCATCTTGGCGCGCGGCTACGGGAACTCGAAGCGGAAGCGGATGCGGTTCGGACGGAGCTCGCGGAGATGGATACGCTGGCCAGCCAATCTGAGGCGGCCATTTATCGTTTGCTGTCTTCCGTGCTCGCCTCGAGTAATCTGACCTCCGGTCTGCCTTCAGACGCGGAGCTCGAATCAGCGATGGGCCATTCGTCGGCTCAGCGGCGCGCCGCCGTTAACTTGGATACCAGGCGCCAGCAAATTCCGCCGGTGCGCACCCATATCGAGGCTTTGAGCGACCGCTTCATGGATCGAACTATTCCCCAGGCTGTTAATCTGCTCCTGCGCGAAGAGGGAGGACCCCTCCACGTCAACGAACTCTATAACCGTCTGCTAGAGGGCGGGTTTCGCTTCACTGGTGAGAATCCGACAATCAGCGTAGCCGTCTCTCTTAATCGCAATAGTCGATTCCGAAAGGTCGCTCCCGGCACCTTTGACCTTATGATTCGCGACGCCTCCAAGGCTTCCTAGCAGCCCCAGACCCCAGTCCGTCATGGGCTCCCACCGCGCGCCTCTAATTCAACACTAAACTCATTCTCGACCAAAGGTAGCCTTAGGACGATCCACGAAATTGCTCGCAATGACACTAACAAAGACTTCGTGTTGGTCCGGGCTTCGTGGATCGTTTACCTCGGTCAACATTGCTCAAATACCGTCGCCTCAACGGATCAGGAAGAATGATTTAGGACACGACCTCCCACTGAGAGTGAAAAGTCCCAAAGCGACAGGATGTTAGAATATCTATAATGCGCGCAATGATTCTTTCTGCCGGCTACGGGACACGGCTTTGGCCCTTGACTGAAGACCGCACCAAAGCAGCTATACCCATTCTCGGTAAGCCGTTAGTGGGGTACGTCGCGGAATATCTCGCCGGCTACGGATGCGATGAGATTGTCGTTAACCTTCATTATCGCCCGGAATCCGTCCGGGCGGCTTTGGGCGATGGCGGTAAGTTTGGTGTCAAACTTCACTATGTTGAGGAGCCGGAGATACTGGGAACGAGCGGCGCGTTGGATAATGCCCGCGAGCTACTGGAGGGCGAGACGATCGTGGTCGTGAATGGAAAGATAATCACGGACATCGATTTGAACTCGGCGCTTCAGACACACAGACGTACAGCCGCCATCGCCACTCTGGTCCTACTGCCGAACCCGGAATGTCAAAGCTTTACTGTTGTTGAAACTGCGGACGGATGTCTAAAAGGTTTCGGCTCAATGCCTATTCAAGCCGAGTATGTTGGTAGAGAAGCGCCGCTAATGTTCACCGGCGTTCAGATTCTGGAACCCCGAATCTTCGAGTACATCCCCCGCGGCGGTTTTTCTCACTCTACCACCGATGTCTATCCGCAGGCGATAGCCCAAGGTGAGCGCATTACGACTCATCTGGCAAGTGGGAAATGGTACGAACTATCTACCCCTCAACGCTATCTTGATATTAGTTTGGCGATGCTTGGAGAAAAAGGCGAACACCTTGCGATCGGATCCGGGTGCGTTATTTCAAAGGCCGCCGATGTGAGTCAGTCCGTACTCTGGGACGGTGTCGTCATCGAACCCCACGCGCGGATCAGACGTTCCGTGCTTGGCGACCGCGTTCGGATCCCTTCGGGAGAGGTCATCGAGGAGGCGGTAGTAGTGCGAAACTCGCTTGTGCACGGGAAAAGTTCGCCGTCCAAGGCACTCAAAGGAGTGGTTAGAGGTGATAACTTTGTCGTGTCTCTGAGCCAGTGATACAATCGGCGTTACACTACTCAAGCCTGGGCGGGACCGATGTACTGTCCCGCCTATTTTTGAGAAGGACCTGAATCGCGAATTCCCCTTCAACAGATGACGCCAGTAAAACAGGTGACTAACAGTGCTTTTGAACTCTCACCCGCTGACCGGCTTTTGAGCTTTCTCAAAGCCCAGGGAATAAAAGACACCCACGTAATAGCTCTAACCCCAGACGCATCTACGCGAAAATACTTTCGCATTCCCTGGAAGAAGGGTCAGGCGATAGCAGCTGTCTACCAAGAGCCGTTTGATCCTGCTTTTCATCCCTACCTGGATGTAACGCACCTTTTCCTCGAAAGCGACATTCCCGTGCCGGAGATCTACGCGGTTGACGGCGGGACTGGCATTATCGTGCAGGAGGATCTCGGCAACCAGCAGTTGTGTCAGGTTTATGAAGGCGCGTCACAGGAGGAATGTGAAGACTACAAGGAGCGGGCAATCAGTATTATCGCTCGGATTCAGAAGGCGACCGAAAAGGCGCACGAGTTGAAGTCTATTTCGAGCCGTTTGGCATTCGACGAAGCAAAGCTTTCGTGGGAGCTCGACTTTTTTGTCGAGCACTACTTTCAAAGCTTTCGAGGCGAAACTTTGCGCCGGGCCGAAGCTGCTGAATTGAAAGCCGAACTCAACGACATTTCTGCTGAACTCTCCGCGGCGCCGCGGGTGCTCTGTCATCGTGATTTTCACACCGCAAACTTGATGCTCGACAGTAGAAACCAATTACGTGTTGTGGACCACCAGGATGCGCGCATGGGCCCGGCCAGCTACGATCTTGTTTCCTTCCTGTTGGATCGCCAACCGGCGCCCCCCTCCTTAGCAGAGTTACGCGGGTATCGTCTTTACCTCCTGGAGGAGCGCAGGCTGCAAGGCCTTGAGCCGCTCGACCCGGACGACTTTGCTCGGGAGTTTCGTCTGATGACGATTCAGCGCGGTCTTAAAGCTATCGGCACCTTCTCCTATCAAACAGCTATCAACGGACGCCGCGCATTTTATGAACATTTTATTCCGCCGACGTTTTTGATCGTAATACAGGCTGCGGAGTGGCTGGAACGCTTCCCCACACTCAGAAAAATGGTGACTGACCGACTTACCTTTACTAATCAGGACTAAATATCAACGCGATGGCCACGGAATCGAAATCACTGGAAACAACCAAAGCTGCCCAGACCTATATTTCAGAGCTCTCCAGGCACGTCGGCAAAGAAGTGGTGCTTAAGGGCTGGCTTTACAACTTGCGCTCGAGTGGAAAAATTGTTTTTCCCCAGTTGCGAGATGGCACGGGGATAGTCCAAGGCGTGGCCCTGAAGAATACGGTCACGCCCGAAGTGTGGGAGGCGTTGCAAGGCCTGGGCCAGGAATCTTCTCTAATAATTCGCGGCACCGTGCGCGCAGACGAACGCGCGCCGGGCGGTTTCGAGGTCGACGTAGTGGATGCTCAGGTGTTGCAGCAGGTCCACGACTATCCCATTACCCCAAAAGAACACGGCACAGAGTTCCTTATGGACCAAAGGCACCTCTGGCTGCGTTCGCGGCGCAGCCATGCGGTCCTGAAAGTGCGTCATACGATCGTGCAGGCCGTGCGCAACTTCTTCGACAACGATGGGTTTACTCTTGCAGATGCGCCCATACTTACGCCCGCCGCGTGTGAGGGAACTACTACTCTCTTCGAGGTTGACTACTTCGAAGGGGAAAAGGCGTACTTGACGCAATCGGGCCAACTCTATAACGAAGCCACGGCCGCGGCGTTCGGAAAGGCCTATTGTTTTGGTCCTACTTTTCGCGCCGAGAAATCAAAAACGCGCCGCCATCTCACCGAATTTTGGATGGTTGAACCCGAAATGGCATATGCGTCTCTCGAGGATGTGATGTCGCTTGCGGAAAGAATGCTCTCGAACGTGGCCGCGCGTGTCCTAGCCGACAGAGCTGAGGAGTTAAAGGTTTTGGAACGGGAAACGTCGAAGCTGGAGTCTATCCGCATTCCTTTTCCCCGCCTGCACTACGACGATGCGGTAAAGATGCTTCAGGAGGGACATGCCGCCGGTGCTCTTGAGAGTCGCTTCGAATGGGGCGGTGATTTCGGTGCGCCCGACGAGAGTTATATATCCAACAGATTTAATAAGCCGCTAATGGTCCATCACTATCCCGCATCCGTTAAGGCTTTCTATATGGCGCGCGACCCGGAGCGAGCGGAATTGGCGCTAGGTGTCGACGTGCTGGCGCCGGAAGGGTATGGCGAAGTGATTGGTGGTGGAGAACGAGCAACATCGCTCGAGTTCCTCAAAGAACAGTTGGCCCTGCATAAACTGCCGCAGGAAGCGTTCGAGTGGTATCTCGACCTGCGTCGCTATGGCAGCGTGCCGCACGCAGGCTTCGGCATGGGCATCGAACGGTGTACGGCATGGATGTGCGGCATCGAGCACATCCGGGAAACAATCCCGTTCCCGCGGATGCTCTACCGTATTCGACCGTAGGACATTGATTGCTTGTCTCTTCTAACCTGAAGCGGGAGCGGACGTCTGATCAGAAGCGCGAGCTGTAGATACAGTGTGAAAACGCGCGCCGCAGTGTCATGAAGTCAGTA
>JACCSP010000016.1 GCA_013812905.1 Pyrinomonadaceae bacterium
CCGAGCTCTCACTTCCACCGAGGTGTTACGCAAAGTGGCCGGCGTTAACGTACGGGATGAAGAAGGTCTTGGCTTGCGTCCGAACATTGGGATACGGGGCATGAATCCTACTCGCTCCAGCAAACTATTGCTGCTTGAAGACGGCATACCGCTTACTTATGCCCCCTACGGCGATAATGCTTCTTACTATCATCCGCCCATAGACCGCTTTGCAAGTATTGAGGTGCTTAAGGGTTCGGGCCAGATCTTGTACGGTCCACAAACCGTTGGCGGGGTGATTAACTATCTCACGCCTTCACCACCGCAGAAACGTGAGCGCTCGATCAGTATCACGGGTGGCAACCATCATTACTTCAATGGCCACATGAGCTATGGCGATACTCTGGGCAATACCGGATTGCTTTTCGGTTTCACGCGTAAGCAGGGAAAGGGATCGCGCGAAAATACTCGCTCAGGTCTGAATGATTTTAATTTCAAGTCTGTTACGGCACTCACTCCTCAAAAGGCCGTAACCTTCAAGTTCAATTACTATGGAGAAGAGTCAAACGTCGGCTACTCGGGCCTACGTGAGGACGAGTTCCACGCTAATCCGCGCCAGAATCCCTTTCGCAACGATTTCTTTTACGGCCATCGCGTGGGCGCTTCGCTTACCCATGCTTACCTATTTAATCCTGAGGTTGTCCTGACAACCAACCTCTACGGATCGTACTTTCGCCGTCACTGGTGGCGTCAGGCGTCGAACTCTAACGAACGCCCGAATGACTCCGCCGACCCGCTCTGCGGCGGCATGAACAATCTCAACACCACCTGCGGCAATCAGGGACGCCTGCGGCGCTACTTGTTTGCAGGCCTTGAGCCGCGCCTCCACGTCACCAAACGTATTTTTGGTCTGAAGAGTGAAACAGATCTTGGCTTCCGAGTGCATGTTGAAGATCAAGAGCGGGTGCAAAAAAACGGCGACCGCCCGAATTCAAGGGACGGGGTTGTAGTTGAAAACAATGAGCGCCGCAATCAGGCCTACTCGGCGTTTGTCCAGCACCGCCTTATTTTCGGAAACGTGACGGTCACGCCGGGCCTCCGAATTGAGCACGTGAAGTATCAACGCACGAACCGCCTTCTGCCAGTAAACGGCAAAACCGACCTGACGCAACTGGTGCCCGGACTGGGAGTTTCCTATAGCACTGGCGAAAAACTAACTTTGTTTGCCGGAGTACATCGCGGCTTTGCTCCACCTCGCACGGAAGACGTGATTAACAACTCAACGGGCGGCAGTATTGATCTCGAGCCTGAGCTGAGCTGGAACTACGAGGGCGGCGTGCGGGCTAGGCCTCATCCCGCCCTGACCGTGGAGAGCACGTTCTTTCGCATGGATTACGCGAACCAGATTGTTCCGGCAAGTCTCGCTGGGGGTGTCGGTTCCACCTTCACAAATGGAGGCAAGACACTGCACCAGGGAGTTGAAATCTCTGCGGCCTTTGATACTGCCACCATTTTAAGACGGCGATATAATCTGTATCTGCGATCTGCCTACACCTTCCTGCCTAGGGCGGACTTTCGCGGTATCCGTTTCAGCAGTGTGCCCGGCTTCACCGGTACCAGCGTAACTGGCAACCGCCTTCCATATGCTCCGGAGCACCTCTTAAATGCGAGCGTCGGCTATGCCCACTCAAGCGGCATTGATACTTTTCTGGAAGCGGTCTATGTAGACTCGCAATTTAGCGAAGACCTGAACCGTATTGATCCCATTACCGCTAACGGGCAAACAGGACTTATTCCCAGCTACACAATCTGGAACGCCACCGTGAACTATACGTTCGAAAGGTTGCACACGACTCTGTTTGTGACAGCCAAGAATCTATTCGACCGTCTGTATGTTGCAGATCGGGCCCGTGGCCTGCTGCCGGGACCACCGCGAGGAGTACAAGCCGGTTTTAAATTTGAATTCTAGCTGATTGGCGCCGAGACGAAAGAGAATCAGCGTGGAACTAGGGCCGGCTGCGCAGTCATCTGCATGAAGAGCTTCATTAATTCCCATCTTTACGGACGTGGGTTATAATCCCGGTGCCCGATCAGAGCTAAGGTAAGAGGTGGCACGTGCGCGGCGGCGTGGAAGGAAAGTAGATCACTCGATGGACGCAAAGAAACTTGAACATTTTCGCAGCCTATTACTCTCACAACTCCCCCAACACAACGAACATATTCGGGAAGATCAGGCAGCCGCTCTTGAGTTGTCGGATGACGGAGTCAAGGACAGTAGTGATCTTTCAATGATGGATCTTAATAAAGAACTGGCGCTGCGCCTTGGGGAACGCGAATCGCAGATGGTTGCTGATATTGATCAAACGCTTTTACGAATTAAGGAAAGAAGTTACGGCAACTGCGGTCGTTGCAGCAGGCAGATTGATGAACGCAGGCTTGACGCCTTGCCCACCGCTAGATATTGCGCGAACTGCCAGGCGGCCATCGAAGCGGCCACTGGAAACGACGAAACGTCCACACTCTAGTAAAATTTACTTTCCCTCAGATGAGTCCTCGCTAGTGAGAGCCGCTGGACCGCATTTACTTTTCCGTTATTGAAATCAAGCCTTTGGGTGAGCTTTGTCGTAGACCTTGATCAGTTTTTCCATCGAGACATGCGTGTAGATTTGTGTGGATGAGAGACGCGCGTGGCCCAGAAGCTCCTGGATGTCCCGCAAGTCCGCTCCACTGTCTAGTAGATGAGTCGCAAATGAATGGCGCAGGGCGTGCGGACTGATGTCGTGCATCCCGGCGCAGATGCGAATGTATTTGCCCACCATCCTGCCAACTGAGCGGGTTGTAATTCTCGTACCCTGGTAGTTCAAAAATACAACTTCCGGCTCGCGCTGTGAAACCGCCGCGTTGTTCAGAAATCGCTCACGGACACCCAAATAGGACTTCAACGCTTCACGTGCTGGATCGCCGAAAGGAATGATGCGCTCCTTCCGCCGTTTGCCGGTCACGCGAATCAATTTGTCCTTGAAGTCAATGTCGGACAGATTCATCTTCGTAAGTTCCGACACTCGCACTCCAGTCGCGTACATCAATTCCAGCATGGCCCGGTCGCGCTTTCCCAAATCGGTTTTCGTGTCCGGGGTCTCGATGAACGTGATCGCTTCCTCAATTGAGAGATGTTTCGGCAGCTTTTTCTCAAGGCGCGGTGTCGAGACGAGCTTCGCCGGGTTAAGCTCGATTACGCCCTCCCGCACCAGAAACTGGAAGAAGGTTCGCAGGGCCGCTAGTTTACGAGCCACCGACGCTTTTTTCTTTTGGGCCGAGTGAAGGGTGGAAAGCCACTCACGAATCGTGATGTGATCGATTTCATGGAGGGCAGGTGCGTTCCTCTTCCCCGTTCGTCGATCGGCGGGGGAAAGATAATCGAGAAACTGGCTAAGATCGCTCCGGTAATTGCGCAGAGTGTGTTCGCTGACGTTGCGCTCGTAGCGTAGGTGGTCGAAGAACTGGGCTAACCTTTGCTCCATGAGATTCAGGAAGAACCTTCCGCTACTGTCTCAAGCTTAGATCGCCCTCAGATTAGGAGTATGCGGGTTGGGTCAACGCGGGATTCCGCAAATAAATGTATTGATTTATTCTGATCCGCGAACCGCGTAAATTTTTGGCCCATTATTTATCTCT
>JACCSP010000014.1 GCA_013812905.1 Pyrinomonadaceae bacterium
AAGCCATCGGCGCGGACTAGTAGCTTCGCTGGGTGTCAAAAAAGTTAGAATGCATTCGAGGGCACATCGTTATGATTAACGAAGAAATGCAAAAGACGATGCAGTTCATCCTTGAACAGCAAGCACAATTTGCAACAAATATGCAAAGATTCGAGGAGCGGCAAGTGAAGGCCGAGGAACGCGTGAGTGGTGTCGAAGAACGAATGACGAAGATCGAGAACGTAATGCTCCGCCTTGTTAATGTTCAAGTTGAGTCAAAAGATCGCCTTAACGGCGTCGAGGAAACCATGCGCAAGATCGCCATCGTGCAGGCGGAAACCACCGAACGTCTGAATATCCTCGTCAACACCGTGGAACGCTACATAACTGAACGCCGCAATGGCTCATAGATTTGATCCGACGCACTCACAAAACCGCTTTACAGCAATCAAAAGTTGAGTATGTGCTCGCACCCCAACCAAACGTTGGGGCAACACGATTTACGAAATGGCACGAAATGGCATGAAATGACATCAACAGGTATTTCGGTGGATCGTGAGTTAAATCAAGTGGTTGACAATGCAAGAAATCTTCGGACCAGACGGTCTAATCGCCAACGCTCATCCTGATTATGAATATCGACCAGGCCAGATCCAGATGGCCCGGGCGGTGATGCGTGCCTTCGAAGATAGACACCATTTAATCGTGGAGGCTGGAACGGGAACAGGGAAAACTCTAGCTTACCTTGTTCCTGCGGTGGCCGCGGCGCTCGGGGGGCGAGGACGGGTGATTATTTCTACCGGCACAAAGAATCTTCAGGAACAACTAATGGAGAAGGACATTCCCTTCCTCCAGAGCGTATTGCCCAAGAAGTTCACGGCCGCTTACATGAAAGGTCGAAATAACTACCTCTGTTTACAGCGACTCAATCGTGCGCAGAGCTCTCCGGTGCTAGATGGGCTTGGTGAAGTTGATTACTTTGAGGATGTTACCCATTGGTCGAGAGAGTCGCCCACGGGTGACCGCGCAGAATTGGCAAATCTTCCCGAGCATCTTTCCTTCTGGCGCCACATAGACGCACGTTCGGAAACTTGTATCGGTCAGAAGTGCCCGGACTTCGATCCCTGCTTCATTACCCGGATGCGAAATCGCGCTCAGGATGCGGACATCGTAGTGGTCAATCATCATTTGTTCTTTGCCGACCTGGCGCTCAGAAACAGCGCCTATGGCAATGTGTTGCCTGACTATTCCGCAGTTATTCTTGATGAAGCGCATCTGATTGAGGATGTAGTCTCAGAATACTTTGGCGCGCAGGTCTCGAATTACCAGGTGGAAGACTTGGGGCGCGATATTAGCGCCGTATCGATCGAAAATGCCGGGGTGGATCGGGAGGTAACTAAAACCTGCGCGCGTGTGGAGCGCTTCGCGGATAACTTTTGGATGGCCTTCCGCGTCGGGCGTGGTGAAGAAGGGCGTTACCCCGTCGTCCCGGGTACGTTCGCCACCAGGAGTAGTAACGGAGAAATAAACCCGACTCCAGTCGGAGATCTCTACATGTCCCTCGATGGGGCCCTCGCGCGACTTGAGACAACTCTGGATGCGCTCAAGGATAAACCGACTGAGGTCGAGAATCTCGTGCGGCGGATTAGACAGGTTCGCTTTGATCTTCAGTTCATCGTTACTGGAGCCGATAAGAAGTTTGTTTATTGGACTGAACGCAGAGGCCGTGGCTTCTTCCTCCGCGCCTCACCAATAGACGTTTCCGGGCTGCTGGAAGACAAACTCTTCGGCGAGGTGGAAACTGTAGTCTTGACCTCAGCAACGCTTTCCAGCGCGGGTAATTTTGCATTCATTCGCGAGCGGCTGGGGCTCGACAAGGCTGAGGACTTGATTGCGGAATCAACTTTCGATTTCCAGAAACAGGCCCTCCTTTACCTGCCGTCCAGGATGCCCGATCCGCGTTCCTCTGACTGGGCCCGGGCCGCAGCCGCCGAGGTCGTCAAGATTGTGAACGCCACCGATGGTCGCGCATTTGTCCTCTCAACAAGTCTTGCGGGAATGCAGTCGCTATACGATCTGGTAATGCCAGAGCTGGACTATCCCTGTTTCCTGCAAGGCAGTGCAGCAAAGGGCAGGCTGCTGACGAGATTCAGGGAAACCCCGAATGCCGTGCTCTTTGCGACTTCGAGTTTCTGGCAGGGTGTGGATGTGCGCGGTGAGCAACTGTCATGTGTGATTATAGACAAACTGCCTTTTGCTGTACCGACCGATCCGATTGTCGCGGCGCGTCAGCGTTACATTGAAGACGAGGGCGGGTCGAGTTTTTTTGAGTACAGCGTGCCCCAGGCGATCATCAGCTTGAAGCAGGGACTGGGTCGGCTGATACGCAGTACTACTGACCGCGGCGTCCTTGCTGTGCTCGACCCCCGTCTGCTCACCAAAGCTTACGGGCGAACCTTTCTGAAGAGCCTGCCACCGTGTCGAGTGACCTCCCGCATTGATGAGCTGGCGAAGATTTTTGAAACCGAATCCAAGGTCCCAGGTCCAATGTCCAATGTCAGTTTGGTATGATCTTTTAAAAATGAAGGCTACGTTGTTATTTGCTAATCTACCCTGACAGAGGCTCGGCCGAGGAGCGAGGGCGGTCCAGCTTAACAATTCGTGAAACTCGCTGACGAGATCGACTGATCCAGCCTGAAAGTCTTTCAATAAATCAGGCTGGAATCGGCTCGGCGTCAGGAAGGTGGGCTTTAACCCGCTCGTTGGACTTTGGACATGGGACGTTGGACTTTGGACTTTGCAGCATGCCAAACTTCACTATGCCAGGACAATTTGAAGTCATGATTGAACGCAACTTCTCTAGCGCGCACCAACTGCGCGGTTACAAAGGGAAGTGTGAAAACTTACACGGTCACAACTACAGAATCGAAATCTACGCTCGCGGCCGCGAGTTAGATAACATTGGACTGTTGGTTGATTTTGTTGAGTTAAAGGCTGCCGCTGACGAAGTGGTCCAATATTTGGACCATCAGAACATAAACGAGCTAGCTCCCTTTCATGTGTTGCAGCCCTCGGCTGAGAATCTCGCAAAACATATTCTGGAGCAAGTAAGTTCGAAGGTCGGTGACAAACGCGTGCAGATCTTCAAGGTGCGATGTTTCGAGACACCGACGAGCGTAGCGACCTACCGGGTGGATTAAATCAAATGAGGCAGGAAACAGACGGCAGGCTCTGTTCTATATTGCGGGTTCCGCGTTCATCTTGTCTTCCTCATGTAAAGGTGTCAGGTGAAGTCAGGCTGAAAGAAGAGAGTTAACGTCAATATTGTACTTTCTTATTTTACTGTAAAGCCGCGGGCGGTAAATTCCCAACAAATTCGCCGCCGCCTGCTTGTTGCCCCCGGTGCGTTGTAGCGTTCTTTCGATCACCAGACGCTCAATATCTTCGAGCGTCATGTTGGGTGGGACATCCCATCCCGGAGAGGCGGACCCCGATTCCGGCAGCGATCCGTTATCGAAGGGCAAGTCCACGGGTTCAATCCGGGTCCCTTTGGCTAGCAGCACTGCGCGCTCGATGACGTTTTGCAACTCACGAACGTTGCCGGGCCAAATATGACCAAAAAGTCGCTGATAAGCCGCCTGCGAGACACCGCCGATTGGGCGCTCATACTTTTGAGCATACATGTGCAGAAAATGCTCTGTCAGCAGTTGAATATCTTCGTTGCGCTCGCGCAAAGGCGGAACGTGAATGGTAATTGTAGAAATGCGATAAAAGAGATCATCGCGCAGCAGGCCATCACGAATCGCGTCAGCGGGTGGCCGGTTGGTCGAGGAAATAAGGCGAAAATCGACGGCGAAGGTCTTCTCGGAGCCGATCTTTCGATAGCTTCTTTCTTGCAATACCCGCAGCAGCTTGGGTTGCAGTTCCACCGGCATCTCAGCAATTTCGTCGAGCATCAAGGATCCTCCGGCTGCGTGCTGAACCAGTCCCTCCTTATCCGCGTGAGCGCCTGTGAAAGCGCCTTTGGTATGGCCAAAGAGTTCCGATTCAATTAGTTCCTTTGGCAGCGCCGCGCAATTGACCTTGATGAATGCTTTCTTGGAGCGCAGTGAGTTGTAATGGATCGCGTTGGCTATTAACTCTTTCCCCGTTCCTGACTCGCCGACGATGAGAACGTTCGCGTCTGATTTGGCGACCGATTCAATAGTCTCGTAAATCGCTTGCATCGGCTTGGCGGATCCAATGATGTTGAAATACTCCGAGCGAGTGGAGAGTTGCCGACGCATGCTTGTCGTTTCGGCAACCAGCTCGCGACGTTCGAGGGCTTTTTCCACGAGGGGCTGAATTTCTTCAAAGTCGAAAGGTTTTTCTACAAAGTAAAAAGCGCCTGCCTTGGTGGCGTCCACTGCACGGGCAACAGAACCGTAACCAGTGACGACAATTACTTCGGTTGTCGGTCGTGCGTCTTTTAGGTGACGCATAACCTCGAGACCATCCATGTCCGGGAGTTGCAGATCGCAGATGGCAAGATGATGCCCACCTTGGTCGAAGAGCTCGATAGCTTCCGCCCCTGTTGCTGCGGTGTCAACTGAAAAGCCTTCCTCCATAAGATTTTGTTTCAGCGAATCCGCCATCATCGGTTCGTCATCGACAACCAGAATCCGCACGTTTTTGTTCTCCACCCTTTTATTCTCCTTGAAAGTAACTATGGCCGTTGAGTCATCTCCAGATAGTCCCAGTAGCTCGATTATTCTTTCACGACCTTAGCGGAAGACGAACGCTCAAGCTTTCTTTGCGCTGCTCTGCTGAACCGCCGTGAGCCTCGATGATCTTAGCAGCCAATGACATTCGGATCTCATCGCCGCCGGCGAATGAGCGGAACGGATCGTGATCCAAGTTATTCAACTCTTGCCATTCAATAACTGCGGTATCGTTTGCGCTCTTCTCTCGGCGCAGGCTGACCCTTAGCGTTCGGTTTTGATCATCGCCACGCATTTTCATGGCCCCCACGGAGATTGACTTGAGCGCATCAGCTAAAATTGTGGGATCAAACTCGCCTGTCAGGGGAAGCGGCTCCGCGTCGATGATCATGGCTGGAGTCAAAGAACCGGTGGCCCGCGAAGGCTGCGAGAAAGTCACAGCAACCGTTCGCATTATCTTCTGCAGGTCGACGCCGATCTGTTTCCGCAGTTCAATTGGCCGGCCATACTGTACTAGCGTCGACAAATCACTCGCGGCGCGATCCAATCCGGCAATGAGTTTGTTGATAGTTTCCATCTCATCTTCCGGCCTGGCGCTCTTCTCCAATCGCTTGCGCAGAAACGTGGCATACAGTTTGAGACCATTTAACTGATTTTTGAGATCATGAACGATCTGGACGGACGCTCGCCCTAGAGTTTGAAGAGAGTTGCTATCCTGTGGCTTCAACAATAATGGCTTCATCGATAGGTTTTGTGCTTCCAAGCATTACGCTTGAAGGCAGGGAAGAGCAATTTGGGTGAAGGCCCTGTGTATGAATTGTCCCCGAAACGCCGAATTTGATCTGTCGTATTTCGATGCGGCATCTTATCAAAAAGCCTCTACGTATCCTACTGATACAGTGAAGTCAACAACTTAGGGGTGATGGTGGATTTGATTGTGGAAATGAAATCGAGCAAAAGCACGGACGTGCAACTAAATGAGGTTAGCGTATTGCTCGTCGAGGACACCGAAGATAATCGGATGATGATGCGTCGACTCCTTGAACTGAGCGGCTACCGAGTCTCAGAGGCCGCTAACGGCGTTGAGGCAGTGAAGGCGGCGCAGCGGGAGACGCCCAACATCATTCTCATGGACTTGAGCCTGCCAATCATCGATGGATTGGCGGCGACCCGTCGAATTCGCCAATTGCCGGATTTGGCAAGCGTTCCCATCATCGCGGTTTCAGCTCACGACACAGCCGACTTCCATGCCGAGGCGCTAGCCGCCGGATGCGACGCGTACATAACCAAGCCTATTGATTATACCGAACTTGAAGATCTAATCACTGACCTTACCGCAAAGCAGGAGGGATAGAGGATCCCATTTCAGAACGCGCCAGGGGACATCCTTGAGATGAAGCGTCTAACTGGATCCGGGCGATTGCAAAACCGATCCCGGAATTCTACAATTCGGCGCACAAGCATGGCAGCCACAGTAAAACATTTGGATACCTCGGATGATTCGCGGCGAAAGCTGATAATTGTGGTGGCGATTATTGCCGCTTTGGTCATAGCTGTATTTTTCTATTTCCTTTTGCGAGCCAGCAGCACTGGCGGTAGTGTCGATCCGGTCTTGGAAGGGGCCCTCCGAGCGGGTTCGCAAGATTGGGAGCAGTATCAGTCCAAAATCGTCCTCGACAAACCGGAGGCCGACGAAGCAAAACGAGCATTGGGCGACATCGTGATGAATCTGCAAACGACTATTCGCAACTTCACCGGACGAACGCTCAACGGGCTCGAAATTCGAGGGGCCGTTGTCGATCATCAGGGTAAGCCGGTGAAGGAACGAACGTTGGTAGTGATTCCTACGACCAGACAACCTGAGCTGGAAACGAATCGAACGATGGTGGTTGCGGTGAGGCTCGAAGGAATGAAGGATTCCGACGACCGTGCGAACATCCAGATGGAAGTTACCGGAATTAAGTTCAAGCAGTAAGAAATTCCCACTAAACCCATGATTGCCTCATAACGATGCAAACTAAAGACAAAGGATATCAAAATTCCTCGCGACTATGCTGAAGCGCCTGCCGACCGGTTATTTGCTCATGGACCAATAACGGGGTCCCGATCACAAAGGAATAATTCTTCCAGCGACTGCCGGACGGGTTGAACCGAGACCAGTTGGCCTCCGGTTCTCCTCAAAGCCCTGATCACTTCATCTATATCCTTCTCGTCTGGCACTTCGATTCTCAATCCGCTCGCTGTGGACGTCAGTTGATAATAATCGCTTTCGGGCAAGTGAAACCTCAGAGTGTCCGCATTACTGCCGGTGGCCACGATCTCGACGCGATTCCGATCGCCGGCCTGCCGACGCAGTTCGTCGAGATTGCCTACATGGGCTAGTCGCCCGCGTTTTAGAATCGCTACTTGATCGCAGAGCACTTCGATATCGGAAAGAATGTGTGAACACATAAAGATTGTCTTGCCTTCCTGTCGCAGCCCGGCGATCAGATCACGCACTTCGCGGCGGCCGACAGGATCTAGTCCGCTCATTGGCTCGTCGAGAAAAACTATCTCTGGATCATTGATGAGAGCCTGGGCCAACCCAAGGCGCTGCAACATTCCTTTGGAAAACTTTCTAACCTGAATGTCCCACCATCTCTCATCCAGGCTCACGCGGCTCAAAAGGTCGGCCGCGCGTTTGCTGCGCTCAATCGGTCCCTGGCCGAAGAGTTCACTGCAAAATTCCAGGAACTCGCGGGCGGTGAGGTAATCGTAGAAGTAAGGATTCTCCGGCAGGTAGCCAATCCGATTGTGCATCGAGATGTCGGCAATGTCGCGGCCGAGAATTCGTGCGGTCCCGGCGCTGGGGAAAATCAGCCTCATCAAGAGTTTTAGAGTGGTCGTCTTGCCGGCGCCGTTGGCGCCAAGAAAACCAAAGATCTCGGCTCGGTTTACCGTAAGCGAAAGATCGTCCAGCGCCCGCACTTTTCGCTTGCGCCAGAATCCTACGTCGTAGTCCTTCGTTAGATTGTTTATCTCAATTACCGTGGTCACGAATTGCACTCACCTTAAGGGCACTTCAGATTTTTCACCAAGGTTAACGTCACATTTGTCCTTCACGAGCTGATATGGAGTCCCTCCCGGATCGAGCGGGGCGCCGGAAGAATCTACCCGCACCGGGAGAGCCCGCAGAAGAACTTCGATCTCTCGCCACGATTCTGGGCAACGACCTGTCCTGGATTTGTCCGCGGCCAGCAACCGTCGGAGCGCATTTTGCTCATCCATCGAATTCACCTGCAGCAAGCGTTTGCGAGCCATGTTTCTTACCTGATTGTCCGTCGCTTCTTCGTACAGACGTTGATAAATCTCGCGAGCTGTATTGCGGCTGCCTCCTTCGCTGGCCATTCTGCCCGTCATTGCCCTCATCCATTCTGGCGCCCCTGGAACCTTCGCTCCCTGCTCGTATGCTTCTTCCGCTTTTGCGAAGTCTCGTTGCTGCCAGTAGATAAAACCGAGATGGTGGTAGGGCCGCCATTCTAAAGGGTTTGCAGTAACACCCTTCTTAACAATCCGAATTGCCTCCTGCACATTGAGATCGGGGAGCACCACCGCTGCGTATTGATAGGGTTCCATGAATTGTGGGTCAAGCGTCGTAGTCGCATCGAGAAGCGGAGCCAGAAGTTTAAGATTGAGCTGGCCCAGATGGTCCAATTGAACGTGCGCGGGAAGCTTAATAATCTTGCCTCCGACATACTGCAGCGAGCGCATCCAGTACCAGTCTGCCGCCAGTCCGTTGAAGCCAAGGCTCAAACGCTTCACGGTGGTGGCGTTGAGATAGAGTTCCTCTTCTTCAATACTCGGGTTTGCAGACGGTCGGTGCGTATCGATCCACCGCGAGAGCGAATAGACGCCGAATAGTCCAATCAGAACCGTCAGCAGCAGCGTTCCATCGCTTCTTGTAAACTTGCCCCGTATCATTACTCGTGTCCCCCACGTTTTAGCGAAGCATTGATTCAAGGTTGTGTAACTTTGGAGCCTCCTTGGTTAGGCGTCCGGCAGCAGGTCGGCGATCTTTCGTCCGCAACGTTTCATCAAGGATGTCTCTTTTTGTAAACGCCGCCACCCGCTTCGCGGGCTTTAAATCCGTGGTGCGCAGTCATTTGAAATTCCGGCGTCCAAAAATCAGCGTCGTCACAGACAAAATTACGAGAATGTAAATCAAGGAGTAGAGCACCGCCGCCGCAAGATGCGGAACGTTCGGTAACCGGCCATGAGCTGCAGGCGTTATGTAGCTAAGGTTCGCAAGATTTGGCAGCAGGTAGTAAAGCCCACCAAAGAGCCAGCGAGCGCCAGGGCTTCCCATCGACGTGGCCAGGCCCTTCAGGTCGGCGCTGAAGTGCCCGATGATAAAGATGAAGAAAGTGAGCAAGGCTGACAGCGCCGGGGAAGAGAAGGAAGAGAAAAGAAGCGCGACACCAGTCAGGACCATTAGCTCTAGGTAGATGAGCAGTATCGCGGGCCAAATGCTGATGGCCAGTGGATGCCAACCACGATTCACATAAATCAGGGCTAAGGATACGCCCGTGCCCATCACCATGACATTGACCAGCAAGGTCAGGCAGAGTCCGATATATTTCCCAACAATGAATTCACCGCGCGAGACGGGTTTTGCAAATATTGTATAGATCGTCCGTCGCTCAATCTCCTTGAAAACCAGCCCCACGCCGACGAAAATTGCGATAAAGACCCCAAACAACAGCATTGCGCTGAGGCCGAGATCCACTATTATTTTTTTTTCCTGCCCGGCTGAGAGTTGGCCGATGAAGATTGCGGCGCCGGTTAGCAGTAACACGAAAAGAACCAGATTGTAGAGGACTCGGTCGCGTATCGCTTCGCGAAAGGCGTTGCGTGCGATGGCTATAATGCGCCAGACTGTGCCGCGCTCGGTCGCCGCAAAGCTCTTTCGGATTTTCGTTGCTTGGGTGGTGGCCAACAGTAATCGGCGGTCTATCTTATGATCAGATGTTGTTAACTACTCTATCCCAGTCGCGGAAATTTCGGAACTGCATGATCCCTTCTGGTGGTGTCATATTTGGTTTTCTTTAAGACTACGCCGCCTTGGTTCGCATAAGAACGATTGGTTTTTGTAGCTTAGCAAAGACGCCACATTGGGGCAGAAGCGCGCTGTGCTTGCCCTCCTTCCTTCCTTACCTGCAAAGTCGTCATCTTGAGGTTAGTTCAAGATTGAGTGCCAAAGCGTCTGAGTTTCTAGGCCCGGTTAGTCGTCTCCGAGCCGATTGCCTACGTAGTTTTATCTCTGATTTCATAGCAGTGCTGCGTGACCGTCCTCTGTCTTCATTTCGATTGCTGTCCGCGCATGCGCGCACGCCATCCGGCATGGGCCGCCTCAGGGAAGCGTTGCTCATTCTCCTGTAGCACTTGAAAAACCGCAGCTTCGGGAGCGAGTTCGCCGGGCAGCGCGATGTTTCGATCATGCTTGGCGGCAACATAAGCGGCATCAATATCTTTATCGATTAACTGCCTCCAACCGCGGGCTGCGCGAGAGTCCAGCGAAAGGGCCCTGAAAAATACTTCCTTCGACTCGGTAGCTCGACCGTTGCGCGCCAGTGCGGCAGCATGACGAACGAGCAAAAAGACGGAAGCGGGATAAACGCGGACCGCAGTGGCAAGGGTTCGCTCGGCTTCGTTCAAGTCTCCGGCAGATCCCTGCGCGCCGGCGAGGTAGCTATAACAAATTGAACTGTTGAATCCTCGTTCTACCGCGTGACGCAAGTAAGGCACGCTCTCGGTCGAGCGCCCCTCGCTGTAGAGCCACAGGCCATAGCCGAGTTCGGCGCCGGTGTTAGCAGGGTATACGTGCAACGATGCCCGGTAATAGTGTTCGGTCGTCGCAGCGTCCGCACCGCCCTCGGCCACGCTCTGCAACATTGACCCGGCTGCCTGAGCGGCGAACACACCTGCACTGAGAGCCATCAACGCGCAAAAGCTAAGGCCAATCAACCGCAACGTGTTTATGGGAAAAAAGACGACCTTCCGCGATTCGTAAACCGATCGGTTCACTTTGTTAGCACTACGGCAGACGAGTGCCGCTGCGAAGAAGAAAATCAGACCGCCGCCCAGACTTCTAAATGAGGAAGCGCTGGCGCCTGAGCTAATCCCAAAAGCCAACATCGCACCGCCAGCGCCCAGAACCGGAAGGGTCTGGCCTCTATCTCTCAATGCCCGGGCAAAGTTGGTCACTAAAGCGAGGCTAAATAGGGCGAATAGTAACAATCCAATGATCCCAAGTTCAGCAGCCATCTGCACATACTCGTTATGCGCGTAAAGCGTCAGCAGATGATCATTCATGGCCACCAGTGGGCTGTTCGGGTACCGAGCTGAGAATTGTGCCCGTCCCTCGCCATACTTGATCTGGTAGTTGTTGGCGCCGACACCAAGTAGCGGGTGGGAGCGCACCATTTCCAGACCAACTCCCCAGAATAGAATGCGCACACTAGTATTCGCATCAGTGCTTAGATCTTGTTGCAGACGGGTGAAGGTAGAGACATCGTGATTCGTCAACCGCGATGGCATTGCCTGTATCAACAGTACTAAGACAAATGCGGCAGTCAGGGATCCCAGGCGCCAAAACAGTCGCTTTGATGGCCTGATGAAGGCGCCTGTGAATAACAACAGAAGTCCGACGCAGGCCCCGATAAGGGGCGCGCGCTCAAGCGACTGGAGCGTCGCCAGCCATCCCGCTACCGCTGTTGCCCCACACATAAGAGCCGCACGACCACGGTGAAGATGAAGCGTAAAGGCGGCGAATAAGATGCAAGCTGCGCCTGTGATTTCTCCTAGCGCGCTAGAGCCGCGCAAGAGAGGCTTGACATCCATCCGCAGGCTGCCGTCGGTGAGTGGGGCTCCAAACCAGGATTCGATAGCGCAGGCGATAGCCAGCACCCACACAACGAGTATCAGCGTAATGAAGGAGGCCCGAATCACCTTTGCCCCGGCCCCGAAAGTCATAAGACCGAAAAAGATCAGGTAGCTGAGCCATTGCAAACCCAGATGCAGGGCCTGATAACGATCTGTCGCCCAGGTAATTGAAACGAAAACCCAACTGACAAACAGTGCCGCCAGCGTGAGCGGTATAAAGGTATTTCGTGTAGTGCTAACCCCTCGTACAGTACCCCTTTCTTTAACAAGAATAAATCCGAGCGTCAGAATCAGCAGGAAGTTTAACGCCAATTCCTGACGCCAGGGCAAGAGATTCACTGAAGCTCTCGGGATGCCGGGGAGGTGAACCGTGAGAAGCACGAGCGGCCACGTCGCTCCAATCATCCACATCGGCTTGCGCGTCAGGCGTTGAAAGCAAGAAGTCATGTTGGTCTTGAGTGGGCCGCTACTGAGACGGTGTGAAAACGAAAGCCAACGCAGACGAACTTGATGGGAACTACTAATCGGAACTGGGAAGCGGTCCTACCGGCGGGTTCGAGCAACACGGTTTCCCAACTTTGTGGATTGCCGATCGCCGAGAATAGTTAGGGGGGGAACCTATCGCGCCTCTACCGCAAACCGATGCTCCAAACGTCAAGCACAGCGGGCTTCTCCTATAAGAAGTCGACGCTGTGCTTGAGGGATGAAGCCTGGAAGGGAAGACTAGTTTCCGATCGGCGTGCTGGCGCTGGCTGCGGTCATGGCTGTCGTGCTCGCCGTACCGTAGCGAATCACGCCTGATTCGTCAGAAATAAAGTTGCGCGTTCCAGTGGCGGTTACGCCGCTGGCGACAGTCGTCGATGCAGTCGACACGTAGCTGGCTGGTGTTGAGCTGGCAGCGTCGGTTTCGGCAATGTCGTAAGTGTAGCCGCTCTTCGTACCGGCGGCTAAGACACTGTCGATCAGTCCCTGACCGTTTAGCTCGCTGAGGCTCCCGAAATTGCCGGCGCCGGCGGTCGCTTGGTAGGTTGCTTCGGCTCCTGTCAACGTGCGCATGGTGGCCTGCGCCGAACCTTCATTGGCAGCGCGCTTCGAAGCGAGAAGATTCGGGATGGCAATCGCGGCGATAATACCGATAATCGCGACCACGATTAAAAGCTCAATTAGTGAGAAGCCCTGTTGGCCTTTCGTATTCATTTTCTTTATTCGTGCTCCTTAGAGAAAGTAGTTAATGTTTCTCGCGCCAACGGCTCTCGCTACTAACGATCTTTGCCGCGCAGAGCGCGATGTATCGTAGGACCCGCTAACAAGGGTCGTGCCACTGAGGGTTTCCCAGGAATTGCCAGAAAGACTAAAGAAGTGGGGGGCTCGGCGAGTGGCCAACCAGCCTTCCGGCGGTCACTGACAAATTTCGGCAGGCGGCAAATGACGGTTTTCGTCAATGGCAGTAGCAGGCAGGCGGAGTCAGGCGCATGAGGCAGCAGCTAAAGGGGGCCGCAGGGGACAGCAGCCAGGAACCAGTTGCAAGCATCGGGTCGCGGCTCTGCCTGGGCAGAGTAGCCCCGGGGCTGAAGTGACTGTTAAGGAGGGCCCTAGAGGCACCTCAGACTCTCAAACCGCGAACATCAACTGGCCACCGGTGCACCTTGCGGAGCCCCTCTTATCAGTCGGGCTTCTGCTCCGGCTTAGTGCGAAGCCGGTCTGCTCCTAACTTTCACCGGTAGCGCCGGCGGCGAATTCTGGTTCGTCCTCAACTCTGCGACGAGGCTCCGGATCAGTCGCACGGCGGCGAGGAGACGAGTCGGCACTGCGACGTTCATCCCGCATGTGGGCTGTCAGGCCGCGCACCCCGTGCTTGTCCAGCAGATGCCGAAGCGAACGTACGGAAAGTCGAAGTAGTTCAGCGGCGTTTGTCTGGTTGCCGCCGGACCTGTGAAGAGCCTCGAGAAGGTAGATCTTTTCCAATTGATCCAGATGTGCAGTGATGTTGAAACCCTCATCCGGAAAATCGAAGGAGCTGGCAAGCCGGTGCGGACTGTAGCTGGTAATCTTGTCCGGCAGTCTTTCGGGTTGGATCGAATCCGTTGTTTCCAGGGCGACGGCTCGCTCAATGGTGTGTTCGAGCTCACGCACATTGCCGGGCCAGGAGTAGTTTTCCAATAACCTCATCGCGTTTTCGTTGATGGTTAGTGTGCGGCCTGACTGAGTACAAAACCGGTTGGCGAAATGCTCAGCCAGCTCAGCCACGTCTTCCAGCCTATCACGCAGAGCCGGCAGCTCGATCGGTATAACCGAGATCCGATAAAACAGATCCTCGCGAAATGTTCCGTCCTTAACCATGGACGCTAGGTCTCGATTCGTAGCCGCTATAACGCGAGTGTCTACAACTGTTTCTTCGGTAGCGCCAACCGGCCGTAATTTTCGTTCCTGAAGGACGCGCAGTAGTTTGACCTGCATGGCGGGAGACATTTCTCCGATCTCATCGAGAAAGATGGTGCCGCTATTTGCCGCTTCAAACAGTCCCTTACGATTCGAGGTTGCTCCGGTGAATGAGCCTTTCACATAACCGAAAAGCTCCGACTCCAACAAAGTTTCAGTAAATGCACCGCAGTTGATCGAAACGAAAGGCCGTTCAGCGCGGGGTCCTAAATCGTGGATGGCCCGGGCGACGAGCTCTTTACCCGTGCCGGATTCTCCCGTGACCAGCACTGTTGCCTGCACCTGCGCCACAGTTTCAATCATTTGATAGAGCGCCTGCATACTCGCAGATTTGCCAATGATGTTCCCCATCTGCCCGCGCTTTCGCTGACCTTGGATCAAAACCTTGTTCTGTTCGAGCAGCGCTTCCTTTTCTTTGACAAGAGAAATCTTTTCCAGGGAGCGGGCAACGATCTCCTTGAGCAGATCATTGTCGAAGGGTTTCTGGATAAAGTCGTATGCTCCGAGCAGGAATGCCTCGCGGGCCGTCTCTACATTCGCGAAAGCCGTCATCATCACGACTTCCACGCCAGGCAATAGTTCCCGGGCGGCTCGCAAAAGCTCAATGCCACCCATGTCGGGCATTCTGACATCTGAAATAACCAAGTCTGCCGCTTCTTCGCGCAGCAGTTCCATTGCTCTCTGGCCACTTTCTGCAACTCTAACGGTGTGGCCCTCGCGCTGTAACAAGTGCGTCAGAAACTGACGCATGCCTAATTCGTCATCAACGATGAGTATGTTCGACATAAATCAGAAGGCAGCAAGATAGGTTGGTAACGACATTGGTCTAGGTGTTGACTCTAAAGTTCTTGAACAAATAGCAAGTTTCTTGCTGCTCTAGACGATGCGTAAGACCGGTGGTACCAAGAAACTTCACAGCTCGAAGGTGCGAGATACATCGCTTGGTAGGCTACTTCCTGGCCTCGACGAATTTGTCGGCGCACCTTAAAGTCCGGACATTAGTTTAGGTGTTTCTCGATTGAACTTTAACGGCTTCGTTTCGTGCTCTTTTCGTGGATCGAGTTTTTGGCATCCGGAAGCGATCCACGAAATCGCTCGAAATCACTAAAACTCAAAGCGCCTTTCTCTCGAAAATACGTCCTGGAATTCTTTTCAACGTGAGATCCCCTTAAGAGCTAATTTGTGAGGTTTGTTTCTGCGCTGCAACCCCGCGGCCTTCTGATTCCTGACTCGTGCTTTCGCCCCTTTCGCGTGGCAACTCAATAGTAATCGTCGTTCCCTGGCCCTCGCGGCTGCGAACATTAATTGTACCACCATGCTCGCGAATGATTTGATAAACAATTGAAAGCCCTAAACCCGTGCCACCGGTAGTAGAAGAGAAAGGTTCGAACAGATGCTCCACCTGCGCAGGGGACATTCCCCGACCGGTATCGGAAAACGTGATGCGAAGCCGGTTTTTGGAGTTGCGGGACACCTGCGCGCGAAGGGACCCGCCCTCGGGCATTGACTGCAGCGCGTTACGGGCCAGGTTCCAGAAGACCTGCTGCAATTGCTCTGCATCGGCATCAGCGATCATAGGCCCACCAATTACCTCATCTTCCACTGCCTGGTGTTCCGTTATCTCCGGACTGTAGCGAAGCAGCGTGAAGGTTTCATGTAAAAGCTCGCCAATATCAACCTTGGCGTGACTGGCTGAACGCGGCCGGGCGTAGTTTAGAAAGTCGGTAATGATTCTATTCAATCGATCCGATTCACGAAGAATAATTTCCATCAATTCCGTCTGCGGGGCTTCGCCCTGCATCTCGTGGCGAAGCATTTGGATCGATCCGCGCATGGCCGCCAACGGGTTTCGGATTTCGTGGGCAATCGACGCGGCCATTCGTCCGATCGCGGCCAGTTGATCCTGCCGTCTCGATGTTTCCTCGAGGGCGCGAATATGCGTGAGGTCCTGGAAAGTAATGACCATTCCCGTAGTCTCGCCGGTCTCCGAAGATAAGGGTGAAATACTGAAACCTAGTCGGAGCCGCATTCCTTCGGCCGTCAGGCAATCAGCTTCGAAGCGGGGGCTAGTGGCCCGCGTCTTCGAGGCGCGGGCTGAATTGGTAATATAGTCAGTCAACTCGCCAAAGAAGACCGATGCCGCCTGACCACGAACATCTTTCTCCTGGTAACCCGTGATTTCCTCGGCTGCGGCATTGAGTGTGAATATGCGTCCATCAAGGTCGGTGGTAACTACTCCTGACCTGATCGACTCGACGATCCTTTCGTGAAGGGCGCGAAGATTCGCCAGAGACTGAGTGGCAGCTCTCAAGCGCACGTCGGAGCCGGATTGTTGTTCTGCCAAACGCGCGGAGAGCAAGCCGACCACCAAGAAGGAGATATTGAAGAGGCCGACGGTTTGGATTGGTAGCGATAGCGAGCCCGCGAGCAAGTACTGCGTTGGGTGATCCCCTAGTCCGGTCAAGGCTGCCAGCGCGCAGCCAGTGAATGCGACGGCACAGCCCGCCGAGGTGATAACTGCTCCGCGCGGTCCCAGAAACAAACTCGACGTGGAAATGACGACGATATAGAGTGCGGTATATGGCGAGTGAAAAACATCAGAAGTCCAGACGAGCCAGGTGACCAGTAATATGTCAATGGCAAATTGAAGTCGAGCCTGAAAGAGCAGGGCTCTCGTAAAGCGGTGGGCGAGCGAATAGACGAGGGTGAGGAAAAGGACAACCAGGAGCACTGGAAGTGTCTGGCTTGAAGCTTCCGGATCGGTACTGTTTCGGCCCCAGATTGCGCTGAAGAACAGCAGGATCAGTACGGCTCCGAGTCTGCCAAGAATCAATCCCCAGAGCTTTCGCCCCAGCGGAGAGCTAAGTTCCAGTCTCTCTTCCGACGCGGCCATAGAATTCAAGCCTATCACAGAGCACTTCCGCCGCAGCAGTGATCGTAGTTCTCGTGCTTATGCCGGGCTGGTTCGCAGATCTCGGATCAGTGATGTAGAGCGCGTGTGAACACGCAAAAGGCGTCGGGGCTTGAGCGTCCTTATGGTCGCAGTTTTGATACAATCGCTGCCGGTCACCAGTTTGGTATTGGACAACAGCTCTCAGACTTTACCCTGGCCTTTTCCTTATCTAAGAAGTAAGCGATGTCTCAAACCCAACACGTGGAGGGCTATCAAGAGGAATAGACGAGAGTCCGCTAGCCTTCTGCTGCCAATTGATCGTTGGGAAGGATATCAAGCACCGATAAAGGTCTCGCTAACGCCCCATTGTTGAAGGGAGATTAAAGTGTGTTCAGCTGGTGGGGGAACGGTTGAGAAAACAGCCAAACGCCGGTAAGTCGATATATACATCAGCTTATAAGCGTTGGAAGTTCCGGTTATCGCAAAGGTAGAAAATCCCGATTGGCAAGATCGATTTATTCTCACCATCCCTTTTGAGATTAGTGTACCTGCGAGAGTTTGCCGATCAATGTGAACAGAGGCATGTACATTGCAATGACGATTGAGCCAATGGTCACGCCCAGGAAACCGATCAAGAGGGGTTCCATCATTGTCAGCAGGTTGGCGATCGCCGAATCAACTTCCTGCTCGTAGAAATCTGCAATCTTCCCAAGCATTGCGTCGAGTGCGCCGGTTTGTTCGCCGATACCTATCATCTGTGCCACCATGTGTGGAAATACCGCGGTCGCCTTCAGTGGTTCAACGAAGCTTTCGCCGCGCTCGACTCCGGTACGCACTTTCAGGATCGCTTCTTCAATGATTACGTTACCCGAAGTTTTGGCCGTGATTTCGAGTGACTGCAGAATTGGTACGCCCGAGGAGAGCAGTGTGGACAGGGTGCGGGAGAACCTTGCGACTGCCACCTTGCGCAGTATGTCTCCCAGGACCGGAATCCTCAATAATAGTCGGTCGATGTTTTTTCTTCCCTCCGGGGTCTTTTTGTAGAATCTAATTGCCACCACGGTACAGATGATCACAGCCAGGATCACCAGGCCGCCCCATCCTGCCAGGAAGTTGCTTATACCTACCACTATCCGTGTGGGCAGAGGCAATTGCTCGCCGGGACCAAGGAGCCCAAGAAATATCTGTTGGAATTGCGGGATCACGACGACCATGATCACCGCGATCGCGGCAATTGCCATTCCTATGACCGCAGCCGGATAGATCATTGCGGAAATCACATCACGCTTCAGCTTGACGATCTTTTCAATGAAGGTTGAAAGCCGCTGCAGGATTAGATCAAGAATACCGCCCGCTTCTCCGGCTTCCACCATGTTCGAATAGAGTTGGTCGAAAACTTTCGGATGCCGGGCCATCGCGCCCGCAAGAGTTGAACCCTCCTCCACGTCCTGGCGCACTTGCAGCAGGGTCTGCTGGAAGTATTTATTTTCCTGTTGCTGAGCGAGAATCTCCAGACATTGGACCAGAGGCAGACCAGCATCAATCATCACCGAGAACTGACGAGTGAAGATCGCCAGTGCCTTGGCCTTGACCTTCTTGCGGCCGCCCAGTTTGGGGATCCCGATTTCGCGTCCCTTTTCCTTAACGGAGGTCAACGTCACCTGCTCCTTGCGAAGAATTTGTCGCAAGGCGTCGCGGTTGTCGGCAACGCGTTCGCCGACAACTGTTTCATTAAGTCTGTTGCGGCCTTTAAAGACGTAAGTGGGCATGTCTACAACTCCGAGGTGTGAAGTCTAAAAGCTATCTGCTCGTGATGGTGGGGCGTGCGCCGACCGGTCGACCCTTGGCATAGGGGCTTGGGTGGTTGCTGTTGCCGGTATTCAACCCTGCGCCGCGCTCCATCAGTTCCTTCAGCTCATCGACATTTGAGGAACGCTGCAAAGCGGTTTCCGAGGTTATGAGGCGCTTGTGATAGAGCGTGGCCAAAGCCTGATTGAAGGTCTGCATCCCGTACTTGTCTTGACCGGTCTGCATCATCGAATAGATCTGGTGAACCTTGTCTTCGCGGATTAGGTTTCTGATGGCAGCGTTGGGGACGAGAACCTCCAGGGCCATCACCCGCCCTTTTCCTTCAGCCCGCGGGAGCAGTGCCTGACACATGATTCCTTCGAGTACGAGAGAAAGTTGCGCTCGTATCTGGGCCTGCTGGTCAGAAGGGAACACGTCGATGATGCGATTGATGGTTGACGCGGCCGAGTTCGTGTGCAAGGTCGCAAAAGTGAGGTGGCCCGTTTCGGCAATGCGCAACGCGGATTCGATAGTCTCCAGATCGCGCATTTCGCCTACCAGTACCACGTCGGGGTCCTGGCGCAGCGCAGTCCGCAACGCTTCCGCAAATCCGTGAGTGTCGGCGTTAACTTCTCTTTGATTGACTAGGCAGTTCTTGTGATTGTGTAAGAATTCGATCGGGTCTTCGATGGTCAGGATATGTTCCCGGCGATCCCTGTTTATCTTGTCAACCATCGAGGCCAGCGTGGTTGATTTGCCCGAGCCTGTGGGGCCCGTAACCAGAATCAAGCCGCGCGGCTTATCGCACATCTGTTTAACTACCGCGGGCAGCCCTAGTTCCTCAAAGGCCTTGATCTCGTATGGGATTGCACGAAATACAGCTCCCACGGCGCCTCGCTGGTTGAAAAGGTTGGCCCGAAAGCGAGAGAGGCCCTTGACGCCAAACGAAAAGTCGAGTTCCAGACTCTCTTCAAACCGGTGCTTCTGAGCGTCAGTCAGGACTGAGTAAGCCAGTTGTTTAGTGTCGGCCGAGGTTAGCATTCGGTAACCATCGAGCGGACTCAGATGGCCATCGACACGGATCTGGGGGGCGGACCCTGTTGTGATGTGAAGGTCAGAGCCGCGAAGCTCTGAAAGCTTCCTCAGCAGTTCGGATAGGGAGATTTGCGGAACGCTCTCATTCAGCGGCATCGAGTGTTTTCCTCGGGGTTAAAGGGTTAACAGTTTTGCTTCGAGAATTGGGGCTGCTCAGGCGAGGAATAGCTTCAATTCCGGGCCGTGTGTAAAGAACTAATAAACTTTTCGGCATCTGCAGCCATGCGGTCAGAAAACTGCCGCGGGGTGTTGGTCGTAAGGCTGTAGATTCGCCCATTGAGCTCGGTGAAGTAGAAATTCCAGGATTTCTCGGGGGAGCGAGGATCGCCTGGAGTTTGAGCGGTAACGACGAAGACTCGGCAGCCAGCCATGTCGCGCTGGTAATCGTTGACTACCCACCCACCGGCAGTAATCATCTTGTCGATCACTATGCGCCTGAGGTCCGCAACGGCAGTTCCCGCAAGCATTCTTCGTTCTTCGCGCCGGGTGAGGTAGCCGGGAGTTGGTCTGCTTTGAGCTACTACGGCAAGCATAGCCTCTCCAGGAACACTTCCGCTCACCGTGCCCGTGCGGAATCTCATTTCCGTGCTGTCTCCCGTAGTTTCGCCGTTCCACCCGATTGGCAGGTTGGTGCTCAGTGTTGCTGACGGGGGTCTCGTAGCTTTAAACTGCGGTAGCTTTGGCGCAAGAAAAACCCTGCGGTGAGCCATGGCTACGGCACCCTTTCTTCTTAAACGAGCGCGATAGCGACGCCACCAGGGACCAGAATGGCGCCCATAGTAGCTCCGGACCCGGCCCTGAGAAACTGAATTTTGCACAAGACCATGTGCTGTCGATGGGTCAAACGGAAGCAGTAAGGGGACCATAACCAGCATAAACAGTGATAGTGTAGTTGCACGCAACATCGTATTTTATCTTTTGCTATGCCACCGTTTCGCGAACAACTTCTTCGAGGGTGGTCAGTCCGTCGCGAATCTTTTGCAATCCCGATTCGCGGAGCGTGATCATCCCGTCCTCGATGGCCTTCTTTCTCAACTCGAGAGCCGACGCACCAATTAAGATCAGTTCGCGGACCTCATCGTTAACTTCCATTACTTCGTAAAGTCCGATTCTTGCCTTGTACCCCGTGTTGTTGCACGTCGAGCAACCCCGGCCCTTGTATGTCTTGAGCTTTTTCGCGTCCTCTGCCGAGAAACCGACTTCCATGAGTGCCTCGGGAGGCATGCTGTGCTCACTCTTGCAGTCCTTGCATACTCTTCGAATCAAGCGCTGGGCCTGAATCAAATTGACACTCGTAGCCACGAGAAAGGGTTCGATACCCATATTCATTAGCCGGGAGATTGTTGAGGGAGCGTCGTTTGTGTGAAGCGTGGAGAGAACCAAGTGACCGGTTAATGCGGCCTTGATGGCGATTTCTGCTGTTTCGAAATCGCGGATTTCACCTACCAGGACAATATTGGGATCCTGACGGAGGAAGGCTCTTAAGGCTGCGGCAAAGTTTAGACCAATCTGCTCTTTCATTTGGACCTGGTTGATGCCCATGAGGTTGAACTCAACCGGATCCTCGGCTGTCATGATGTTCGTTTGGACCGTATTCAACGACTGCAGCGCAGAATAGAGAGTGTTGGTTTTACCACTTCCCGTTGGACCAGTCACCAGAACCATTCCATAGGGCTTTGTAATGTTTCGCTGAAACTTGACCAGCGACTCAGGCTCGAAGCCAAGCTTGGTCATGTCGAGCATCAGGTTTTCCTTGTCCAGCAAGCGGAGCACGACTTTTTCGCCGAAGAGCGTTGGTAGGGTGGAGACGCGAAAGTCGAGCTCACGCGAGCGAGCGTCGATTTTTACTTTGATCTTGATACGTCCATCCTGCGGCAATCTCTTTTCAGAAATGTCCAGCTTCGACATGATCTTCACGCGCGAGATTAATGCGTCGCGTAGTTTTAAGGGAGGATGCATTACGTCATAAAGCACCCCATCGATACGGAAGCGAATGCGAAGTTCCTTTTCATAAGGCTCAATGTGGATATCCGAAGCGCCGCGTCTGAGCGCATCCACCAGGAGCACGTTGACCAGTCGTACGACCGGTGCGTCCTCGCTCATTCGCGAAAGCGTGGACAGGTCGATCTCTTCGTTGTCTTCGACGACCTCGACGTCTTCAATGCGCCCGTGATCAAAGTCGATGCTGTCTAGCGACACCAAGTCGGCGTGAGTAATAGTGCCGGCGCCATTGGGGCCCTTTCCATTGCTCCGTTTGTAAGCTGGCGCACCCATCGAAATTGGGGCCAGCTCGATCTCCTTAGAAGTTCCGTAATACTTGGCTATCGAGTGTTGAATGCTTAGCTCGGCGACGATAACGGGCTCAACATTGAGGCCCGTCATGAACTTTATGTCGTCCATTGCGAAGACATTGGTGGGATCCACCATAGCGAGAGTAAGGGTGGCGCCTACCCGGGATAAGGGGATCACCGAGTATTTTTGCGCCACTTCCTGGGGAATGAGGCGGAGAACAGATTCGTCTATCTGGAAAAGGTCGAGGTTAACGGAGGGAATACCATACTGCCGTGAGAGCACGGCCGTGATCATCTCGTCCGTCACCAGTCCCAGCTTGACTAGGTTATAGCCTAGTCGGCCGCCGTGTTCGCGCTGGTGGTCTAGCGCTTCACGCAAGTGCTGAGCACTTATAACGTTCTCACGGACGAGAATTTCACCTAATTTGACTGACATTTCTTCCTGACGTTATAGGGGAAAGAGATTGGTCCATTGGGGTGGGGTTACGGAGACTGGCTTATTGGCAGGCAATGAGGCATAAAGCTAGGTGCCCAACACCGTTGCGTGAACATGATACATGTTGAACATCCAATGTGTCAAGACTGTATTCGGGCGGAAATAGGCGAAAAATCGAGCAATCCGAGTAGCTTTGGCGGCGAAAAACGCCCCAGTTGCCTGTGGGGTTCGGCGCTTTGCTCGACAATGTGTGGGTGGTGAGGAGTTGCGGGTCAAAAGGCCGAAGCCACCGAAAGCCGCACGCCAGTTAGAGCCGCGTGCGGCTTTTAGTATATTGCGGGTCGTCTAAGGCCGGCGGCGGCGCGCTGGCGTGGAGGTGGCCTTCTCAGCTTTTACGTTTTGCTGATTCTTAAGCTCTTCCAGGATCGCTTTTGCGTCAGCTTTGAGCTTGTCAGTGTCAGGAGCTTTATCGACAAACCGCTGGAGGAAATTGGCAGCCTCCTGATACTTTGTCTTATCGTTGTCCACTGCCCCAATGTTAAACAAAAGCATGCCGGATTTGACCATCGCGTCAGTATCTTCGGGGTTGGTAGCCAGAATCTTCTGGTATTCGGCCAGTGCTTTGTCGAAGGAGTTTGCATCGAAGAGCATCTGTGCCAGACCTCTTTGGGCCGCTAGTTTCCTTGCCGGATCTGTCTCAGCCGCTACATATTCTTCATACGCTTTCTGGCCGGCCTCAACTTGGGACTGATCAACTTTGGTCACGAACAAACGCATGGCTTCAGCCCTGGTGCTGAGCGCGGCGATCTTGTTTGCGTTGAACCGAGTCTGTTCTTGAGGATCCGCGGGTACTGTTTGCGCGTTGAGTGCGTCGAGGGCCTGCTTGATAGCCTCGGCCGAGGCGCGGAAGTCGTTCTTCGCTGCCTCAATACCCGGCGCCTTAGTTGCTTCGTCCTTAGATGTGATGGCTGCGTTATAACGATCTACCCCGCGTCCTTTCAGAGCCATGGCCTTTTGCGTTAACAATGCAGGCTGGCTGGGATCCGCCGCTATTCCTTCATCGTAGTTTTTAATTGCTTCATCGTAGTTCTTGGCTTCCAGGGCGGTGTTGCCCGCAGTGAACGTTCGGGCGACAATTGCGTTTGATTCCTCAATCTTTTTGTTCTTGAGCTCAATCTCAGCATTTTTACGGATCATTTCTTCCCGTTTTGCCTTATCGGCTGCGCCTTCACGTGATGGCGTGCCTGACGACGCAGCGCTGCCCGCGCCCTGTTTGTCTGCCGCTTTGATCTCCTCAAGCGTGAGACGCTTGCCGTCACCGGGCGATAGCGTGATTTCGTAGTCCGTGCCTCTCCCGGCTTTTACATTAGGTACCCACGTCGGGCTTGCTGCAGGATGACTGGCAGCCACGGTGTAAGTGCCAACCAAGGGCAGCCCTGCGAAAACGAACTCACCCTTCTTGTTAGTTTTGGTATTGTATTTGCCCGAGATGTCGGTCCGGTAAACGTCGATAGCCACATCACTCGCGGGAGCCTTGGTCCCATCGGCCTGATTCATGGTCACCCGTCCGCGAAGTTCTGCTGTTTGGCCCGACGCGAGCGGCGCCGTCGAGAGCAGCGCTACCACAGCGAAGATTGCAAAGAAAAATTTACGAAGCATGAGATTCCTCCACGCGCAGCGTCATGTCATTTCGATTTATCACGGAGAGTCCTTAAGATGCATCGACGCTGGGATCAGTTGTAATTAAAGACTGAGAAGCACCTTACGTTAATAAGCAAAACGCTTGCTGTCAAGCGAATACGAAATTGGATCAGTGATCCCCGCATCGTGAAAAGCACGTAACCGCAGGGCGCAGGAATCGCACACTCCACAGGCCTGCTCGGATTCCTGATAACACGACCAAGTAAGCTCGAGTGGCGCTCCAAGCGACTGCGCCCGAAGCACGATTTCACGCTTCTTCATGGCGATTACCGGGGTCCTAATCTCGAGTGCGGTTTGAGGTCTTGTTCCGAGGTCTATTACCTTTTGAAATGCGGCGTAAAACTCCGGGCGGCAATCCGGATAGCCCGAAGAATCCTCAGCGACCGCGCCAATATAAATGCGACAAGCCTGAATCATTTCAGCCCAACTTGTAGCAATCGACAGGAAGTGTGCGTTGCGAAAAGGAACGTAGCTCGAGGGTATTCCTGGAGCCCCAAGGTTCGCCCTGGTTACTGGAATCTGGGGGTCGGTTAGCGACGAACCACCTATCCTGCTCAAGTGCTCAATCGAAACAGTCAGGCGGAGGTTTGTCTGATAGTAATCGGCGATCTCCTCGAAAGCTTGCCGCTCTCGCTCTTCAGTGCGCTGGCCATAGGAGATGTGCAGCAACCCAAGTTCATCATTCTCGGCACGGGCAATCGCGGCTGTAACACAGGAATCCATGCCACCTGAGACAAGGCAAACAGCAAGGGAGGATTCCGAATCCCTTGATTCGGATTCAGAGGGTTCGTATGACTCGTCGTCATGGCCGCCCATCAAACACCTCGTGCCTCGGGCCCCCAGATGTGCTTGTGCATTTGTAATTGCATCCGCACGTTGAGCCCGCTGCTCGTTATCCAACTCGCAACCTCCTGCAAGTCCACGCCGTTCCAGATTGGAGATATTAAGACCGCCTTAGCGCGCTTCTCCAAATCGAAGCTCTCGATGATGTTGCGGGCAAAATCCCAGTCGCTGCGATTGGCAATCACAAATTTGACTTCATCTTTGTCCGCGCGTAGCGCGTCGAGGTTGGGCCAGTGGTTGCGAGCATCCTCGCCTGAACCGGGACACTTCACATCTAGGATAATTTTGGCCCGCGGATCGACGGCCTCGGTTGAAACATAGCCTCCAGTCTCCACCAGAACTTCGTATTCTTCTTCGCACAGCTTATGTATCAGCGTAAACGCTTGTGGCTGCGCTAGTGGCTCGCCTCCGGTGACTTCTACCAGGTTGCATCCGATCGCGCGCACTGTCGCTAATACTTCGTCGATTGAAAGATGGTCCCCGCCCGTGAATGTATACTCGCTGTCACACCATACGCATCGCATCGGACACCCGGTAAGGCGCACAAATGCGCAAGGCCTGCCGGCGTGAGTAGACTCACCCTGGATGGAGTGAAAAATCTCGGTGACTCGAAGTATGGACACGGGTAATCTTAAACTATCTTCACACGCCGCTTTCGAGCGCGGCTTGGAAATATCGTTCGAAACATGGTTTCGTGACTGTACAATCGAATCTAGCTTAGGCGCCTTTACGTGTCAAAGTAATGCCGCATCAGGTCATCCTGCGGCCCTCGCGGCAACGTGGTGGCGAATAAGTCATCAAAGGATCTGATCGGACCGCCGCATGCCTCGCAGCGTGTTAGCATAAAGTCATCGAAAGCTTGGTTGAGTTATTGCCGGGTGAGCGAAAGAAGCAAGCAAATCCAGAATCTTTTAGGGGCGGGGGCAAAGCGGCTGCTCGCACGCGCTACCGAGTCCCGCTCGTTGGATTCGGATTCTTTGGTGCCGCGTATCAAATCGTCAGTCGATAAGTACTTGTTGAAGGAGGACGAGAACGCCTCGGACCAGTCTATCGCCGAGTTCATAGATGAGCTTCAAGCTGACGAATTATGTCTGATAGTGGCTTGCGAACGAGGTGACGAAAGCGCCTGGAGCGAGCTCGTCGAGCGTTTCACGCCAACGGTACGCTCAGCGGCCCGGTCGGCGAGCTCTAATGAAGACGCCGCTCAAGATGTGACACAATCGATCTGGGCAGAGCTTTATGGGCTGCGACGCAGCGCAGACGGAAACCCGGCTAGCAAACTTGCCTATTATTCCGGACGCGGCTCGTTGGCAGGTTGGCTGCGGGCAGTGGTGGCTCAGCTTGCTATTGATCAACATCGCAAGCAATCACGCACGGTCCAAACTGAAGATGACGCGGACTTCGACCGCCTGGCGCGAGGGGGTGACGATGGCAAGGAGGTGTTCCTTGCGACACGGGCGCTCAATCCAGAGGAGGCGATTTCTGAGAAGTTAGCGGGAGCCCGAATGCAAAGTGCGCTCGAGCGTTCTATAAAAGAACTCTCCGACGAAGATCGGCTATTGCTGAAGCTCTACTACTTTGACGGTCTTCGTTTGCGGGAGGCCGGCGGGGTCCTGGGTGTGCATGAGGCAACCGCGAGCCGGCGGCTGACAAGAATTCACGGAGAACTGCGAGAGCGGGTGGAGAGTATTTTGATTACTGATTTAGGTTGGACGAAGACGGAAACAGAAAGCGCCTTTGCTCAGGTAGCCTTACATCTGGATGCCGATCTTGAACCGCTGCTGGCGGCGCGCAGGGACGTTAGCGGGGCTAAACTAGAGACCCCAAAGTAACTTCAGTTGTGAGTTGTTACGCAAAGCCCCCGGCTGCAAGCTACACGAGGATATTGCGTTCTAATGATGGCATTAATAAGAGCATTAAATGAAGCAGACTGAAAATAACGAAATCGATCTTCTGTTGCGCGGCCTGGCACGGCGCGAGGATGCCCGCTCCGTTGCGGCTGGAGGCGGCTCAGCGAAGCACCTGGATGCTGATGAGTTAAACTCATACGCCGAACAAGTCTTGCCGGCAGCAGCGCGCGCGCGTTACACCTCGCATTTGGCCGAATGTGCGAGCTGCCGCAAGATTGTTTCAAAGTTAACGTCAGCATCTGGTGCCAACATCAGCGAACATTCGGTCGCGCAAAAAACTACCGCACGTCTTCGGCAAAAGTTCGGCGCCCTGTTTTCTCCCGGCCTCTTGCGTTACGCGGTGCCCGCACTCGCCCTCTTTGCATTTATCGCGGTTGGTTTGATTGCACTTAGAAAACAGCCACAGCCTGATTTGGTGGCCCAGAATCAGCCGGCCGCTTTACCTGATCCCACAATTGAAACAAAGCAAGTCAGCTCACCCGGAGACCCGGGAAACTCTGCTGCCGCAATTGAAGAACGGCGGTCCTCCGAATACCGGACTAGTGCCGGTAAAGGTGATGTCAACCAAGCCAAGACAGGTGAAAAAAAAGAGACTTCAAACATCGCGACGGCCACGGATTCTGTGACTGTCACTTCAGATAAGGACGCGGGAAAAGCTGCCGGCGCCGCAGCTTCACCGTCATATGCTCCCGAGCCAGTGGCACCTCCCCCTCCGAAACCCCCAACAACAACACATACCGAGGGACGAGCTGAAGTTGCCACCCGTCAAAAGGAAGAAGCTGACAAGAAAAAAGACGAACCGGCGCGAGAGCAAGAAGGAGCTCGCGCGCGAACAGGTGAGAGCCAGAATCAGGTTGCTGCCGCGTCGGCCCGAAAGGCCGGACGACCGACGGGTCAGAGCCAGGAAAGAATGCGCACTCCTGGGGCAACACTGGGAAGCGGCGCGGGAGCAAAGGCAAACGACGACGAAGCTAACACTCGCACTGTTTCCGGCCGGCGGTTTCACCGGCAGGGAGGGGTTTGGATGGACGCTGCTTTCCAATCATCTACGGCGACGACCACCTTGGCCCGAGGCTCGGAACAATTTCGCGCTCTCGTCGCGGACGAGCCCGGGATCCGCGCCGTCGCAGCCCAACTACCTGGTGAAGTTGTTGTGGTCTGGAAGGGTCGAGCCTACCGAATTCGCTGACTTTCTACCAGGGCTTATTCCTATCCTAATCTCGTGGTGGTACATTAGCAGCACGATTCAAACGACTGCCACTCCTTTCTCGGAAGCGTCGAGCTTTGACTGGAGGTATTAATGTATTGCCCCACCTGTGGCAACGAGATCACCGTCGAGTTGAAGTATTGCAATCGGTGCGGCGCAAACCTGGCGTTGCCACCGAGTAGCCTGCCAGCTCCGGTGACGGCACCGGTCAGCCTAACGGCCCCCACAGTAGTCATCGGCTTGACCATCACCGGCGGTCTCGGGATCATATTTGGCGGGGCCACGGAACTGGCTGAGATGCACGTTCATCCAGCCGCAATCACCTGGATGGTTCTCTTCAGCATGGCAACGCTATTCGGCTGTTCGGCTATGCTGATCCGCTTCTGGTCGAAAATGGTAGGCGTGCAACGGCAACCCTTGGCGCCTCAGCAGAACATCCGGCCCGCATTTGAAAGATCTGCGCCACAACAACTGCCTCCGCGTTTTGAGCCCGTTCCGAGTGTTACCGAACATACAACGCGCACTTTCTCTCCCGCGTATCGTGAACCATCTGAACGTGGCCAGGGATAAAGAACACTCCATTGAAGAAATCGTGATCCGATGAACATACCTGGCCCATACTCTTGTCCGCAAAGGCCAACTCTTTCGTTTTGTTGTTTGGTATTGAGCGTTTTCTTGCCCGGGTTGCAGTTGGCGGCAAAGGAGATGAGACAGGCTAAACTTAGAACCGCGGCCGAGTTCAAAGTGAGGGTCACCCGTAATCAAGACATCGCGCGGATTGTTCAGGAGATCGACGCACGTAACATAGAGCGCACGATTCGCAAGCTGGTTTCATTTGGCACACGCAACACGCTCTCTACACAAGACGATCCTAACCGCGGAATCGGCGCCGCTCGCGATTGGCTTTATAGCGAGTTCTTGAAGGCAGCAGAAAACTCGGGTGGGCGTATGACCGTCGAGAAGCAGGCTTACGAGCAACCGAAGGCTGCGCGCATTCCCACGCCGACAGTGATTACAAATGTGGTCGCCACGTTAAAGGGTACCCAACCGGAATCCGAGAATCGGATTTACGTTGTCAGTGGGCATTACGATTCGATGTGCGGTAGCCCAACTGATGGGAAATGCGATGCCCCCGGGGCGAATGACGACGCTTCCGGTACGGCAGCAGTTTTAGAGATGGCGCGGGTAATGGCCAAATACAAGTTTGATGCGACCGTTGTTTTCATGGCCGTTGCCGGGGAAGAGCAGAGTCTTCTGGGTTCGACTTACTTTGCGGAACAAGCAAAGCAGAAGGGCGTACTCATTGAAGCGATGTTTACCAACGACATCGTAGGAAACACGTTGGGCGGAAACGGCGTGCGCGACCGTCGTACGGTGCGTGTCTTTTCGGAAGGCGTACCGTCCAGTGAGACTCCGGAAGAAGCGAATGTTCGTCGCAGCTTCGGAGGAGAGAACGACTCCGCTTCGCGGCAGCTAGCCCGATTCATTAAAGAGACCGGCGAACGCTACGTACCTTACATGAAGGTAATGATGGTGTATCGCCGGGACCGCTACGGCCGCGGCGGCGATCACATTCCTTTTCTCGAGCGAGGCTTTGCCGCCCTGCGCTTTACGGAGCCAAACGAAGACTACCGTCATCAACACCAAAACATACGCACGGAGAATGGAATAAAGTATGGTGACCTGCCCGAGTTTGTTGACTATCCCTACGTAGCCAATCTGGCGCGCCTGAATGCTGCCAATCTGGCAATGCTGGCGCTCGCCCCGGCTACACCCAGGAGCGTCGCTATCCTGACGGCCCGTTTGTCCAACGATACGGACATGAAATGGGAGGCGAACAAGGAACCCGATCTGGCGGGCTACGAAATTCTCTGGCGTGACACTGCCGCGGCTGTCTGGACAAACTCCCGCTGGGTTGGCAACGTGACGAGCTACACGATGAAAGGACTATCCAAAGACAACTTCTTTTTCGGGGTACGCTCGATTGACAAGCAAGGCAACCGAAGTCCAGTAAGTTTTCCTCGTCCGCTTGGCAGGACCGCGCCCGCTGCCCGCCCCGCGGCCCAAAGCCAACCACCCCCCTAGAGAACTAGCACCAGCTCCAGAAGGAGTGAAATGTGCAGGCGATGCGTCAATTGAAGCGCGACCGTGCAAGCTGCAAATTGGGAGCCTGACTAGGAACAATCCACGAAATTGCATGACGCGGCATCGAACAGGGCCCTTCGAGTAATTTCCTGTGCTTTAGTGGATCGTCTTGTTTTACCTCTAAATGGGTTACACCATTCAGCCGGCCTGCTGTGCGGTATCATTGAGTTAGTCAGTTTCTTCAACCGTTAACCTTGTTTGCGCGTCTAACGTGGTGTAGGGGATTCGCCTTAATTTCAGGAAAACTATGTCGCCTCAGGGATCGTAAAAAGGGTGTCTATATGAGAATCTTCAAACAAAACTTCACTGCCGCAGTCCAGGTCGCTCGACGTGCCTTGGCCCTGGTGTCTATCGCCGCGGTATTCGCCACCCCGCTTTCGATTGATGTTGGTGCTCAGGAGAAGACAAAGTCAAAAGCGAGTCGCCTTAGCGATGCGCAGCGCATTCTCCATCTGCTAAACCGCCTAGGGTTCGGCGCGCGTCCCGGAGACGTAGAGCGCGTGAAAGCGATGGGCGTTGAGCGTTACATTGAACAACAACTCAATCCCGGGAAAATATCAGACGCGCTCGCAGAATCAAAAGTGAAGGACCTTTCTACGCTTTCCATGAGTACAGCACAGTTGTATGAGAAATATCCTCAGCCCGGTCAACTGATCCGTCAGCTTCAACGGCGTGGCGATCTACCAGATGACCTGGCTGTCGCACGGCAGAACAGAGGCAAGGCCTCTGAATCACAAACTCCGGGGCAGCCGGCTTCCGGAGCATCGATGATGCCGGAGGCGATGCCCAGGACGGCTACTGAATCTAATGTTAGTCGGGCCGATTCTGTTGGGGCGGGGAGGAACAATGAAGAGTATCGTCGCATTATTCGCGACTACTACTTGCAGAATGGATTGCAACAGCCGCAAAGGATTACGGCGGAGCTTCAGGCGTCGCGCATCTTGCGAGCCGTTTACAGCGAGCGCCAGCTGCAGGAGGTCTTAGTCGATTTCTGGACCAACCACTTCAACGTTTTTGCCGGCAAGGGCGCTGATCGTTGGCTGTTGACATCCTATGATCGCGACACCATTCGCCCGAATACAATGGGCAAGTTTCATGATTTGTTGCTGGCCACCGCGCAGAGTCCCGCGATGCTTTTCTATCTCGACAACTTTCAGAGTGCCAGTCCGAACGCACCGGTCGGAGGCAACCGGCGGAATCGCGCGCGTGCCCGGGGCGAATCAGTTTTGGATAGTTTGAGTGGAGGTCGGCGACAGGAACGGAGGATGAATCGTTATCCGGAAATGAGGCCGGCGCAGGACCCCAACATGCCGCAGGCACCGGCTCAGCCACCCAGGCGGCCGCGGGGTATCAACGAAAACTACGCGTGTGAGCTGATGGAGCTGCACACGCTTGGTGTCGACGGTGGTTACACCCAAAAGGATGTGCAGGAAGTGGCGCGGTGCTTTACAGGTTGGACCATCTTTGCACCGCGCGGGGGGGGCGCGGCCGCGATGACCCTTATGGGAAAGGGTGCACGCGAGAATGCGGGCAAGTTTTATTTCAATGCTCGCATGCACGACGAAGGGGAAAAGACAGTGCTTGGCCAGAAGATTCCCGCCGGGGGCGGAATGAAGGATGGGCTACTGGTGCTGGATATTCTTGCCCGTCATCCATCAACGGCCAATTTTATAGCGAAAAAAATTACACGCTACTTTGTGCAGGATAACCCTCCGTCCGCCCTCATCGATCGCGTTGCCGCTCAGTTTTCAAAAAGTAATGGTGATATTCGCGAAACACTGAGGGCAGTCTTCCTTTCGCCAGAGTTCGACTCTCCAGAAGCATACCGGGCAAAAGTTAAGCGGCCTTTTGAGTTGGCAATTAGCGCAATTCGAACGCTGGGCGCTGAAACCAATGGCGGCCCGCAACTGCATCAATGGATTGCCAGGATGGGCGAACCGCTCTATCTCTACCAAACGCCAAACGGTTATTCAGACACCGCGGAAAGCTGGGTCAACACCGGCGGACTGTTGGAGCGCTTGAATTTTGGTTTAACCCTGGCCAGCAATCGCATCCCCGGCACACGTGTCGACCTCAAGAGCTTGGCTGGCGCAGTCGCAAACGGGCAG
This sequence comes from Pyrinomonadaceae bacterium, assembly GCA_013812905.1. Taxonomy (GTDB): domain Bacteria; phylum Acidobacteriota; class Blastocatellia; order Pyrinomonadales; family Pyrinomonadaceae; genus PSRF01. The sequence goes on from JACCSP010000014.1 coordinate 32,457, forward strand.
GCTGTCGACAAAGCCAGCATCATGGATCGTTTCCTTAACTTGATTGTCGCCGGGGAGATTTCTCCCAGGACGCGAGAGACGCTCTTGAAGCAACTGGATCAGGAGGTTGGACCGCCGATTCAGCCAGTCGCCGTTGAGCCGGCAAGCCGGGCGGATAATATGGCGGGCAACAACGGTAATAACATTCAGCCTCGCCAGCGTCGGCAGCAATTTGTTCGGGCTGACGCTAACATTACAGATCCGGTAACCAGAATTGTGGGTCTGATATTGGGATCACCGGAGTTTCAGAGACAGTAAAAGAAAGTATCGGGGTGCTGGGTTTCAGGTGTCGGGAAAAGAGAAGCACATCATCCTCAGCAGCCCGGTGTCAAAATTAAGGACCGGCACCTGGCACCCGACACCCATCATGAGAGGTACACCATGAATCGTAGATTCTTTTTAAGGTCGGGCGGTATTGCACTCGCCAGCATCGGAGTATCACTCTCTGCCCCATCGTTTCTCGAACGGGCGTTGCTTGCACAGACTTCTGACCGACTGACGGGTGGGCGCCGCAAGACTTTGATCGCGATTTTTCAACGGGGCGCTGTCGATGGTCTCAATATGGTGGTTCCACACGGCGAACGAGCGTATTACGATTTGCGCCCGGCAATCGCGATTCCCAAGCCACAACCTGGGAACGCAGAAGCAGCGCTCAATCTGGACAGCTTCTTTGGTTTGCATCCAGTCCTTACGCCCTTCAAGTCGCTGTGGGATTCCAAGCGACTTGCCATTGTCAATGCGGTCGGTTCGCCGGACAACACACGGTCTCATTTCGACGCACAGGACTATATGGAATCGGCCACACCGGGTCGGAAGGGAACTCCGGATGGATGGCTCAATCGTTACCTGCAAAGCAAAACTGATCCGACTCGGTCGCTGTTTCGCGCGGTTTCACTGACTCAGACCATGCCACGCATACTGCAGGGCAGTGCCACCACCCTGACAATCTCCAACCTCGCCGATTTCACGATTCGCGCGGGCCGATCCTCATCGAGTGTGCAAGGTGGATTTGAAGAGATCTACGACCAAAGCGTCAACGACGTCCTCAGCGGAACCGGAAAGGAAACGTTCGAAGCAGTAAATTTCTTGAAGAAAGCCAATCCTGGCCAGTACCAGCCGGAGAATGGCGCGCAGTATCCGCGTTCCCCTTTTGGCAATTCACTTTTCCAGATCGCCCAGCTCATCAAGGCGGGCGTGGGCCTGGAAGTAGCATTCACCGATGTTGGCGGCTGGGACACTCACGTGAACCAGGGAAACTCGCGCGGCCAGTTAGCAAACCGATTGCTGGATTTTAGTGGCGGCATCGGCGCTCTGACCACGGATTTGGGTAAGCTCATGGATGATGTGGTGATCTTGACGATGTCAGAATTCGGACGCACGGTGCGTCAAAATGGCAATCGCGGAACTGACCACGGTCACGCTAACGCAATGTTTGTGATCGGAAACAATGTTCGGGGCGGCAAAGTCTACGGCCGCTGGCCCGGGTTGAAGAGTGAGCAGTTGTATGAAGGCCGTGACCTCGCGCTGACGACCGACTTCCGCGACGTATTCGGCGAAGTCTCCCGGAAGCACCTTGGGACTCCCAACGTGCAAGCGGTTTTTCCAGGCTACAATTCAAGCGAGTCAAAGTTCCTAAACTTTCTCAGCTAACGAAAGAATCAAATTAACTGCTTGCGCCGCGGCCTCTCTTTGGACGCGGCGTTTTGCCGTCGCGGAACCGGGAACGGCAGCGATTGCGTTGATCGGTGATTTGAAACCTGCACCAGTACCAGAATTCGCTTGACGTTCAATGCCGGGAAGGTCAAATTACGGTTAAGCTGTCCGCATGCTGCCACTTGAAATCAACGCGATAGTCGACTCCTTGAACACCACTCAAAACAACAGCTGGAAGTTTTACCTCCGGATTTTGCTGCTCTTCCTCCTGCTGCTCGTCGCCCTCGCGGCTTACTATTATCACCTTCAAAAGGCAGTTCGCTTCGAGGTTGTGCAGTTCAAGAGCAACCTTGTTGGCGAGCTCCTGCCTTACGGCGTCGTGCTACCTCCGGGTTATCGTTTGATCACGTCGGGCCGCCTCAATTATCCAGTGCTATACCTACTGCACGGCTGGAACGGCGACCACAACTCGTGGGCAAAGCAGACAGCGCTGATCCAGTATGCCGCCGAATACCAGATGATTATCATTACGCCTGAGGGCGGCAATGGCTGGTACACCGACAGCGCTACTGTCCCCTCAGATCAGTACGAGGCCTATTTTCTGCGTGAACTGATCCCGGATGTTGATAGTCGCTTTCGAACGATTGCCGACCGCCGGGGACGCAGCGTTGCTGGCGTTTCGATGGGGGGCTATGGAGCTCTGAAGCTTGGCTTCAAACATCCGGAGAAGTTTTCCTTCGCGGCCTCTATAAGTGGCGCTCTTGACGCCACCGCACGTACTGACGACGCCTCGATCATGCAGTCGTTCGGCGAGCCCGAGAGCCCCGTTCGCAAAAGTAATGATCTGCCCCGGCTGGCGCGCGAGTTTCCGGCGGATCGTGAGGCCTTGCTGCCATATTTGTATTTGGACTGTGGCACAGAGGATCTCTGGTTGGAGTCCAATCGCGACTTCTCACGGGTTCTCATAGAACGCAGGATAGTTCACGAGTATCGCCAGCTTCCCGGGAATCACGCCTGGACCTACTGGGATCGGCAAGTGCGCGAGGTTATGCGCATCGCCGCCGAGAGAATGGTCGCGGCAGAGTAGAGCTACCACCGCAATCGACCGAAGCGGTTGATGAAATAGAGCATGACCACAGCAATGAGAGATACGATGATCGCCAGGGTAAATGCCTCGTTGTCCCGGCCCGCCTGCACCGCGTCATAAATAGCTACCGAAGCCGTTTGAGTTTTGCCCGGAATGTTGCCGGCGATCATGATCGTTACGCCGAAGTCGCCCAGTGCGCGCGCGAAAGCCAGGGCTGTCGCTGCCAGTACACCGCGAGAGGCGAGCGGTAAGGTGACGCGAAAGAAAATCAGACGGTTGCTTAGTCCCAGGGTTCGCGCCGCAGCTTCAAGCTCCACACTCACTCCTTCAAACGCAGCGCGCAGACTCTTCGTGACCAGAGGTAAAGCGTGAATCGTAGCCGCGATGATCGCTGCTGTTACTGTGAACGTAAGCCGAATGCCGAAGCGGTTGTAAAGAAAACCACCTAATGAAGATCGGGTGCCGAGCAGAACGAGCAGGTAATAGCCGAGCACGGTTGGTGGCAGGACGAGCGGCAATGTAATCAAGGCATCGACCAGATTGCGCCCGGGAAAACGTTTGCGCGCCAGCAACCAGGCCAACGCCGAGCCTGCGATGAGCGCAATCAAAGTCGCTGCAGTCGCCACGGCGAATGATAATCGGATGGGAAACCAATCAATCATCCCGAAATAGTCCAAAGGCTAAGCCAAGATCGCAAGAATCCGCAGCGGCGCGCCGCTTCCGCCTTTGATTTTCATCGGTAGCGCGATTACCGAGAATCCCTTAGGCGGCAACCTGTCCAGGTTCGCGACGTTTTCGAAGGCGGGAATATTCTTGTCAAAGAGAATGCGATGGCTTTCGAAGAGGGTCGATTGTCCGTAGTCGATGCTGGCTGTATCCAATCCGATGGCTTTGATCGATCGGTTAGCAGTTAGCCAACGAGCTGCCTCGGGGTGAAGCCCGGGAAAGTGAAGCCCCGCCACTGCTTCTGGACCACGTCCCTCCGTTCCCAAGTACCTCATGCGGTCTGGGTAGAACCTTCCGAAGCCGGTGCGCAACAGAAGAATAGAGCCTGTCGCCATTTTCCCATGCTTCTTTTCCCACGCCAGAAAGTCTCCAGTGGTGACCTGATAGTCAGAATTGTTTTCGCACTGCTTTGTGACGTCAACGAGAATGCCAGATCCCATCAATTGTTCGAGCGGTATCTGATCGACCGTGTGGTGACCTTGAGAAAAATGAACCGGAGCGTCGAGGTGTGTCCCGCCATGCTCGGCGGCGGAATATTTGTACGCGGAATAGTAAAACCCTTTCCCAGTCACCCCTTCGAAGTCTTTCTCCAGATGAAAAGCTTCAGCCGTGGGCCAATAGACGGTTTCTGAATCAAACGGGTACGATAGATCGACGATCGTGCCTGGTGGGAAACCGGCGCCGCGCCTTTGACCGACTGCAGCGGCAGTGACCAGGGTGAATGAAAGTATAAACGTGAGAGTTTTCATCTGCGATTCCCCTTAAGCGACAGCGTGTAGTTAGTGCTCAGGCATGTTAGCGCAGAGTGTGTATTGCGTGCATGCAAATTTCTTGAACCATCATGTCTCACGACACCAGAAAGTTGGTGCTCGTATTACAGACCCGATCGCAAAAGTAGGGCTCCAGCCTCGCTAATTTCCAAATTACCGGAGGCCACTTTTTGGGGTTTTCATGAGATTCTCTATCGCTTCTCGGTCTGAATCGGGCGGGAGGCGAGGCGTCCTAACCAGACTGCATAAGTACCGAAAGATTGAGTGGTCTGGTTAACCCGCCCTCTTACAGCTACAATCGCCTGCCACAATTGTCCATGATAGCTCCGCGGTCTGTGTATCTTACCGAACCAGACTGCAAAAGGACCCTATGATCGATTTCAGCGTTCCGTCCGAACTGGAAACGACGCGCGATCGCGTCGCCGACTTCATGCAACAGCATGTCTATCCCAACGAAAGCAAAATGGTTGAGCATGAAGGTCTGCCGGTCGATTTAGAAAGTGAATTGCAATGTAAAGTGAAAGCAGAGCGTCTGTGGGCGCCAAATCTGCCGGGAGAGTGGGGCGGGATGGGAATCGGTTTTATAGGGCAGGCCCTGGTCAATGAGATTATCGGCAGGTCGGTCATCGCTCCGCGTATTTTTGGTTCCGCGGCGCCGGATGCCGGGAATGCCGAGTTGTTACTGCTCGCCGCAACTCCTGAACAGAAAGAGCGCTTCCTGCGCCCTCTGGCCTCTGGTGAAGTACGCTCGTGCTTTGCCATGACTGAACCTGAGGTGGCGGGCTCGGATCCCACCGGGCTGCGCACTACGGCCCTGCGCGACGGGGATGAGTGGGTTATTGACGGGCACAAGTGGTTTATCAGTGGCGCTATCGGGTCTGCATTTGCAATCGTCATGGCCGTGACCGATAGGACTGCGGATTCACACAGCCGCGCCAGCATGATTCTTGTCCCCACAGAAACACCGGGTTTTAAGATTGTCCGGGCTGTGCCCGTGATGGGGTCAGGGGGCGTCGGCGGCCACTGCGAGATTCGCTTCGAAAACTGTCGTGTTCCGATGAGCAATCTCCTTGGCGAAATCGGACAAGGTTTTAAATTGGCGCAGGCGCGCCTGGGTCCGGGACGAATTCAGCACTGCATGCGCTGGGTTGGTGCCGCCCAACGCAGTCTGGAGATGATGTGCCGCTATGCTCTTAAGCGGCAATCGTTCGGCGAACCCCTGGCGAAAAAAGGGACGGTACAAAACTGGATTGCTGACTCGACTGCAGAGATCACTGCCTTTCGTTTGATGACGCTGAAGGCTGCCTGGATGTTAGATCGCGGCGAGGATGCGCGAATCGAGATTTCGCTGATCAAGTTTTTTGGAGCCCGCGTGCTGCACGACGTCATTGACAGGGCAATCCAGGTCCATGGCGCACTCGGCTACTCCAAAGACACGCCCCTCGAGATGTTCTATCGCGATGCCCGGGCCACCAGAATTTACGATGGCCCCGACGAAGTTCACCGGCAAGTGGTGGCGCAGCGCATACTCAAAACTTTCAAGCGCGAGGCTTAGTTCGACCGTACATGACCGCGAGAAATGACAGCGTTGCCGTAAGAGCCGGCGAGGAATTGGATGTCGCAGCTTTGGCTGCTTACTTGCGAGATCAGCTTGCCGAACAATTGTCAGGAGTTGATCCGGATGCAACATTCGAAATTGAACAGTTTCCCGGTGGACATTCAAATCTCACTTACCTGATTCGTTACGGCGATCAGGAGTTTGTGCTGCGCCGCCCTCCGGTTGGGCCTGTGGCGCCGACAGCGCACGACATGCCGCGCGAGTACAAATTTCTCTCTGTAGTTAATCCTCATTTTCCCCTCGCACCTAAACCCATCTTACTCTGCGAAGACACATCCATCATCGGTGTGCCATTTTATCTCATGGAACGACGACGGGGATTCATTGTCCGCTCCAGCGTCCCGAACGAAATTAGTGAGAATCTCGCGTTGCGCAGGCATCTAAGTAGGGCAGTAGTCGATACTCTGGTGGCGCTTCACGCGGTGGACATTCACTCTGCACGTATCGTAGACCTTGGGAAGCCAGAGGGTTTTGTCGCTCGCCAGATTCGTGGGTGGGCTGACCGCTGGGAGCGTTCAAAGACCGGTGAACTGGCGGAGATGGATAGGGTGCTCAGTTGGCTGCGCGAGCGGGTTCCCCCCGGCGTTGAGGCCGGTGCTCAGCACGCCACGATCGTGCACAACGACTTCAAACTGGACAACTTAATGTTCGATGAGCGAGATCCCTCGCGGATAGTCGCTGTGCTTGACTGGGAGATGTGTACGGTGGGCGATCCTCTTGTAGATCTGGGACTCGCCCTCAGCTACTGGACAATGCTAGGAGGTGACCGCAAGAGTTCACTGCGCGCTGTAACGAATGGTCCGGGTTGGATGACGCGCGAAGAGATTATTGAGCGCTATGAGACGATGACAGGCCGGGATCTCTCTCGAATTGCTTTCTATGAAACTTTCGCCCACTTTAAGGTCGCAGTAGTGATTCAGCAAATCTACTTTCGTTACGTGCAGGGTCAGACGCATGACAAGCGCTTTCGCAACTTCGACAGTCTGGTGCGTGAACTAGTAAGTGAAGCATTGGAGTTGGCTAAACGTTCGGGAATTTGAGTTTTTCGAGCGTAGAGTTTTGTAAAAACCTAAAAGGGCCCACGCTAATTCGCAGGGCGCGAAGGGGGCAAAACGGAGCGCCACCCGCTGAAGCTGCAAATGGGGCTTGAGTAACTGCGAATCCTGAGCGGGGCGCAGTCCGCTTTGCCCGTTCCTTACCTGCAAGTTAACTGGGGTTGCGCCGTTACTTCCAGGGTTCTAACAACGATCGATGTCAGAGCTTGCCCTACAAATCCTACGCTTCGATTCGTTGCCTTCGACAAATCTTGAGGCCGCCCGGCGGGCCATTGACGGCGCTGCGGAAGGTCTTTGCGTTGTAGCGAGTGAGCAGACTGCGGGCCGCGGCCGATTGCATCGGCTCTGGGTCTCGCCGAAGGGCGCGGGTTTGTATTTTAGTATTGTCTTGAGGCCGCGAATCCCTCAAAGCAGTTGGCCGTTGATACCTCTGACTGCCGCCCTCGCTGTGCATGATGTTCTGCTTGAAGGGTATTCACTGAAGGCAGACATCAAGTGGCCCAACGACATCCTCTCAAGCAATCGCAAACTTTGCGGGATACTGGCGGAGACTGTGGACACAACGATAGGGCGTGCCCTCGTGCTAGGGATCGGTATTAATCTCACGAGCTCAGCATTTCCCCCTGAACTGCACGAGATTGCTACTTCGGTGCAATTAGAGACAGGCAAGGTTCCGGGCTTAGAAAATGTCTTGCAAAATCTGCTGCTTGCGTTCCAGCAGCGTTATGAGATGTTGCAGTCGCTGCGTGGTGGAGAAGAGATCCTTCTTGAATGGTCGGTTCGATCCTCCTATGCGAGCGGAAAAAGAATACGAGTGGTCAACGGGCAGGCAGTCCTCGAAGGGATGACGCGAGGGCTTGAGAGCGATGGCGCGCTGCGAGTGGAAACCGATAAGGGCGAGATCGAGATTGTTCGAGCCGGAGATGTTACCGAACTGCGCCCACTCGATGTATCTCGGGACTAGCTTCGTAGGGACCAAATGTTTAATGAAAACGGTCTTTTAGGACATTTCTCAGCTCCCTAAGAGCGCAATGTTCTTCTCAACAGGCCATCATGGGCAGGGACCTTTGGCTTCTAACGGAGGCTGGTCGTTGAGTCGACAGCCACTTCTATTAACGTTGAGCTCCTCTGGAACTAGGTCAACCTAAGTCTCAAGGAACTATTAGGAGAAGCCATGCGCCGCAGCAAACGCATCGTGTTATCAACCTTCGGTTCGCTTGGTGACATCCATCCGTACATGGCGATTGCCCTCGAACTCCAGGCGCGGGGCCATGACCCCGTGATCGCCACCAGCAGCCTGTATCGGGAAAAGATTGAAGGCGCGGGACTGAGTTTCGCGGCGATGCGACCTGATCTGCCACCGCCCAGGGAACAAGATCAGGAGATGATGGACAGAATCATGGAGCCTAAGTCTGGTCCGAAATATTTAATGGAAGAACTTATTTTCCCTTACGTGCGCGAGGGCTATGCCGACCTGATGCAAGCCTCCGAGGGAGCTGATCTGCTGGTAACTCATCCAATCACGTTCGCTGGGCCGCTCGTGGCGCGAACGACGGGAATACCCTGGATTTCTACCGTACTCGCTCCGCTCTCGTTTTTCTCAGCTTACGATCCACCCATGCCCCCATTTTGGCCATGGTTGAATAAACTCCGGCTGCTGGGCCCGCGTTTTATGAAATCGTTTATGGATTTAGTAAAGCGGAATTATCGTGCAAAGCCGGTAGATGAACTTCGAAAGGAGTTGGGCATTCCCGATTTTGGAAATCCAGCTTTTGATGGGCAACACTCGCCTGGGCTCGTGCTTGCCCTCTTTTCTAAACACTTCGCCGGCCCGCAGGCTGATTGGCCGCGGCAAACTCAGATTACCGGTTTTCCCTTCTACGATGGGCAGCACGAGAATGTCATGCCTCCGGAGTTGTTCGAGTTCCTCAACTCAGGTGCGGCGCCTATCGTGTTCACCCTCGGGTCGTCGGCTGTCTGGGTGGCGCGGGATTTCTTCCATGAGAGTATTGCCGCGGCGAAAAAGCTGGGACATCGGCGCGCTGTCTTGTTGATCGGCGACGAGCGCAACCGTCCCCAGGAGCCTTTGCCCCCGGAGATGATTGCCGTCGATTATGCTCCGTTTGAATCACTCCTTGATCGCGGGTGCGTCATTGTCCACCATGGCGGAGTGGGTACCACCTCCCAGGGACTTCGTGCCGGTATTCCCACGTTGATCGTGCCCTTTGCTTTCGATCAGTCTGACAATGCGGCGCACGCTGCCCGACTCGGAACTAGCCGTACTCTTTACCGGAGTGTCTACAAGGCCGAACGGGTGGCGAAAGAACTCGACAACTTGCTGAGCAAGCCTCAGTATGCGGTGAAAGCCAGGGAAGTCGGTGCATGCCTGCGCAGCGAAAATGGAGCGGCCACCGCGTCGGACTTGATAGAGGAGTTCTTGAGCGGCTGGCGGAGAAAAAAAACGGCAACCGAAGATCTCACCTATGCTTCTCGTAATTGACGTTGGAAATACCAATACTTCTTTGGGCGTCTACCGTGGTTCCGAGCTGGTAGCCCATTGGCGCCTGACCACAAATCGCGCACGAACCGTTGATGAGTATGGTGTTCACGCGCGCAACCTGTTTGAGCTGGCCAGCCTCGACTTCAAAGCCATCGACGCTATCGCAATCGCCTCGGTAGTACCGCCGTTAAACTACACATTGAAGACGATGGCCGAGACCTACTTCCACTTAACGCCATTCTTCGTGGACAACACGGTCGACTCCGGAGTCCAAATTCTTTACGAACCAGCGGCGGATGTGGGTGCCGACAGAATTGTAGATGCGGCCGCTGCCATCCATAAGTATGGCTCGCCCTGTATCGTCGTCGACTTTGGCACCGCCACCACTTTCAATGCAATCAACGCGCGAGGCGAATACCTTGGCGGTGTTATTACTCCGGGAATCATGATTTCGTCCGACGCGTTATTTGATCGGACGGCGAAGCTGCCGCGCGTGGACATCAAGCGACCGCAGAAAGTTATCGGGTCATCAACAATAAGCGCGATGCAGTCAGGGCTCTATCATGGCTACGTGGGGCTGGTTGATGGTGTCCTGCGCAAGATGATCGAGGAAATGGGTGGTAAGGCCCGAGTGATTGCTACTGGTGGACTGGCCCCTTTGATTGCCACCGGTTCGGAGTTTATTGAGCTGGTTGATGACACCCTGACGTTGGAGGGGCTGAGACTGGTGTATGAACGGAATGCTAAGTCAGTGTCCAATGTCCAACGTCCAATGTCCAAAGTCTAGAATCCAGAGTCGAAGAGTTTAATCGGCTTGTAGTGTGACATTGGACTTTGGACTTTGGACCTTGGACCTTTGACCTTTGACCTTGGACTTGAATTACTTCAATTACTTCACCGAAATCGAAGACGCCTTTATTCGTCGCCGCGGTAAGCATCTGCTACTCAGCCCAATGGACTGGGCCCTGATCGAGAGTTGGAAGGCGATCAACGTCCCGCTGCATGTCGCTTTGCGCGGGATCGAGAGGGCTTTCGACTCATGGGAAGCAAAGTCCAGGAAGCGTAGCGTCAAGTCCCTTCTTTATTGCCAGGAAGAAGTCGAGGCTCAGTACGCCGAGTGGTTGGAGTCTCGCGTGGGAGCCGAAGCGGGTGGTGACAATGAGCCGGCCGCCGCCGGAAATGAGGATGATGGTTTGCCATTTCCTCGGCAGACAATTCTGGAACACTTGCGGCGAGGAAGGTCAGCTCTGGTGCAGACGTTCGGAGAACGAAAACAACTGCACGAAAATGACTTCACCGACGCGCTGATGCGGGCTGCCAGTCTGCTGGAAGTGTTGGAGTGCGACTTCAAGCAGTCAGCCACGGCGGATGCGCAAAAACTCGAAGTCTCACTTACCGGGCTGGAGCGAATGTTGAGCGATGCAATTCGTTCGGTTGTTACGCCAACGCAACTCGAGGCAGTTACGAGAGAAGTCAAAGATCAGTTGCGGCCATATCGCAAGCACATGGACGCTACCGTCTATGAACAGACTTTCGATAACTTGCTGCTAAAGCGTCTGCGGGAGCAGTTTGCAGTGCCGCGGCTTAGTCTGTTTTATATTTAGGCACTCAGAGTTCGCTGAGCGCCACGTCCGTTGGTTCGCGTTACACTGTTAGGCAAAAAAAATGAATTCAGCTCAAGGCCTAGAGCAACCATTACCAACCTTTGAAGTGGAAGTTGAACGCCTTCTGCCGGGCGGCTTGGGGTTGGCGCACGCCGAAGGACTGACGGTATTGGTGTCACTCGCAGCGCCTGGTGACATAGTGCGCGTTCAAATTGGTCGCCTCCGGGACAAGCTGGCATTTGCTTCGGTCCTCGAGGTTATCAAACCCTCGCCAGTTCGCGTTGAGCCTCCCTGTCCCTACTTCGGTCGCTGTGGCGGCTGCGATTTCCAGCAGTTGAATTATGAAACGCAGCTTCAGGCGAAAGTAGATATTATTCGCGATTGCTTCCACCGCATTGCCAACATCGCAGACCTCCCTGAGATCGCGATTCATCCCTCGCTAAAAAAGTGGCAATACCGCGCTCGTGCGAACTGGCAATTTGATCCGCAAACAAGACACTTGGGATATTTCGAGGCTGGTTCGCATCGTGTATGTGATGTGGAGGTATGTGCGGTCCTGGTTCCCGATTTACAGAATACTCTGGAAGATCTGCGCGCACAGATCCGAAACGACT
>JACCSP010000050.1 GCA_013812905.1 Pyrinomonadaceae bacterium
CGTTCAGAATCGAGGTCACGCGGCTTACGTACCACTGGCTGAACCGGCAAAGTCAGAAACGGAGCTACGATTGGGAGCGATTTAATGACGCTCTCGCCTGGGTTAGGTGGCCAGCAGTGCACATCAAGCATCAGTTGAACCCGTTCCGCTGCTTACCGGCCCTGAAGGGAGGCTGAAGAGCCGGATGCTGGGAAATCCGCTTGTCCAGTTCTGTGAGGGACAGGGCGGCAATGAGGCGATGGTGCTATGTCACCCGCAGCCTGAGACCCTGTCTACTCGACCGAACAGCCACGAAATTGATGTCTTAATTCGAGTTACTTCCTGTGATTTCGTGGATCGCTCTAGCGCTTCTATTGCTGCTCACCACTCTTTCAACAACCTGTTAAGAAACGGGGCGAGGAAATCCAAGTCTACACTGCCAGCAAAAGATTGCTGCTAAAACGGCGCTGCGAGTCCAGCCACGTCTGCTTGCGCGCAAATCCAGTTTGTGTGGCCAAGGCATCGATGTCATGGAGGTCGTATTTGTAAGAATTTTCCGTGTGAATACGCTCGCCGGCGCTAAATTGAACCTGAATGCCAAGCTTGCCAATCGTCACTGTCTGCGGACGCGTGCTTTCAACATAGATTTCAACGCGGCCAATTTCTTCATTATAAAAAGCGTGATGCTTAAAGGCAGGCAGGTTAAAATCGCCGTCAAGTTCGCGATTAACGCGGGCCAGCAGATTTAAGTTGAAAGCAGCAGTGATGCCCAGCGCATCATCATAAGCAGGCTCCAGCACGCTGCGGTCCTTTTTAAGATCTGCTCCCAGCAGAAGCGCATCGCCTTCCCCAAGCACCCGCCGCAGAGCACGCAGAAAAGCAGGCGCTTCATCCCGGCCAAAGTTGCTGATGTTTGAACCAAGAAAGAGTGCGAGTGTGCGACCCCGCCGTTTCGCGCCTAGTGCGGACAAGCTATCGAAGTAGTCCGCGGCATAAGCTTCAATGCGCAGACGAGGAAAGGATTGCAAAAGGATTCGGGAGCTGCTCTCCAGGACCGAAGCGGAGATGTCTACCGGTATGAAAAGGAGATCGTCCTGCTTATTCAGCAACGCCTCCACGATCAATTTCGTCTTTGAGGCGCTGCCGCTTCCCATCTCCAGCAGTGTTATATGTCCGACAACCGAGCTCGCAATCTCACCTGCATAGCGATCGATAATTTCATTTTCGGAACGTGTGAGGTAATACTCCGGCAAGAGGCAGATGGCATCGAAGAGTAGGGAGCCAAGTTCGTCGTAGAAATACTTGGGCAAGAGCCGCTTGGGTTCAGAAGACAAACCCTTGCGCACATCCTCGGCAAAACCCGCTGATGGATCGCGCGTGACGAGGTTGTGGATCACCAGCCTGTCTTCGCCGATGTGGACCGGTTCTGTTTGCGCCAATTGCTCTCCTCGTGTTTTACGTCTGTTGGCCTAATGGCAGAGCCGTCATAATGCCGGTGGGGGGTGCCCATGATAACTGATCAATCTCGATTAGCAACCCGAAGCCGGACCTGTTAGAACGGAGGGTAGAGGCTGCGGTGAGAACCCCAGAAAGGGGCTTACGGCTGTAATTTGTAGCTTGAATTGTCAATTCAAGGTTGCTTGCGGTCGGTATCGCCGAAACAGAGCAACCACTCAAAGGAAGCGTGAAAAGAAACGGCAGAGATCTTGGTAGGCCCAGATGGTTCCTGCGCGGCAGGTAGTGAAGCCGACCAATAGAGGTGAGCCGAGGGCCATCTGGGCTGCCGGGTAACCAGTCCTACCTAACCGCCGTTTATGGTGATTTCTGGTAATTCTGGTGATTGCCTGCATCTGCGGTTATAGCTTATATTGCTTGCTACTCTGCTATTCAAAACCGACCGCGCCGAACGAAAGGCTCCAGCCGCTATATGCCCAAACGTGTTCCTATCACTGTCGCCCATGGTGACGGCATCGGTCCAGAGATCATGGCTGCCACGCTTCACATCCTGAAAGGCGCCGGAGCCGAATTCGATATGGAAACGATAGATATTGGGGAGAAAGTTTATCTCGCAGGCAACAGCTCAGGCATTGAGTCCAGCGCCTGGGAATCCCTGCGCCGCACAAAGGTTTTTCTCAAAGCACCGATCACCACTCCCCAGGGCGGTGGCTACAAGAGTTTAAACGTGACGGTGCGCAAAACCCTCGGCCTCTATGCCAATGTTCGTCCCTGCGTCTCATATCATCCGTTTGTCGAGACTAAGCATCCACAGATGGATGTAGTCATAGTTCGTGAGAACGAAGAGGATCTCTATGCCGGCATCGAGCACCGGCAGACCGATCAGGTAGTCCAGTGTTTGAAACTGATTTCACGCCCGGGCTCAGAAAAGATCGTGCGATACGCTTTTGAATACGCGCGCAGAAATAATCGCAAGAAGGTCACCTGCTTCACTAAAGACAACATCATGAAGCTTACGGACGGCCTTTTTCATAGAGTCTTTACGGAGATCGCCGCGGAGTATCCGGATCTTGAAAACGAACACTGGATCGTAGATATCGGCGCCGCCAAACTTGCCGACACACCCGAAGCTTTCGATGTTTTGGTAATGCCGAATCTTTACGGCGATGTGCTCTCGGACGTGGCGGCGCAAATTGCCGGCTCGGTCGGCCTCGCGGGTTCGGCGAATATTGGCGAGCAGGTAGCGATGTTTGAAGCGATTCATGGGTCAGCTCCGCGCCGCGCCGGCCAGAATTTAGCCAATCCGTCGGGCCTGTTGCTGGGCGCGGTGATGATGCTGGTCCATATTGGAGAAACGGGTGTGGCGGAGCTGGTGCACAATGCCTGGCTGCGAACGCTCGAAGATGGAATTCACACCTACGACGTTTATAAAGAGGGAGTGAGTCGCGAGAAAGTGGGCACGAAGGAGTTTGCTGAGGCAGTGGTGCAGCGAGTTGGGCTGACGCCGCAAACTCTCAAAGCAGTCAAATACAAGCCGGCCGAAGGGCAAGTGGATAAAAGAAAGCAACCTTTCCCCCCTCACGTGCGGGCGAAGAAGAATCTCGTAGGCGTAGATGTGTTTCTCGACTGGTCTGCCGCTTCTGCAAACGAGCTGGGTGGTTCGCTTGTCGGTCTAAACGGAAATGGTCTGAAGCTCGAAATGATGAGCAATCGTGGCGTGAAGGTATGGCCGGGTGGCCACTCGGAAACTTTTTGTTCCGATCACTGGCGCTGTCGCTACCTATCTGAAGACAATAGCGGCTCAGTCTCGCACCGGCAAATCCTTTCCCTGCTTGAGCGCTTCACACGTGCAGGCTACGACTTTATCAAAACCGAAAACCTTTACACTTTTGACGGCGAACGCGGCTATTCGCTGGATCAGGGGGCCTAAAATTCGGATTTGAATTTGCGAGTTTGCTTACTTGAAATATTTAAGGGTGGAAAGGCAGCGTATCGATGGTAAAGAAGCGAAATCCGAAATTCGAAGTTCGAAATTCGAAATCCCTCGTTGCGGTCATCATGGGTAGCGAGTCCGATTGGGAAACGATGCGTCATACCGATGAGATGCTGACGCGTTTCGGCGTACCGCATGAGTGTCGCGTGATATCCGCGCATCGGACCCCCGAGTTGGCCTCAGCGTTTGCGTCAAACGCCCGAGCTCGCGGCACCGAAGTGATCATCGCAGCAGCAGGGGGCGCAGCTCATCTGGCCGGCGTTGTCGCCGCACACACAACCCTGCCGGTGCTGGGTGTGCCGATGAAAAGTGACGCATTGAACGGCATGGACTCCCTACTCTCCACCGTTCAGATGCCGGCCGGTGTTCCGGTCGGCACCCTTGCGATTGGGAAACCCGGAGCCACGAATGCCGCGCTTTTCGCGGTGGCGATTCTAGCCAATAGTCGAGCTGAATTGCGCGAGAAGCTGCGCGAGTTTCGTGAAAATCAGGAGAAGCAGGTTCGCGAAGCCGTCCTCGAATAGCCGTTAACGTTGCTGAGTTCTTAACCTTTTAAGGGATATCAGTCGTTCTGGCACAACCGCGAATGCCCGGACGGGGAAGGTGCCAAGTCCTTTCACCTTCGCGGGTACCGCAAAGAATCGAAAACCGGTACTCGCGCAAACCGCACAAATGCTCAACGATCGGTATGCCCGCGGCCAGCAGAATTGAATGGGCCGGCCGGCGACCATCAACCGTATCGTCTATGTTGTAAGAATCAATACCTACCAGCGCAGCTCCCGCTTTTGCCAGAAACGCGGCGGCGTCCGCGCTGAGATATGGATGTCTGCCGTTTGAATAGTCCTCAGTTCTCCACCGCATGTCCCAGGCAGTGCGAAAGAGCGGCTTTAGCATTTACGTCCAAGTGTTCCAAACTGGCTGCGGTGATCCGTCGATCATCTGGGCCGTATGGATTCCCCGCATTCGTTTCTATGTTCGGGAACCTCGCGCGCTCTAGCTCACGTTCCGCGCGGCCAACATGCCGCACCACGATCCCTTCCAGACAAGCGAGCGACTCCAACGCCAGATTTGCAAGATCCTCTCCTTCTTGATAGCGATGAAAGGGACTGTCGAGATACGTGCCTGTGTTGGCGACCATTTCAATTTTGCCGATGTGAAACTCGGTTCCCGCGGCGTACAACGCTCGAGATGCTTCGCGGGTCAGATGATCGGAGATAACCGGCGCCGGCAGTCCTTTGTAGGTGATCATGCCGTGTTCGATGGTGTGGCTAAGGTCTATGAGTGTGGAAGACATGGGATAGAAATCGGCAGAAGGAAGTGGGCAGTGGGCAGCCAGAAATAAATCAGGCTTTTCGCCTCAGAATGAAGTCCGCAATCGCACGAAGATGCTCGGTGGGTCTTTCGATCTGCTCCAGCATCGCGCATGCCTCCTGGTGAACCAGATGCGCGCGCTGATGTGCAGCCTCGATTCCATAGAGCGATGGGTAGGTAGCTTTTTGCGCCTGTAAGTCTTTGCCCGGGGTCTTGCCCAGAGTCTCAGCTGTTGCAGTAATGTCGAGAAGATCGTCGGTGATTTGAAAAAGAAGTCCGAGCTGCGCCGCATACTTACCAACTGCATCAAGTTCCGGGTCGGGTGCTTCCGCAATGATGGCGCCGCAACGGGCGGCAGCAATTATCAGCGCCGCAGTCTTTAAACGGTGAATCCGCTCCAACTCTTCGCCTGTCACCGCGCACGATTCCGCTTCGAGATCAAGGGCTTGCCCCGCCACCATTCCTCCTGGAGTGCCGGCTGTGCGACCTAATTCACTAATCAAAAGAACTCGTTTCTCGGGCGAGAGTAACGATTCTTCGGCGATGGTCTGGAAAGCAAGAGTTTGCAACGCATCGCCGGCAAGAATCGCGGTGGCTTCGTCATATTGTATGTGACAAGTTGGCCGACCACGCCGCAGTTCGTCGTCATCCATCGACGGCAGGTCGTCATGGATCAGCGAATAGGTGTGAATCATTTCCATAGCACAGGCGGTGGCCAGAAGGTCTTCGGGGTGTGCTCCGAAGGCTTCTCCTGTTGTGAGCAGCAGGATAGGCCGAAAGCGCTTGCCGCCGGCGAAGACGCTCCATCGAATTGCCTGGTGCACCGAAACCGGCTCTACGTATTCGGCGGGTAGAAGCCGATCGAGTGCCCCGTCGATTAACGCTCGGCGTTCGTTAAAGAGACCTTCCAGGTCAAGGGCAGAGGTCGGTGAAAGCTCAGAAGAGGTTTTCATTCTCCGCTTGGGCTCTCCTGAGGTATGGCGTTGGAATCTTCAAAAGGGGTTACCACGGGGCGTCCCTGGTTATCGCGCAACAGTACCTCGATACGACGCTCGGCTTGACTGAGTCGTTCCTGGCATTCTCGCGAAAGGCGAATACCCTGCTCGAATAGCACGAGACTCTTTTCCAGCGGCAAGTCGCCTTGTTCGAGTTCACGGACGATTTGTTCGAGCGCTTCGAGCGACGCTTCGAAAGTTTTGGATTGTTGTTCGTTGTTCGTCATTGAGATCTCGCTTTGACCTGTTCATCGCATGTCGGTGATGACGCTGAACTTGCCCACCCTTCCCTTAACAGTCGGCCTACTTTCTGCCCGAACTCTGCGCCGCGCCCGTTGGCGGGGTTTCCCTCCTTATCTGAGTGGTCCAATCGCCGGGAATTCTTTCATAATGCCGTCGACCACTCGTGGTACGAGAAGGTCATCTTTCACAGCTGCCACTTTCCAACGCTCGCCATTGCGCCGGAGGATAAGCTCGATCTCACGGTCCTTCGCGGGCACAAGGGCCTTGGCGGTGTCGCCGTCAGTAGCAATCCTAACAAGATAAGGCAGCTCGATCGCGAGGATAGTGAACGGCTTGGGTTTGTACTCCTCAGAAATCTCCTGCAGGCGTTTCGCCAAGGAATCGCGAATGCTTTGCTTCACACCGGGCAGCACACTTGGCACGAGGGCTTCCACGCGCCGTCGCTGCTGAGTGCTCAGCGTTCCCCCATAGCGTGCAGTTGATTTCTCAGTAACCTCAGCCGCAAGACTATCGACTATCTTATCGATATCGACTATTTCATTAACCACCGTCACCTCGTTTCGCTGCAGCGCATCAACGAGTAATGCCAGCGAGTATGCCGGCGTCGTCCGGTAGTACAGCCACCATAGATAACCTCCGGCCGCGGCTAAGAAAGCCACTAGGACAATAATGACTCCCAACGCAGCCGCCAGCTTTGGCCAAAGTCCTCCGCCTCGCCGGAACGCAGCCTGTGCAACGCGCGGTTGCTCGAAACAGATTATGAGACGGTTTCGGTTTTTCGGCCCACCGGCTCTCTGCTCAGGAGTCATTGCTCTCGTTATGGTAAAGAGTCTCGGGGACCTCAGGCTTCCTCAACGCCCTCGACTCGTGCCTCGAGCCGGCCTCTAGCTAGCCGCACACGGATGGAATCGCCTACCGAAGCAGACTCTGCGTCGCGCAGCAGATTTCCGGACTCGTCCTCCACGAGGGCATAGCCACGATCGAGCACTGCCAGGGGTGATAGCGCACCTAGGGAAGTTGCTGCCAAGCCCAGCCGAGAACGGGCGTCCTCTACATGTGTATCCATCAAACCCCTGCAACTATTGTGTGCAGTATCGAAGCGCTTCCTGGCGTTGGCTACACGCGTTTGCAACCGCGCAGGTGAAAGCTGGAAAGAAATCTCATTAGCGCGCTCGCGCGCAGCTCGCACCGCCCGATTCAACTGAAGCTGCAGACGGTGAGTCGCAGAGTTAGTTTCGATTCGCGCATTCCGCATCCGCGAGCGTACCTCGTCGAAGACTTGAGACAATGCATGCTCTTGCACCCGCGTACGAGCGTCGACAATCTTGTAACGCATCAACCGCGAGAGGCTGCGCCCCAGCTCGGCGAGGTTCGAGCAGATCTGATCTTCTTGCGCGGCAACCAGTTCCGCGGCGGCAGACGGCGTGGGTGCGCGGAAGTCGGCGGCGAAATCGGCGATCGTGAAATCGATTTCATGGCCCACCGCTGAAATTACCGGAATTGCCGATGCCCGGATGGCACGGGCGACCTCCTCTTGATTAAAGGCCCACAAGTCTTCGGTTGAACCGCCACCGCGTCCAACAATAAGCACATCGATCAGGTCATCGCTAAGGCCCGAGCGCTCGGCCCGTTTGTGGTGCTCGTTAATCAATCTAATAGCTCGCGCTATGTCGCTGCCGGCGCCATCGCCCTGCACACGGGCGGGCGAAAAAAGCACATGGACGGTGCGGGTGCGCCGGGAAATCACGTTGAGAATGTCGCGGATCGCAGCGCCAGTCGGCGAAGTGACAATGCCCACCCGCCGCGGAAACACGGGCAAAGGTCGCTTCAACTTCTTCGCAAACAGTCCTTCGGCTTGCAAGCGATCGCGAAGCTGCTCGTAGGCAATGCGAAGTGCTCCGGCACCCACGGGATCCAGAGCTTCTACAATTAATTCGTAGTCCCCGCGCGCTTCATAAACACTCAACCGGCCCCGCGCTCTAACATGTAGTCCGTCCACTGGGCGAAAACGTATGCGAGAGTTCGCCGAGCGAAAACATTTCGCGCGCAACTGTGCGCCTTCGTCCTTGATGGTGAAGTACCAATGACCGGATGAATGCGCCTTGAAGTTTGAGATCTCACCTTCCACCCAAATGGACGAGAAACGCGCCTCGAGCGCATTCCGAACCGCGCTGGTCAGCTCCGAGACCGTCATCGGTCCGCGTTCAGTTTCATCAAACAAGGCTGCGAAGAGTGGTTGGGTCATTCGTCTGTGCTCGAGGTAGATTCGATGGTTTTGAATCCCGAACGGATCCGAGTCAATAGCCCTGTCGGAACGGCAAGCGGACGGTCTAATCTGCGGCTCTCAGCAGCTCTATCGGAGCCCACCCGGCCACCTGTTGCCCAGGTGACACGGGTCGCTACGGCTCTCCGTTCTGACAGGCGTTTGATCGCCCTGTCCGGCCTCAAGGTATGCCAACATTCACCACTGGACTCAGTCGCACGGAGGCGCCGTCGCGATTGGCGCGCACACGCACGCGCCGATTACCCGAGGGACTCGAATTAGAAGCGTAAGTGATCGTATACGCGGTGCGCAATTGAAGTACGACGTCATCGTAACCGCGTTGCAGGTCATCCAACCGGCGGATCGGGTAGTAGACACCTCCCGAAGCCGCGGCAAGTTTTTGCCCTTCTTCTTCAGCTCGCGTTGTAAGAGTCAGATAACGGCTGCGCAGAGGATCAATGGTTACTTCAGGCTTGGGCACACTCGACTCAGGAATTAATCCGGAAGGAACGTAGAGGGGATATACCAGCGCGCCGGATTCACTGAGCGCTTCCAGCAAGGCGGGAAACGGCACAAACGACTTGTTATCATCTCCGTCGGACATTACCACTACCGCGGTCCGCTGGCCGCGCAACTTCTTTAACGGGTCGGCAAGGACATAAGCCAGGGCATCGTAAAAGGCCGTGGGGCCGCCGGCTTCAATTTCATCCAGTTTCTTCGAGAGCAGCCGCCGATCGGTGGTGAAGTCCGAAATCAACTGGATGTCGTCGTGAAAACTAATGATTGAGATGCGGTCCTGTGGGCTGGCAGTATTGAGAAAGTCACGTGCCGCCTTGCGAATAAAATCAATTCGTTCTTCGACACTCCCGGACACATCAAGCAATAGAACCAGATTGAATGGCTCCTGAGTGGGCACCACGTTGGTCACTCGTCGTTCGGTGCCGTTCTCATAAACGGTAAAATCACTTGGTTTCATTCCGCCAATTGCGCGCCCATTCCGATCAGTTACGCTGGCGTTCAATCGCATTAGTTGTGGAGTGATGGCGGTTACAACCTGCCCCGGTGGCGCCCTTCGCTGCAGCGTCGGTTCCATCTCTGGCGGGGGCAGCGTCTTCGCGTAGTCGCCAAACAACTTGGGCGAAACTTTTCGGATGGCGTCGATCAACTGGCTGTCACCACTGCGGACAATGCCGCGCGCTGCTTCGGTGAGCGGTCGCTGGCTCAGATCACTCGGTACCATCTCTGGATCTACGTTCAGCAGTACGACCCCACGCCGGGTCAGGAAATTGAGCTCAACGCGTTCCTCTTTTTTTGGTTTCTTCTCACCGAGTTTCCCGGAAATCGAGAAAAAGCCTCCCCGCTTCTCTTTGAATTCGGGGAGCTCGACATCGCTCAAATAACGTGGCCGGCTCGCCTGCCAGAGGAAGGTAAACTTCAAGGCTTCGAGAGGTACGTCAGCGTGGATAGTTCCGGTGTTTGTAGTGACGTCTGCGGACTGGATGTTTCCGCTTATGTCCACGGCCCCCGCTTCGGTTTCAACGATAGCCTTTGACCTGAGGGGAATTCGCACAACAAGATCAATGCGATCCTTCTCCCCCCGGTCCCGCACATCAATTCTTATGCTACCGGCCTCAGCCTCGATCTGGACATCCGTGGAATCAACCGGGGTGCCGCGGGAGTTGGCTACGACGGCGACCTTCTTTTGTTGCGTCTCGACAGCAATGATTTCCACGCGACCGTTTGGGTTTTTGACGGAAACGGAGACTTTATCAGGAGTGTCAAGCTCACGCTGGTAGGTCTGAGCTGCAACGGGGAAGAAAGCTGTGGCCAGCAGGCTAAGTACCACTAGAATCCTACGTTGCACAAAAACGCCCTCGAATACATGCGATCGGGAATACCGGTAATGCATACAAACCGATCTTGCCTAGCAAAATGTCGCCGGTCAAGCACACATTAATCGATCGTTCATACACAGACGTCGAGTGGTACCGCGGCGCCGCTCCGGTAGAGAATTAGAGCGGGTGGGTCCTGAGTAGCGACTCAGTCATGCCGCGATCTCATGAGGTCATCAATACCACCTCGCGGTAAGCGGGTGGGTCCTCCTTAGCTATGCTCAATTATCAAAGTCTGAGGATGGTACTCTCTCCTGTGACCGCCGAGTGAGTGATGACCAGCCCAGGACCCACGACGTGGTACTGACCTGCTTCAGCGAGACCTCTATCTCGGCGACAATCGCTTACACATTCACCTCAGTTATTAAAGGACTTTGGCGGTCGTAATTTGACAGTCAATAAAGCGAAGCCGATAGTAGATCGTCGTGGCCGAAGTAATTAGAGTGGCGACCGCGGAGGTTATAGCGGAGGAGGGGGCGATCGCGGCGGAAATGGCTTTGAGCGCGAGGCGCGGCGGTAAAAGCTATAAGAAGAAGGGAAAGGGGAAACGGGAAATCGGGAGAGCAGAAGCTATCAGCCGTACTCTTTCCTATTCTCCGTTTGGCCTGTTCCCCTTTCCCCTTTTATTTCCTCGCTGCCGGGGTGAGCTTCAATTTCAAGCGTTCGCCACCGCGCATGATTTCCACTCCATATTCCTGACCGGCCTTCATTTCGCCTAGGGCAGACGTATAATCGTAGACATTCCGCACCTCCCGCCCCGCCATCTCCACAATTTTATCGCCGGGCTTCAAGCCAGCCTGAGCCGCCGGGGAATCATCGCGCACTCCGTCCAACAATAAACCGTCGCTCGAGTCAGCGTAGTTAGGAATGGTCCCGAGATAAACGCGGAAGCCGGTCGAGCGTCCCGTAGCAGCGCTTTTGGCGACCTGGTATGTAGGCCGTTTGTCGCTCGCATCGACGCCATGAACGATGCGGGCGACCATCGCGAGTATACGGGCCTCGTCGTCATAGTTGATCTTCTCCGCAGTATCGGACGGTTTGTGGTAGTCGAGATGTGTCCCGGTCCAGAAGAAGAGAACGGGGATCTGCTTGGCGTAGAACGAAGAGTGATCGCTTGGGCCAAAGCCATCTTCATTCAAGGTGAGCAAAAACTGTTTGGTTACATCGGCGCCGACAACTATTCGTCCATTGGGACCAACCACCATCGGCAGACTGCTGGAAGGAGGGGCCGTGGAATTCCCATTTACCGTCAGGCCTTGTGATATGTTTGCCAGTTCAATCATCGCCGGCCACTCCGGCGCGGTGCCGACGCCTCCAATCAAAAGTTTCCGGTCCTTCATCCGGCCAATCATATCCATATTGATCATGGCGACAGTATTTGCGAGCGGGACCACGGGATGGTTGACATAGTAATTCGAGCCCAGGAGTCCTTCTTCCTCTCCACTGAAAGCGACAAAGACGATCGTTCGACGTGGTCTCGGTCGTTGGTTTGAAAGAATACGTGCCAGCTCGATCATGCCAGCGGTTCCTGAGGCGTTGTCATCTGCGCCGTGATGCACGTCGCCTTTTCGCTGGGCCAGGCTGCCCGCGCCGCCACGACCCAGGTGATCATAGTGCGCGCCAATTACGATAACTTCGTTCTTCAGAGTAGGATCGGAGCCCTCAAGAATGCCTATGGCATTCGCCGCAGCGACTTCGCGGCGGATGATGTCTGTTTGAAGGGTTAGCTTTACTGAATCAAGCAGCCTGGCTTCGAGGGTTGTGTCCCGCCCGCCAGTCCAACCCAACTTTGTCGCAGTAACAAT
Source organism: Pyrinomonadaceae bacterium (assembly GCA_013812905.1). GTDB lineage: Bacteria > Acidobacteriota > Blastocatellia > Pyrinomonadales > Pyrinomonadaceae > PSRF01. The sequence continues at coordinate 11,937 of JACCSP010000050.1, forward strand.
CATTGTGCGGAGTTCA
>JACCSP010000060.1 GCA_013812905.1 Pyrinomonadaceae bacterium
TTTTGGCGCAGGCCCTAGTGGCCAATACGGCACCGGGTTGTAAGAGAGTTACTGCGCACAGTTTTCACTGCGAGCAACGCTTCATCAAAATTCGTTAGAACCAGGAGAAACTTCAAAATGTCTCAACAGTGGACTCCCCCGCCCTCCCCAACCGCCACTCCGGCTAATATTCCAAACTATCTGATTCCGGCGATTCTTTCGTTGTTTTGTTGCTGGCCTCTATCAATCGTAGCGATTATCTTTGCCGCCCAGGTTAATGGAAAAGTAGCCTCCGGAGACATACAAGGTGCCATAGATGCCTCCAAGAAAGCGAAGCTCTTTAGTTTCGTGGCGATTGGCATCGGTCTCGGTCTTGGATTGATTTATCTCGTGCTAATGGCATTGGGCGTGGGTCTTGGCGCAATTCAGGGTTAGCCAGGAGCACCGAATAAACGGAATAAACAACCTCGCCTGACTGGCTGCTGGCCTCGGGCTGCCATTTCTATCGAGCGCGGAATCTTCCAAACCGCAATCCCAATCAAGAAACAGCGGAGAACGAAAAACAATGACTAGATACTGTACGAAGTGTGGCGCGACCAACGACGAGAGCGCCCAATATTGCAATACTTGCCAGGCTCCGCTAACGTCCGTGGGCGGGGGCTACCAACCCATGCAGTCTGTGAACCCGGGACAGATGACAGACTGGAAATCCCAAGGGGCAGACAAGAAGCTCGTTGCCGGCATCTGCGGAATCTTGTTAGGCGGATTTGGGGTTCATAAGTTTATCCTTGGCTACACGACCGAAGGGATAATCCAGCTCGTTATTACCCTCGTGACGTGTGGAATCGGTTCCATTGTCGGCCTGGTGGAAGGAATCATCTACCTCACAAAGTCTGATGAAGACTTCGTCCGCACCTACATTCAAAACAAGAGGGGCTGGTTCTGAGCTTCGGGTTCGGCTGTCAATTTATCGCAGCGACGACTGACGCGGTCGCTAACTGCGCATCGGTCATGTCCTTGCGTAACATTGCCGTATATTGAGAACTGACCAGTACCAAAACTGCCAACAGTTTCGCCCTAACAGAGTCTCGCGATAGTTTTCCAGCTCATGGTTGTTGAGGAGATAGTCAATCGCCGATTAAGCGCATTCTTGCTTTGGCTGACCATCACCGTCGCCGGCCTTCTTCTTTTTGTCCTTGAGCCGGGTAAGTCGGCTTTGCTCCCTGGTTGTCCATTTCGCACATTAACCGGCTTTACCTGTCCAGGCTGTGGTACGACGCGGGGGCTTCACCAGTTGCTGCACGGCAATTTGGCCGCAGCCTTTCAGTTGAATCCATTCTTGATTCTGGCGTTGCCTTTCCTCCTGTACGCGCTGCTGAGCTACACAAACACAGTGCTCCGCGGAAATCCAATTAGAAGGAACACTCTCCCCGCGAAGTACATCTGGGCCTTGTTCGGATTCCTGCTTTTCTTTTGGATCTTTCGCAATACACCCTTTTATCCTTTCGCCTCGTAGCAGCAGCAGTGGCCGCTAAAGCCGGTGTCGAGCTTCGGACAGAATCCATTTGATGGTGTCCTAATTTGAGAGTTGGATTGAGAACAAACGATCCACGAAAACGGCACGAACGAACATGAAAATTTTGTTAGTGACTTTTCGTGGTATTTCGATCGTTTTTGATTTTCGTGCCCTCCTCACAGGTCAGGGGAAGAAAAATTGAAAACAAGACATTACCATCCATTGGAGAAACCTATGAGCGTGATCGCAACGGCTTTGCTAGTGGATCTCTTTGCTGGAAGCCTGTTACTGGGAACCACGAGAACGCACGCTCAGGCCGAGAAGGCCGCGAAGTGCGCCAGGTGGCAATGATTGATGCTCAAGGACGGGTCGATGCCTGGACTGGCAAGAACGATATTCAAGCCGCGGGCCATATCAGCGGCAAAAACTATTCAGTGCAAGCTAACTTGATGCTGAACGATAAGGTTTGGCCGGCGATGTCCGCCGCCTTTGAAAACAGCAAGGGTGATCTCGCTGAGCGCATGTTGGCTGCCCTAGAGGCGGCGCAAGCTGCGGGCGGGGATATTCGCGGCAAGCAATCAGCTGCACTGATCGTCGTCACGGGAAAACCAACCGGCCAGGCAGGGAAGGATCGGATTTTCGACTTGCGCGTTGACGACAGTCCCGAACCCTTAATAGAGCTGCGCCGGTTGGTGAGGCTGCAACGCGCCTACAACCACATGAATGCCGGTGATCTCGCAGTCGAGCACAAAGACCACGAAGGAGCACTGCGCGAATATGGTGCGGCAGAGAAACTGGCTCCTGATAGGTTGTTCTAACCAAGAAAAAGATACGATCCACGAAATGATACGAACGAAGGTTTCGTGTCGGTTCGTGTGATTCGTGGATCGTTTTGTCGGTCGAAATTGCTCGAATATCAAGAACCTAAAGTAGCCTTACAGCACCAGGAGACCATAAAACGCCACTGGGCTCTCTTTTGCGCTCACCACTGCTCTGTTATGCTTCCCATTCCGGATGTCCGACTTGAATCATCTGAAAGATAAGGTGCGCGCGTTCTGGCAGGCAAACCCCTGCGGAATCAAATTCGCCAATGCCGCTCCCGGTACGCGGCTCTTCTACGAACTCGTCGAAGAGCATCGCTACCAGAAAGAGTGGCACATCCCGGAGGCTGCCGGCTTCGCCAGTGCCCAGGGGCTGAAGGTGCTGGAGATAGGCTGCGGGCTTGGCACGGATGGCGCCCAATTCGCGGGCGCGGGAGCAGAGTACACCGGCATCGATTTAACAGACGCGGCGATTGAATTGGCCCAGAAGAGGTTCGAGCTTTTTAATCTTCCGGGAAAGTTTCAGACCGCGGACGCGGAAAAACTCGACTTCGCTGACAATTCATTCGATCTGGTTTATTCACACGGAGTGTTACACCACACGCCTGATGCCGAACGTGCTGTCCGGGAGATTTATCGCGTGCTGCGGCCCGGTGGGCGGGTGGTCGTAATGCTATACCACCGCGATTCTTATAACTATAGAGTGAACATTTCCATTCTTCGCCGCGCCGGAGCACAGCTGTTGAGGTGGGAGCCTGGAGTTAGTCTGGTCCACCGGTTAACCGGAGAGTCGCTTCAATCTCTTCGCCATCACGCGGCGCAACTCAAGAACGATCAGCACAGCTATCTCAAGTCTGAGGAGTTTCTAAGTCAGAATACGGACGGGGCCGGCAATCCCCTAGCCCGAGTTTATTCGCGGGTGGAGGCGCGCGAGTTATTCAAAAATTTTGCCGAGATCGAATTGCGCACTTATTTCCTCAATAAACGTTGGCTGCCAGTGATTGGAAATATGCTTTCTCGTTCGGCTGAATCGCGGCTTGCCGCTCGCTGGGGCTGGCATTTGTGGATATATGCGAAGAAGTAGCTTCCTGCCATGAAAAACATTCTCATCACCGGCGGCGCTGGTTTCATCGGTTCCCACCTCGTGGACCATCTACTTGCGGAAGGCGACTGGGCGGTCACGGTGATCGACGACTTCAATGATTTCTACGCGCCTAAAATCAAGCGCAACAACATTCGTGCTCACGAGAAGAATCCTGCCTACAACCTAATTGAGGCGGATATTCGAGTCCAATCGGCCCTGGCGCAGGTCTTCAACCAAACCCGGTTCGAGGCCATCGTTCATCTGGCGGCGCGCGCGGGGGTGCGGCCATCGTTGAAAAATCCCCGGCTCTATGCGGAGACAAATATCAATGGGACCCTGAATCTGCTGGAACAAGCGCGCAACCACAGCGTCAAACGGTTTGTGTTCGGATCTTCATCCTCGGTTTACGGCATTAATGCAAAAGTACCGTTTAGCGAAGAGGATCCAATCCGCCAGCCCATTTCACCTTACGCGGCAACAAAGGCCGCCGGCGAACTGCTCTGTCATACTTACTCTCACTTATACGACTTGCGCTCGGTCTGCTTGCGGTTTTTTACCGTTTACGGGGCGCGCCAGCGTCCGGATCTGGCGATACATAAATTTGCCCGACTGATCAGTCAAGGCAAGCCGATCCCGGTTTTTGGCGATGGCACCACTCGGCGCGACTACACCTTTGTCGACGACATTGTCGCCGGAGTGCGAGCGTCTATTGATTACGACGAGACCGACTACGAGGTGATCAACCTGGGAGAGTCGCGAACTGTTGAGCTGAGGGAGTTGATTGCTCTGCTTGAGCAACAGATTGGCCAAAAGGCGATCATTGATCCCCAGCCTCTGCAGCCAGGTGATGTGCCACAAACATTCGCTGATATAACTAAAGCGCGCCGTTTGCTTGGATACAATCCGCAAACCCAGATTGAAGATGGAATTCACAGGTTCGTGGAGTGGTTTCGGGGGGAAAAGGAATGAATTTAGTTGCGGCGCTCCGTGCAATTAGTGGCCCGACGCAGCGTCCTTATCGAGAAGTCCTGGAGGGGCGAATGTTAATAGAGCAACGGTCTGATTCCGGCCTCGAGCTCCGATAGGAGCGAAATGGCCTACATTTCGCCCATAAATGGGCTGGGATTAATGTGGTTGACTCGTATCTATAAACATTTGTCCCTCCGGGACTTTGGCTCTAACCGCAAGAACCTTACCGGCCATCGAAGGTCCCACGCATTTGCAGGTCTGCACGCACCGGCCGTTTGCTTTACAATACATAACGGTTGAGGCTTAGCCGCTGCCATCCACCGTAACCACGATTAATGACCAGCACCGCAAACATTCTTGACGATCCGCTGCCGCAGGAGATGCAGCCACATACTTACCCGATTATGTATCGGGTTGAGGGAAGCCACTGGTGGTTTGTCGGGCGACGGCGAATACTCTCCAGTTTTGTCAGGAGAATCGTCGGGAATTTGAACAGCCCTGGCCCGCGAATTCTCGACGTCGGTTGTGGTACGGGCGCGAATCTTGAAATGCTTGCCGCCTTCGGTGAAGCCGAGGGCGTTGATGTCTCGGCAGAGGCACTCGACTTTTGCCAAACCCGAGGCCTTAAAAATGTGCGGCAAGGTGAAGCGGAACGTCTTCCTTACGAAGACAAATCTTTTGATTTGGTTACCGGACTCGATGTAGTCGAGCACCTTGATAACGATGTCGCCGGTTTGCAAGAGATGCGACGTGTGCTGCGTCCAGGTGGCCGGGCGCTGCTTTTCGTGCCGGCGTTCATGTTTTTATGGGGTGTCCAGGACGACATGAGCAATCACCGGCGCCGTTACACTCTCGCAAACCTCAAGACGGTTGTGCGACAAGCCGGGTTGGAAGTCGAGCTCGCTACCTATGCGAATATCACTTTCTTCGCTCCCATCTTGCTCGGCCGCTTGCTGATGCGCGCCACGGGTTTTCGTCCCGACTCCGAAAACAACTTGACGGTGGGATTCTTGAACGGCGCTCTGGGACGCATTTTCGGCGCCGAGGCGACGTTACTGCGTCACGTAAGTTTTCCCTTTGGTGTTTCGATTATCTGCGTCGCACGTCGCACTGATTGATTGTTCCATGCAGTTTCAAAATCAATGAAAGTCTACGACCAGGAAGTGGCAGCACGAAGGCTGGTGGAGAGCAACCCACGCGGTGAGGTAGCCCCTGAGATTTCCGTGTTCCTTCCGGTCTACAACGAAGAGCCCAACCTGCTGCCGCTGCACGCCAAACTGGACCAGGCTCTTACCGGGTTGGGTCGCTCGGCGGAGATCATCTACGTCGACGATGGCTCAACTGACGGCAGCCTGAGAGTTCTACGAGAAGTGGCTGAGCGCGATGAGCGCGTGCGCGTGGTCGCTCTTAAACGCAACTACGGTCAGACCGCCGCCATGGCTGCCGGCATTGACGCAGCCCATGGCGAAGTATTGATACCGATGGATGCGGACCTGCAAAATGATCCTGCCGACATCATCCGGCTGCTGGATAAGCTCGACGAGGGTTACGATGTGGTTTCCGGATGGCGCAAGAATCGCCAGGACAAGCTGATCACTCGCAAGATCCCTTCCCAGATCGCCAACAGGTTGATTTCGTGGATTGGAGGCGTCCCACTTCACGACTATGGGTGTTCGCTAAAAGCCTATCGGCGCGAAGCGCTCCAGGATGTGCGGCTATATGGAGAGATGCACCGCTTCATTCCGATCTATGCCTCCTGGGTAGGCGCGCGTGTCTCGGAGATTCCTGTCGAACACCACGCGCGCACGATGGGCAAATCGAAGTATGGCTTGTCGCGGACTCTCAAGGTCGTCTTTGATTTAATGACGATCAAGTTCATGGCTTCCTACCAGACGAAACCCATTTACGTTTTCGGTTCATTTGGCATGCTGGCGTTTTTCGTCTCAGTGGGGGCGGGTTTGTACGCTATCTTTTTGAAACTCTTTCACAAAGCAGACTTAGTGCAAACGCCCCTCCCGATCCTGGCGATCGTGATGTTCGCCGTAGGCGTTCAGTTTCTGTTGATGGGCTTGCTGGCGGAGATGCTGGTGCGGACGTACCACGAGTCGCAGCAGAAATCGATCTACGCCGTTCGTGAGAAAATTGGTTTTGCAGAACAGTGATGGGTGATAAGCGCTACTCCTTGGAGTGCGCTGCCTTGTCAGCGCTTTCCAACTTGCACACTGTCATTCAAGTCAAGGACTAGCCGCCTTGAAAAGCGGCGACAAGGCGCCGCACTCCAAGGAGTATCACTGATCACCCGTCACCGCAGTAACGTATGTGTGGAATAACCGGTTGGGCCAGCCTTGATTCGCGCACGCCGCCTCCTGATGGCGCGAAGCAACTGCTG
>JACCSP010000066.1 GCA_013812905.1 Pyrinomonadaceae bacterium
AATTTACGATCTTCAACAGTCCTTTGCTACTCTGATCGAGGTAATATGCTGCTCGGCAATCACAAAATCGGCAATCGGCAATTGGAAATCGGAAATGTTTAGTGTCTAGCCCGTTCATCAACAATCGGAAGAATGCCTGGCAGCGTCTCGAAGAGCTGCTGGCCCGGATTGATCGGGCTTCTCTCAGGCGCTTGCACCGTGAGGAAGTACGCGAGCTGGGTCGGATCTATCGCCGTACCGCGTCCGACTTGGCCATAGCGCGCGCCGAGTCGCGCGATCCGCGGCTGATCAATTATCTGAACAGCCTTGTGATTCGAGCTCATGGCCGCATCTACCGGGCCGAAGCTCAAGGGGGAGAACGTATCCGGGCTTTCTTTACCCGTGAGTTTCCGCACACCTTCCGGCGCACATGGCGCTACACCGCAATTTCATTCACCGTTTTTCTGGTGTTTGGTCTGATAGGTTTTGTAGGCAGTTACCGAGATACGGAATTTTCAGAGATGATGGGCGTGCCACCGGCTTTCCGCGAACTTTACATCGAAACAAAAACGCATTGGTGGAAAGATCTGAATCAGGCGAACCAGGTAGGCGCCAGCCGGATAATGACGAACAATATTCAGGTGACCATCTACACCTTTGCGTTTGGAGCGATGTTTGGAGTTGGTACCTTGTTCTTTCTGGGTTACAACGGAGCGAATGTGGGGTCAGTCCTGGCGCTCACTTATCGGGCTGGCTTTGGCCATGACCTCGTTACTTTCATGGCCAGTCATGGGGTAATTGAACTCTCCTGCATCTTCATTGCCGGCGCTGCAGGGCTTCTGATTGGGAGTGCTTTGATCGTGCCTGGCGATCTCTCGCGAGCCGATGCACTAAAGACACGCGGGAAGGATGCGATTCGCCTGATGATGGGTGTGGCGGTGCTCCTCGTCCTGGCCGGTGTGATTGAAGGATTTATCTCGCCTGCGCCGATTGATCCGAAAATAAAATTCGGCATCGCCACCCTCACCGGCATTGCGCTCTATTCCTATCTGTTGCTGGCCGGCCGCGACGAAACGGTGAAAAGGGGAATTGGTTAACAGGGAAAAGGGTAAATACCCGAATTCGAGTAGCAATTCATTCCAGCGTCGTTGAGGCTTGCTGAATCATCCGCGAACGTTTCTAAGGGCTTTCATCTGGTTATACAGACAGGCACTTAGCTTCTGAGCGGTGTTCTTGAGTTCCTCGTAAACAGCCACCTGAAGATAGTCAACTTCTAAAGCTACTCGAAGCAGACTTCTAACTTCTCCGGCAGATCCTTTTGCAAAATTCAGGAATAACAGGTATTCCTTACGGGACCCGCGTTCAAAACCCTCAGCAATGTTCGTTGGTACTGAAACTGAAGCGCGACGGATTTGATCTCGGAGACCAAAATCCCTACTAAGGCCACCAGTCGCCGTCAGTAAGTAGACTTGCTTTACTAGTTCAATCCCCATCTGCCAGACCATAAGGTCTTCAAAGCTACGAATCTGTTTTCTTTGATTCATGAGGTCAGTCCTTTCTGAGGTGTGAGGTTTTTCAGCCTGTTACCCTATTCCCCTGTTACCCAATTCCCCTATAATAATCCCCTTTCCTTCACCTGCAAGTACTTCTCCAAGAGCGCCGGCGCCAGTGCGGCGGCGGTGACGTCGAGTGCCAGGCCGCCTTGTGATTCCACGAGACGGAGTGCCGCTTCGCGAAGGTGCATAATCTCTTCGGCAACTGATTGGGTAAACAACTCCCGCGCCGTTTCCGGGGCGTCACACACTACAGCCTTCAGATCGCGATCGGCGATGGTTACCACGAGGGGCAGATGACGGGGACGCAGCAGTTTCAGCGACGCAAGCAACTCCTTCGATCCCTCTTCATCCACGAGATCAGTCAACAGCACGATGAGTGATCTGCGCTTGCTATTAGCAGCCACAAACTCCAGCGCCCGCGCGTAAGAAGGCTCGATCATTTCCGGCTCTACCGAATAGAGCGCCTCGAGCGCCGCGTCGATGTGATCGCGACCTCGACCGGGAGGCAAATAACTCAGGATCCGCCGACCAAAGACCATCAGACCCGAACTGTCTCCGCCCCTGGCGGCTGCCGACATCAGTGCCAGCGCCGCATGTACTGCGGAATCCAGTTTTGTTTCCTGCTCAATTCGGGCGGTCATCAAACGACCGGCGTCAAGAGCGATAAGGATCGTCTGGTCACGTTCAATTTGATACTGGCGCGTGGTCAGCTTGCCGCGGCGGGCAGTTGCCGTCCAGGAAATGTGACGCAGTTCGTCGCCACGCACGTACTCACGCAGCGACTCAAACTCTCGTCCCTCGCCGCGCCATGAGGTTTTGCGATGCGCGGAGACTAGCGAACGTGCTCCGAGTGCTTTCAGCTCCGCTTCACGGGCGCGTCGCATGTTTGGATAAACTTTCACTGTCGTAGGCTCCCCCACTTTTGTTTCACTCCATGCAAGTCTTAACGGTGAAAGAAAGCGCACTACCGTTTGTCCAAACTCGAAGCGGCCGCGCTTGGGCGGGGTCAACCCATAGATGAGCGCCGCGGAACTTTGTCCATCCAGGCGCAGCTTAGCCTCACGCATTCTGGATAATTTCATCTGGGGCGCGTATTCGTCTTTGATAATGAGAGTCAGCGGACGAGGAGTGCTGTTTTGGATTTTGATGTGAACCTCAGTCTCAGCCCCAACTGCGAAGCGCCCCCCATATTCTCGTTTAATCTGCACGCCCTTCGGCAGATGCCCGCGTTTCGCATCAATGATTGCGAGACCAACGAGACCGACATCGTAGGCGAGCACCAACCAACGCAGCCACGGCCGACCCCAGGAAAATGAAAGCGGAATGAAGCCGAAAGCAATGAGAGAGTAAAAAAATCTGCTGAAGACGAAGCGCATTGTTGCTCAGGAATGTCACCGGGGGACTTCCGCCGACCTCAGGATATCCGCAATCACCGCGTCCGGAGTGGCCCCATCGAGTTCTGCTTCGGCGCGCAACGACAGGCGGTGGCGCAGCACAGGCCGGGCTATGTCACGGACGTCGTCAGGCGTGGCAAACTCCCGACCTCGAATAGCAGCCAGGGCCTTCGAGCACAGCAGGAGGGCTACTGATGCACGCGGACTCGCGCCGTAGTGAACAAATGGATGAGTACGGGTGCGACGAACAATGTCCACCGCATAATGTTGTACGCCGGTTTCCATGCGCGTCGTGCTGACTTCACGACGACAACGAGATATGGCATCAGGCTCGGCAAGCGGTTCGATATCAACCTGATCAAGTCGGTGAGAGCTAAAGCCGGCATCCCAGTTAGCAACTACCTGCCGTTCATCTTCTTCTTCGGGATAATCAAGCAGGATCTTTACCAGAAAGCGATCAAGTTGAGCTTCGGGCAGCGGGTAGGTGCCTTCGTATTCAATGGGGTTTTCCGTCGCCAGCACGGTGAAGATCGGTGAGAGAGAATGACCTTCTCCGTCAATCGTCACCTGCCGCTCTTCCATCGCCTCAAGTAAGGCAGCCTGTGTCTTGGGAGGAGTGCGGTTGATTTCGTCCGCCAGGAGAATGTCGGTGAAGATGGGCCCCTGCCTGAGACTAAAGTTGGAGGTTGCAACGTTGAAAATATTTGTGCCCGTGATGTCTGAAGGCATCAGGTCTGGCGTGAACTGGATACGGCCAAAGTCGGCATTGATAATTCGTGAGAGTGTCTTTACAGTCAGCGTTTTCGCCGTTCCCGGAACGCCTTCAATCAGGGCATGGCCTTCCGCCAGCAGCGCAATCAGGATCTGCTCTATGGGAGCATTCTGGCCGACGATCACTTTGGCGAGTTCGCGCCTGATGTGCTTAACAGTAGAAGAAACGTATTCAAGCATCTGGTGAAGTCAAACTCTTTGCGTTGCCTGCCGGGCGTCGCGCTCTCGCATCCGCAAACCAAGGGCGCGTTCCACGTCGCGCAGCCGTTTCACCAATTGAATTGCCTGTCGTTCGGTCACTGGAGCACCATTGATCGCTTCCTCGCACTGACGCATTAAGACTTCAAGCGACGGCGGGTCCAGCGACGAACGCGCAGCTACTCGCGAGGCTATTTCTGCGCGCTGACTGTTGTAGTCCATTCCCGCGTATCGCGCAAGAACTCGGCGCGTGCGCGAATAGACATTCTCAATCGCCAGATCGTAGGCCCGGGCCCGTTGCTGGAGTTCGGCCATGGAAGCCACAAATTCCAGGCTGGAGCGACGGTCTATTTGCTTCAGTGGTAACGAACGCCCAAACCGCCGGCTGCTGGTCCACAGAATCACCAAAACTAGGACGGCAGACTGGCCCAGGAGCGGAAGGATTGGGGTGCCGGAGAAATAGCCGATCAGGTCGTTGCGGGTTGTGCCCCTGCCCTGGTGATACTCATCGAAGGCAATCAATCCCTCGGTTTTAGTAACTTCCACCCCAGATGGTCTTGTTCTGCCCCGCTGGGGAGCCAGCAAGTTAATGGCGAGCTGAAGATTGTCCCTGAGACTAAGTCCCCCGTTGGAGACTATATATGGATCGCTGAGTACCACGATACGACCGTTGCCGTGCGGATAGTCTACCAACAAGGCCCCCCGGGAATCTCCCAAGTGAACGACGGGGGCAGGCGATAGCGGTGTGGACTTATCAAGCGCGGCCGCCGGCGGGCTCACGGGCTTAGGTGTAAGAGGGTGTTCATTTTCTAACTCGTGGTTGTTTTGCAGACTCTGGGCCTCCTGGTCTTGCCCGCTGTTACTCTTGATATTGGTGAAGCTAATAGTGGCCGCGTATCGCGAAGGCATCACCCACTCGACTTTCTGTGTAAGCAAAGTCGGCTGTAGGGGTTGGATCGGCTTTACGTTTTCAGTCATCTCGCTGACGTTGCCTGGATTAACAGTCAACGAGGGAAACCCCCCAACCTCAGTCGCGACCACCCAGTGGCCAGATGGCGGTAAGATCTGATCCTCCGGTCTGCGGTCGACAAGCACCAGCCTGCCACCGCGCTCAACCCACAAGAGAAGACTCCTGGCATCATCTTCGTCGATGGAGAGCGCGGTGTCTCCGATGATCACAAACGTTTGCACTTTCTGCCTGGTGTCTACCAGCAACTGGGCGGGAACCTCCCGCCATCGCATGACTGGGTAGCCCGATTCACTCAGGAAGTCATAAAGAGCACGAGTTCCCGTGGCGCCTGAGTGATAGCTGGATCGATTAGGCGAAAGCTCTGTATCTTGTCGCTCATCTTCTCTTTGGTAACTGGCTGCATTGATCGCGATCAATACGCCCAGCACTACCACGACCGTTACGATGATGGCGATTCGCTGGCGCATAACCTAACTCACCGGGATAGAGCCTGCTTGTACCCCTTACGGAATGCAAGCCAGTCTGCTTCAGCGGCATTGACAAAGCCATACCAGTGTCGCTCGAAGCTGTCAGTAAGCTGTTTGACGTTATCGTAAAGCGGTTCCAAATCTCGCATCGCCCCGAGGTAGTCGCGATTCGTTTTGTGTTGCGCGAGGCTAATAATGTTTCGGTCACCCAACTCAACGAGTAGGGCGACGTAGGCTTTACGAATCGCTGCGCGAAGTTCACCTCGTCGCGCCAGTGACTCGGCGTCCGCCAGCAAATCCACCGAAGAATGATCGGGTTCGAGTTTCTCACCCAGGACGATCAACGGTTTGGGTTTGCCCTTCTTTTTTGTTCTTCGTTTATTGAACACCCGCGGCGCGAAGAGCTTGACTGCATACGCTATGACGACCCCGGCTAACAGCACCACAAAAATCTGCGCGAACGTGGTAAGTAGACCAGTGTGGCCTGGAGCTAGTTGTTGTGGTTTGGGGAACAGGCTTTCGAGCCATTTCAGCAGGTCGCGCCACAGCCGCGTAAGAGCGCTCAACTCCTTGCGGCCGCGAACGTACTCGGGTCGCTGGAGAATCTCGCCGAGCTTTTTAGACGCGTCATCTTTCGAAGTACTAGTAGGTTCGGCTTTTTCTAATTCTTCAAGGCGATGCGCTAGCGCCTGAAGGCGTTTGGTAATTAGCGTCAGCGCCTGACGTTTCTTCGCAGCCGGCGCTTTCTCAAACGTCTCGAGCTCGCGATGTAGCCATGAATTATCGATCTTGAAACTTGTTTCTTCCCACTCCACATCTTCGGATGCGGGTAAGACGGCGCGCACCGCCGCCAGGGTGTCCTCGTCTCGCGTCACGCGGGCCAAGTCGCTTTCGCCTTCATCGGATTGAGCAAGCGTATCAAGCGCACTAACCGCTTGCTGGACGTGCCTTTGGTATTCGCCGAGCGGCCGTGCTGAAGTGATAATTGCGCAGATGGTACTTAAGAGGATTGCGGAGACGCAGCGGGTCGCCCGACGAGGGCCATGGGTACTCCAGTTCCGTAGGGGTGGAATCTTTATAGATCGTTGTGTCAGTGGATTTCCCCCGGCTACTGACTTCATTTCTTTCAGGCATAGCGACTCGCAATCGCGCGGGAGTCTGCTCATTAATTAAGCCCCACTATTTTGCCGGAAGAACTCATGGCCGAGGCGGCGGCGCCCGACGATCCATGGAAATCGCCGGGGCGTAAGGTGAGACCACATCCTGCTCAGGCATAGGGCCCAACTGCCTGGAGGCCATGAGTTCAATGTCGTAACCCTCGTGACGCACCCGCTCGTCGACATAGAGCAGCGAGAGTCCAAGTATCCAAATGGGGGCCAGCAGAATTCTACTGAGAGGCTCCAGCACACCATTCCCAATCGCGTACCACGCCGGCCAATCCGTCGCGTTCCAGGGTGACGGATCAACACCATTTATGTAGCCATACCATCCCAGAGGTATGAGCAAGACCATCAATGCTGAATAGAATGTAAAAACGACGAACAGCGTCATGGCCATCAGCCGGCGCTCGTTGCCACGGGCGAGGGAAAAGCTGCGACCAACTGATTCGAAAATGCCTTTCCCCTCCACGAGCATAACCTGCGGGACATAAGCAACGCGCCCAGCGAAAAAAAAGAATAGCCAGAAGGCGACTACTGTTCCTGCGATCGAACCAATTAACCAGACCACCACTGACACCCAGGCCGGAGCTATTTGAGCGAATACCACGGCGCCCACGGTTACTATTACCACCACCATATACCAGCCGAAACTCGCCACCATGACCGAGACCCCAACCCACGCCACCATTATCAACGTGGCTCCCAGAAGTCCCCAGAAACGCGAGCGGACGGCGTCATAAGTGGCCCGCATCGAGACCGGCTCACTCCATAGGAGGTGGGTCACCAGGTTGCGGGCAGCGCCTCCCATAACAACCAGGCTAAAAATATAACCGCCAACAACCACAGCCGCACCCAGAGCGCCTAAAAAGAAGTAGAAGAGCAGCAATGTCCCGCTGGGTGTGACGAAAACCGCGCGCCAGGCGACGCTCAATAGAACCCATCCTATTGCGGAAATAAGGACCGGTGGCGCGGCGATGCGGATGAGTGTGAATAGATGACGACGGTATAGTCTAACCGCGCGATCGATAAGATCGCCGGCGCCCAGAGGAGCGAGAGGAAGTTGAGTCGCGTTAAAGTTCGACATCAGGAACGAAGTGCTTCGGGCCGCAGCGGCAATGTTACCAC
>JACCSP010000074.1 GCA_013812905.1 Pyrinomonadaceae bacterium
CTCCCATGACTTACCGGGAAAAACATACAGCCGCTCCACAATTCCGCGATGCACCGCCAAGCCCAGCAAGTTCCGCACGGTCTCTTGGTACCACATCACCAGACTACTTATCCGGTACAGTTGTTCACGCCCGCCTTTGGCAGCGATGGCCTGCTCCCAGAGCACCTCTGCCTGCCCCGCGCTTTGAGATTCTTGAGCCTCCCTGGCGACTGGCGAAGCCGGCAGTAAGAAAATAAGGAACAACCTTAGCGCATGCTTAATAAACCCACGCGAGGGGGTGTACTTTCCTATACCGTTCGGCGGCCTGTCGAAGGACAGATTCACCTGATACCCATCCATACCAGACCCGCAATTATCAGAAATACTACCCATGACAAATGACGCCCGCGCGAACCTATCAAAGCAAGAACCGAACTTGCGAAAAAGGTTGCGGCAATGGCACTGGATAATATACGAGCAGAAGAATCCAGCGGAAATGAGGAAAGTATCAAGAGCAAGGCTGCTGCACCTAACCAGGCGACCGTCGTAAGATGCCACGCAAACCGCAGTGTGCGTTTTGTGAAAACATCACTTCCAAATAGATGCGGTATGTTTTGCCGGCGAAAGAGGCGCATAAGAATGTAGCGCTCACCCAACCATGAATGAGCCACACCTATTGCGAGTGCAAGAGCTGCCGCGGCAACGAAATAGAAGTTCATGCTTTATTCTTATCACCAGAAGCTATATGCGAGACACCGAGCGGAGGCATCACCCGCCGCGCACAGGTAAAAAACGGCTGCTTGATTCCAGAGGGCATCCGATGACCTCCTTTAAGTAAACTCTAAGTCCACTCAACCCGGTTTCCTGCGACATAAATCCGACGTAGTTGTCCGGCCTCAACAGTACGTTGAAAGGTCTTGTTGTACCGAAAACTTCTGCCACGTGCGGGTAAAGCGGAACGACTTGATAATCAATCAGATCAGCGAATTCGCTTTCAATCCTGCCTCTCATCCTTTGGTGATCACCCTTGCTATTCGTGAAGGTAAAGAGATGGAATTTAGGTTCACGCAACGTGTCGTAGATGCTCTTGCCGTTAACCAGGAAGTAGGGCATACGGTCTCCTGCTTTGACCTCAAATGGTCCGTCGCCGGCGTGATGGCTCAGAGAGCCATTGCGGTAGTTGATATCTATTTGCGAAATCAAACGAAAAAACTTTCCCTTGACGATATCAAAACTGAGAATGAATTTTGCCATCGGCGGAAAAACGGTCGTCCGAATTAGATTTAAGAACCAATCCGAACCTGCGGCGAGACTAAACATTCTGTCGGTCGTCTCTGTCAGCCTTTTGGCGTTCGGGAGACGCTCTTCGTTGTAAGTATCTAGAATCCGTTCGCCGGCGAAGCCTTTGAGCACGTAAGCCATTTTCCACGCCAGATTGTAAGCGTCCTGAATCCCGGTGTTCATGCCTTGCCCGCCCGCTGGGGTGTGGATGTGCGCCGAATCACCCGCGAGAAAACACCTGCCTTCGGAGAATTTATTAACATGGCGCGTATGAACCTTGTAAGTCGAAAACCAGTCTACGTGTGTGATCTCGAGCGCGATTTCTGCCTCATCTTTAATGCGCCGTTCGATCTCTTCGAACAAGACCTCGCCCTCGTCGTTGTCGAAGCCTTCGGGAAAAGCACCGACGATGCGGTAATGATTCTCGCCCTTCATCGGGAAGAAGGCGACGACCGAATTTCTTGCCAGACAACCGTGCAGAGCGTCGTGGCTAAACTTCCAGTCAATCTGCACATCGGCGACGTAGAAGAGACGCTCGAACGTGCTGCCTTGGAAGGAGAGTCCGAGCGCGTGCCTGACCAGACTCTTAGGTCCGTCGCAGCCGACGAGGTACCTGGCCTCGATTACTTGTGACTCGCCCGTCAAGTTTTTGACCTGCGCGGTCACCCCAGTTTCTGTTTGCGAAAAGCTTTCGAGTTCCGCGTGCCAGAGAACCTCCTTACCATGACTTTGCAAGTATTCATAAAGCAGGCGTTCGTTCTTGCTTTGTTCCAACACGAGCATGTAGGGGTACGCACTTAGACCTTCGCCAATGTTCGATAGATCAACTTCCCCGAGTACCTCGCCGCCTTCGAGCAGGCGTACTTTCCCAGCAATCGCACCCTCGGTTGTCGCTCTCCCCGCCAGACGGAGTTGTTCGTAAATCTCAAGAGTGCGAGCGTGAACTCCGATGGCTTTCGAGAAAGGAGTGACACCTTCCTTCTTCTCAACGATCACAAAATCAACTCCGTACCTGATGAACTGACAGGCTAAAGAGAGTCCTGTGGGACCCGCCCCGACGATTAAGACATTCGTATTGATTGTCTCCATGAATTCACTCCTGAAAGGCTGGAAAGAAACAAAACTCGATCCGCGAAAGCACAGGAAACCGCACGAAATTATGACTCAATTCGTGTTACTGCGTGTGACTTAGTGGAATCCTTTACCGCCGCTATTGCCCATGTCTGATTTACTTGAACAGTAGGAAACTCATCCGCGCGCACGCCCTATAGCTACCGAACCGAGGAGAGTTAATTCTAATGGAATAAACAATTCACCGAGGAAATTAGAATTGAGTGCGATTTTAGCTTCAATGTGATCTTGAATGGTAACTAGAAGATGCAGCGAGTTCCCGGAGAACACTGAATGGTAATTGCGGACACCCATTCAAGAAATTGCCCCGTGGGACTCCGCGATGCACGTAGTCCAGCAGTTAACACGGTAGCAGGAGTAACTGGCTCAGATTTTCCGGCCGGCGGCGCCGGCGATTGATCTCACCAGCGCCTCGGGTTCAATGGGTTTAGCGACGTGGACCTGGAAGCCGGCGTCGAGTGCGCGGGCGCGATCCTCAACAGTTGCGTACGCCGTCAGGGCCACGGCAGGAATGTCCCTGGCCCACTTCGATCTCATCTTTCTTAGCTTCTGGATCAGACTGTAGCCGTCTTCCTTAGGCATCCCGATGTCACTCACAAGGAGGTCGGGTTTCCAGTCGCGGAAGCACTGGATTGCCTCGGCAGCCGACTCGCTGCACCTCACTTCACTTCCGCAGCGGGTCAGAATAGCTGTTATTAACTCACGCGAATCTAATTCGTCATCAACAACCAGAATCCGCAGGCCGTCGAGCAATTCGGAAAAACCAGCAGGCAGGCCGTTCCCTTCGCGCTCCCGCACCGCGGCGCTTTCCAGATCTGCAACAGCCCCGGCCGATGCGAGAGGCAGGCTGACTGTAAACGTTGCCCCCTGATCAGGTCCTTTGCTGTCAACTTTGACCGTGCCCTGATGGAGTTCCACAAGGTGTTTTACGATGGCCAGACCCAGTCCCAATCCTCCGTGCACCCTGGTGGTCGAGCCGTCCGCTTGCCGAAAGCGGTCGAAGATGTAAGGCAAAAAATCAGGCTTTATGCCAATGCCCGAATCGCTCACCGTAACCCTAGCGTGCGGCTCTGCACGCTCAATCTCTACACGAACCCGGCCACCGTGGGGCGTAAACTTGACAGCGTTACTGAAAAGATTCCAGAAGATCTGCTGCAGCCGGTTGGCATCGCCCGGCACTAAAAGAGCCTGCGACTTCATCACCGGTTCAAACTGGATGTCCTTAGCTTCAAAAGCCGGCCTAACTGCGTCAATTGCGGCTTCAATCACGGGTGGGAGATTAACTGGGCCCAGTTCTATTTGCAGTTTGCCGGTGACGATCCGAGAAACGTCGAGCAAGTCGTCAATCAACTGCGACTGCGATCGCGCGTTGCGTTCGATGGTTTCAAATGCACGCGTCATCTGCAGTTCGTCGAGTTTCCCGGTGCGCACCAGGTGGCTCCAGCCCAAAATAGCTGAGAGCGGCGTACGCAGTTCGTGCGACAGCGTGGCCAGAAATTCGTCCTTGGTACGATTTGCTTGCTCTGCTTCAGCTCGCGCGGCCTGCTCGCGTACTAATAGTTGGGCGCGTTCTTCTTCGGCCTGTTTGCGCTCTGCTATTTCCATTTGCAGCTCGCTGGCATGGCGTTGCGCATTGCTGTAAAGCCTGGCGTTCTCGTATGCGATGCCCACCTGCGTGGCGAGGGTCGTCGCCAGCCGTTCATCGGCTTCAGTGAAATCTTCGGCCTTGATCTTGTTAAGGAGGTAAATCCAACCGCAAACCCCGGTGGACGCTAAGATTGGGGCGCCCAGAAAGGAACGCACCGAATCTGAACTCTTCTTATCGTCGTCCAGAAGTTCGTCCGAGTCATTCAGCCGCAGCGAGCGGCGTTCGTTTACCAAAAAATCCAAAGCCCGCCGAGCGACTTTGGGAATTCCGGTGCTGGAGTCGATATCTTCGCCCGAGACGCAACGGAAATAGAAGCGAAGGTCGTCACAATCGGCATCGAATACACCGACGGCGGCTTCTTGCGCATCGACAATCTGTCTGGCAGAGCGACAAAAGTTCTCCAGTACTCGCCACGGATCATGCTCGAGGGCCAATTCTTGCCCTAGATCGATTAGCATGCTGAGTCGAGCCAGGTTCGCATTCTCGAGTTCCAGATTCTTTTCGTGAAGCAACTGAGCCTGGCGATGAATTTCCAGAGTTTTCTTGAACAGCTCGACAAAGACCGCGACCTTCGAACGCAGGATATCCGGCTCGATCGGTTTTACAATGTAGTCGACCGCGCCTAGGGAGTAGCCACGTCTCAGATGACGGCCGCCCGTGCTGTCGGCAGTCAGAAAAATGATTGGTATGTCGCGCGATTTCTCTCGAGCCCGAATTAGCTCAGCAGTATCTAGTCCGTCAATCCCCGGCATGAAAACATCAAGCAGAATCACCGCCACGTCGTTATTCAACAGATACCGCAGAGCATCATCCCCGGAAGAAGCGCTGACGAGATTTCTATCCGGAGCCTGCAGGATCGCCTCCAGCGCCAACAGATTTGTGGTGCTGTCGTCCACCATCAGAATGTTGATCTGCTCATCAGCTTTCATATTGCCCAGGGTTGATACTTAGTCTATAAAGGCCGGCTGCCATCTCCTGCAACGGCAGAATCCAATCAACTCTTGTCAGATTAATGGCGGCGTCTGGCATTTCTCGGCACACGGCGGTCACCGGGTCTTCTACCAGAGTTAGTCCGCCCTGCGCTTTTATGGCCGCCAGACCACGGGCGCCATCATGGTTTGCGCCGGTCAAGATCACCCCGATGGCCCGCTTCCGATACTCATCCGCCGCCGACTCGAAGAGCACATCTATCGAGGGCCGCGCGAAACCCACGGGCGACTCAGTTGACAAGGCAAAGCTTCGGCTCTGAATTAGCAAGTGATAGTCCCGCGGCGCAAGGTAAGCGTGGCCCGGTAACACAGGTTCTTTGTCTTCCGGTTCGCCGACAGGCAGACGACTGCTGTGCGCCAGGAATTCACACAACCCGGTTTCCATGTGTTTTCCCCGGTGCTGCACAATGACCATCGGCAAAAAAAATTCCGCCGGCAATCCGGAAAGCAATACTCGCAATGCCCTCAAGCCTCCAGTGGAGGCGCCCACGACAACAATCTCATAGGCCACTTACATTACCTTTCGATAGAGCTTGTCCTTATCATTAAGGTGCTCATAGAATGCCGCCCGCGGCGTAAACTTCAACGACTCCTTGTTACCCAAACCAAAGACGCCAAACATACTCAAACTGTCGTAGAGCAGATGGTGAACGCGGGCCTGCAGATCTTTGTTGAAATAGATCATGACGTTGCGGCACAGGATTACCTGAAACTCATTAAAGGAACCGTCGGTAGCAAGGTTGTGCTCGGAAAACACGACATTGCTTTTGAGTGCGGAACTGAAAATCACACTGTCATACTGAGCGGTGTAATAGTCGGAAAATTCATTAGCACCGCCCGCCTGGTGATAGTTGTTGGTGTAGTCTCGCATGGCGGCGAGCGGAAAAATCCCATCGCGGGCTTTGCGCAAAACTGCCTGGCTAATATCGGTGGCGTAGATACGGCATCTGCCGTAAAGGCGCTCTTCCTGCAGCAGGATGGCCAGAGAGTAAACTTCTTCCCCAGTCGAGCAGCCGGCGACCCAGATTTGCACCGTGGGATAAGTCCTGAGCAGCGGCACAACTTTCTTGCGAAAAGTCAGATAGAAGCTGGGATCGCGAAACATTGCCGTGGCGTGTACTGAGAGGCCCAACAGGAAACGATTCAAGCAAGCCGCGTCATGCAGCACCCGGTCTTGAAAGGCCGATACCGTCGCCAGGTTCTCCCCGTGCATCAAGTCCAGAATTCGCCGCTTTATCGAAGCGCGCGAATACTCCCGGAAATCAAAACCATAGGCGCGGTAAAGACCGTCGAGCAGCAGAGAAATCTCGATGTCTTCCAGATCATTTACTTCTGTAGCGACCGTGCTCACGTAGCTTCATCTTGCCGGTAAAGCCATACTCGCAGCAGCGAAAACAGCTGGTCTATGTCGAGGGGCTTCGAAATATAGTCTGACGCGCCAACTTCCAGACAGTGATCCCGATCGGCCTTCATCGCTTTGGCGGTCAGCGCGATGATGGGAAGCTGCCTAAACGTTTCCATCTGACGAATCGCGGCGATGGCTTCATAGCCATCCATCTCGGGCATCATGATGTCCATCAAGACGGCTTCGATACCGGGAGTGGACTTCAGCAGATCAATGCCTTCCTGCCCATTCTCGGCGTGGACCACCTCCATGTGGTGCGCTTCCAGCGCGCTGGTCAAGGCAAAAATGTTTCGTACATCGTCATCGACTACCAGCACCTTACGTCCAGCCAACACCGGATCGCTGCGGTGAAACTTCTCCAGCATGCGTCGCTTCGGCTCGGGTAGATTGGCTTCCACGCGATGCAGGAAGAGAGCCGTTTCGGCCAGCAGCCGTTCAGGAGAACTAGCCTCTTTGACGATGATTGCATCTGCCACCTTCTTCAGATGCAGTTCTTCTCTCCGGGTCAATTCTTTTCCGGTGTAGATGATGATTGGCAAATCGTAACGACCGAGATCTGTTTGTAGTTTCTCTATCAGTTCGAATCCGCTCATGTCAGGAAGTTTCAGATCCAGCACCATGCAATCGAATCTCTCGTCTTTGAGAATGTTCAAAGCCTCCTCGCCGGTGGCCACGGCCGTGGTTTTGACATCGCCGTTGCCAATCAATTCCACCACGCTCATACGCTGCACGTCGTCGTCCTCCACTACCAGGAGTTTTCGAATACGCCGCTCAATGAAGTCCCGCATGTCGTCGAAAGTTTTGCCCAGGTCCTCATGAGTGACGGGCTTTTGCACGTGATTGAAAGCGCCTAGCTGCAACGCCCGCTGACGCTCTTCCTCAACCGTAATAATGTGGACCGGGATATGCCTCGTCGCCGGGTCATGCTTCAGGCGATCCAACACCGTCCAGCCGTCGCGATCGGGTAGGCGAATATCAAGAGTGACAGCCGTCGGCTTATATTTTCGGGCCAGCGCCAGGGCCATGGTGGCGCTGGTGGCAACTAAACCTTTAAACCCCTTGTCACGCGCCAGGTCCAAAAGAATACCGGCGAAACTAATATCGTCCTCGACGATCAGGACTGAGCGGTCGCCCGCCTGAATCTCGTGGCGATCGTCGAGAATTGCAGTCGGCTCGCCGGATAAAAGAGCCAGGGATTCGCTGTCGACGGATTCAACCGGAGTCCAGGCAGCCTCGTTTTCCCTGCCGCCGAGATTGATTCGTTTCTGGCTAGGCTCTGACTTCAGAGCTCCCGCAGCGTAGTTGCGAGGCAGATAGAAAGTGAAGGTGCTACCTTCGCCCGGCGTGCTGAGGACGCGAATCTCGCCTCCAAGCAAACGGGCGATCTCGCGACTGATGGACAGTCCGAGACCAGTGCCGCCGTACTTACGACTGGTAGTGCCGTCCGCCTGCTGAAAAGCCTCGAAGATAATCCGTTGTTTTTCCGAGGGAATTCCGATGCCTGTGTCGCTTACAGAGAACGCCACCACGTCACCG
>JACCSP010000077.1 GCA_013812905.1 Pyrinomonadaceae bacterium
CAATTATGGTAAGCTACGCGAGCGCGCGTGCCGAAAGCCTAATTCCCAAGTGCGATGTCGGTTTCCTTCGGCGCCCGGAGCGAGTGGTTCTTTTCATTATTGGGGCTCTCAGCACGCTCCCAGGCTCAAACAACTTCTTGGCTAACCGAATGCCTGCAGTCCTGTGGGTTTTAGCAGTTGGATCCTACTGGACCTTTGCCCATCGCATGTATCACACTTGGCGAGAGCTAAACAAAATACAGACCAAAGCTGAGGAAATAGAATCTCAGCCGTCTCATTCTGCATCTAAGCCCGGGCCTGATCGACGAGCCGAGCAAGCACTAATACACAAAGCCGGTTGAGCCGAACCCCGAAAGTCGTATATCGACAAGTGACGTCTTCCCGTTCGAGGATAAATACGTGACGATCTGTCCCTGCTGTGGCTTTAAGTTTGAAGGCGCCTTGAGCGAAGGTTGTGCCTCCTGTGGCGCCCTCTCCGTAGGCGAGGCTCTGCCGAAACCGGAACATGAACTTCCCTCTTACGGTCGCTCGTTACTGCTGGCGGTCGCCGGGTCGCTGATGGTGCTTGTGTTCCTGACCCAGACGATAATTGCGTTAGTTCAACGAGCACCGAGTGACACCTCCACGCTTGCCCTTTTTTCAGTTTTTCCTTTGGACTTCTGGTCCTGGATGGCCGCCGGGGAAACGGCAGCCTGGCGCCTGAAATGGATTGCAATACCGGCAACGATCATCGTTCTCTGGGGCAGCCTCAAGATCTATCGATCAATGGTTAAATCCCCGGCGTTCTTCTGCGGTTTAGGTTATGCAAAGACCGGGCTCATGGCCTCTGCGCTGGTTCCCGTGCTGATTGCCTTTCTCATTGGTATCACGGTGCCGGAACGTTTGCGTCAGCGCCAAGATGGGTTACAGGCGGCCGCTAACGCTTTGGGTCACCGATTTGCTCGCGCGCTGCTGGAATACAACGCCCGATATGGCACGCTGCCAGCGGAGTTGAAGGATCTAGGTCGTCTTCCTGACCCGGATGGCTCAATCGCTGCCGCCCTTAGTAGTTTTGATTCCTCGGCCTATAAGCCAAGCGCCGATCTGGCAGCCCTGCCGAAACAGAAGTCCCGGACTTTGCGCGGCGCAGTCATCCGCAATGCGTCTCTGGAGACCGCCTCCGACGATTTGCCTGGCGAGGGGCTTTCGTTTACGAACTACGAACTTCCTTTACCTGGGGCGGACCAGCTCATGGGAACTGAAGACGACTTAATCGTTGACGACGGTATCATCAAAAAAGCCTCGGAAAGCGTGCGCCAGACCGGCACGCCAACCCGATCCCCTACATCCATCAAGCCCTAAGGCTCACCTGGAATGTCTTACCTGAATCGTTTCCGACGAAAGAAGGAAGACGAAGCCTCGCGCTTTGCCCGCCTCTCAAAAACGGGTCGCGTCGCCGAGGGTAGTGTCCTCGATATCAACTGGGACGAACAGGACCGCATCACGCACGTCTTTTACACTTACAACATCGGGGAACATTGGCACGGGGGCGCGCCCACGGAGGGACGCCCCTACACAAATGTTTAGGAAAATTCTAATTGCCAACCGCGGTGAAATTGCTGTGCGCCTGATCCGCGCATGCCGCGACTTATCAATCTCTCCTGTAGCCGTCTACTCCGAAGCGGACGCAGAGGCAGTTCACGTCCGACTCGCCGACGAAGCAGTTTGCATCGGTCCCGCACCTTCCACACAGAGTTATTTGAACATCGCGGCAATCGTAGAAGCTGCCAGGCAAACGAAAGCCGAGGCAATCCATCCCGGCTACGGTTTTCTTGCGGAGAATGCAGATTTCGCCCGAGCCGTCGCTGCCGGCGGACTAAAGTTTATCGGCCCCCCAGCAACAGCAATGGAAACGATGGGATCGAAAACCAGCGCCCGACGCGCTGCTGTAGATGCGGGCGTTCCGATTGTCCCCGGCACAGTCGAGCCTATGAATTCGCCTTCGGAAGCACAGAGCGTAGCGGAACATTTTGGCTATCCGGTGATGTTGAAGGCCTCGGCCGGTGGTGGTGGAAAAGGGATGCGTTTAGTCGCCTCTCCCCAGGAGCTGCAGTCAGCATTTGATAGCGCAGGTTCCGAAGCAGCGCGTGCCTTTGGCGATGCTTCGCTCTATCTGGAGAAAGTAGTCAAGCACCCGCGCCATATCGAAATTCAAGTCTTCGGGGACGCATACGGAAACGTTGTTCATCTTGGTGAGCGAGAATGCTCAATCCAACGCCGTCACCAAAAAGTGGTGGAAGAGTGTCCCTCTCCAATAAACGACACTCACTTGCGCCCTCGCATGGGCGAAGCTGCAGTTAAGATCGCGCGTGCTGTTGACTACGTCGGCGCTGGAACGGTCGAATTCCTTGTGGATGATGCCACTCGCGAATTCTACTTCCTCGAGATGAACACGCGACTACAGGTCGAACATCCGGTGACGGAACTCGTTACGGGAATTGATCTGGTACGTGAACAAATCATGGTTGCGACGGGAGCGGTCCTTTCATTTAGCCAGGAGGAAATCCGTTGGCAGGGCCATGCAATCGAATGCCGCCTTTATGCGGAAGACCCTGAGAATAATTTCTTCCCTTCGCCGGGCACAATAAGCTTCCTGCAAGTGCCGTCGGGTCCCGGGATCCGGGAAGACAGCGGCGTCCGCGTCCAAACGGAAGTATCCATCCATTACGACCCAATGATATCAAAGCTGGCTGCCTGGGGCCGCACTAGAAGAGAAGCCATCGATCGGTTGCGCCGCGCTTTGGACGAATATCAGGTCGGCGGGATTAAGACCAACCTGGCATTTTTCCGCGAGATAGTCCGAGATGAGGAGTTCATTGCCGGCCGGCTGGATACTGGTTTCATCACCCGTTTCAACGAGCGACGGGAGGCCGCGCGTCGTTTTGTTTTGACTCAGGCTGACGAAGTCGAAATAAGGCGCCGGGACCTGGCCCTAATTGCCGGTTCGATTCACTACGCAAAGTTACAGAGGAAAGCCTCGCTCCACCGTCAGCGAGCGGACGAGGCGAAGAATAGTTGGAAGGTTTCCGGCCGATCTGCGTTAATTCGGCAGAGAACCGTTATCGACAAGCGGGCTCATAAGCTCAGAGGAACAGCGTGATAAAGCTTAAAGCCGAAGCGGCCGGCAAAAACCATCAGATCTCGATTCAACGGCGTGAGGCAGTAGTCTTAGCTGAGGTTGATGGTAGGCGCTATGAGCTGGAACTTCGCGATTTGGGTAACAGCGAATATTTGCTGATCGACGGCAACACCGTCTGCAACTGCCACGTCGAGAGTGGCTACAACCGTCCCCATGAAATTGAAGTAAGCTTGCGCGGCGCCAGCTACACGATAAAGCTCACCGATCCAAAGCGTCTTCGCAGCACTCCGAGCGGAGCGGAACACGACAAAGGAGCAGTTCGAATCGTGGCGCCCATGCCCGGAAAAGTTGTGCGCGTACTCGTCGAAGCCGGCACTGAGGTCGAGGCTGGTGCGGGCATCCTGGTGGTGGAAGCAATGAAAATGCAGAACGAGATGAAGGCGCCGAAGACCGGTCACGTCGTCTCAATTCATGCGCAAGTAGGCTCTACCGTTAACGCCGGAGATGTATTGGCCGTAATTGAGTAACGGTTTTACCAGGGCGGTCGAGGACTTAAGTAACATACGCGAAGAACTCAATGCACAATCAAGCATCACTCGTCACTTCAGAGGAACCTCTGCGCATTTTACTTTGGGATATCGACGGTACGCTCATTCGCTCAGCGCGCACCGGGGCTTTCAAGGACTACACGATTCCCATGCTCGAGGGCGTCTTTGGCACGTCCGGCCGACTCGCCGAGATGAAAGTCTCCGGGATGACAGACCTTCAGATTGTGGCAGAAGCTCTCCGCCCTGAGGGCTTCACGCATGAGCACATTCGGGAGCGCATTGATCACCTGCGCGAGCGCTATATGGAAGAAATGCACAAAGCCACTAGCAACGGTGCAGAGTTCTTTCAAGTCTTACCCGGGGTGCGTGAAGTTCTGCAGGAAGTTGCCGATCATCCCCGATATCAATCCGCACTAGTTACCGGCAATATTGAAGCTGCCGCTTACTTGAAGGTGGAGCTGGTTGGCCTCTCGAATTTTTTCTCGTTGCCTGGCGCGTTTGGCGACGAGTCGCATGATCGCCGTGACCTCCCTGGTCTGGCTGCCGAGAGAATCAGAAGTAAACTCAAGTTGGATCTACTGCCTCAGCAATTTATCGTCATCGGCGACACGCCAAACGACATCGCCTGTGCGCATCACTTCGGCGCTCGGGCCCTCGCCGTGGGAACCGGACGTCTTTACAGCGCCGAAGATCTAATGAAGTGTCGCCCCGACGCTTTTATACCGGACCTCTCCAACCTCGAAGCGGTAATGCAGACGCTGGCCAGTTTGTGAGGCCGCGGCAAAGAATACTGAACCGCGAGCGGTAGCGACCGGGCCAAGCACTCAACGCCCGGTAAAACGCTTTCAATGCGAATTGACTATAGGACCCGGTCGCTACCACTCGCGGTTCTGTAGTGAGTGACATCGTCGACGTGACAAAAGTGCCTCAGTACCGCCTATCGAAGCTGTTTGATTTCTATGGTCCCTCCATACTTCCAGTGAGGACAACTCTTCGCAGCTTCGGCAGCTTGATCGTCATTCTCGACCTGCAACAAGACGATTCCCATGAGAGACCCGCCCGGCGCATCCGAACTTGTGTCAATTATGGAGTTGGGGCCATTTACCTCGCTAAGAAGCTGGCAATCATGGCCTAGCGTTAATCCTTTCCGTTTCAACTCATCGACCCAGGCCCCGAATTCCTGCATCCGTTGCAACGCCTCATCTCGAGACTTGGCGGGCAACGCCTCAGGAGGGTTGCGTAGGGCTAACACAAATACCGGCCCCCTTGGTTTTGTCGATTGGGCAGATACCGACCAAACGCCCACGAGGATGCCGAGGACAAAGAAACACATCGACGCCGCCACGGCGATGCCGATTCCTCGACGCCTGGGTAACCAATCAATCCTTTTTGCGCGAATCAAGTGAGCATCCTTTAACGCTGCAACCGTTCGCCCTTCGAGAAATAGCGGTGGCATCTTCTCTTTCTCAAGGCGATCAAATGCCTCACGTTCGTGAGGGCTGAGTTCGACAATTTCGTTGGTCATGGTAATCGTGCCTCCGTCTGCAGCATAGCTCGCAGGGCTCTGCGAGCATGGTAGAGTTGGCTCTTTGAAGTGCCTGCTGAGATCTCCAAAAGAGCACCAATCTCGTCGTGCGTATAACCCTCTATGTCATGCAGTGCCAAAATCTGGCGATAGCCGGCAGGAAGGCGAGTAATGAGTTGCTCCAAATCGGGGTTGTTCTTCCAAAATCTGATTGCTCGTGGGTTCCCGCAATCGCACCAAAACCATTGTCTGGATATTGTTCTTCATGCCGCCGCCACTGTTCGCGGTTAACTTCATGCAAGCGATTAATTAAAATGCCCGTCAGCCAGGTCCTGAGGCTGGATCTCCATTCGAAACGTTCCAGCGACTTGCAAGCCCTAATCCACATCTCTTGAATTGCATCCTGGGCGTCGGCCTCCAGGCCTCCGAACAGGCGAATGGCCAGAGGGTATAAGGCGGGAGTGTGGCGACGATAAAGCTGCCTGAACGATGTCTCGTCCTTCGTGCGTAGGAATCTCTTGACCAACCTCTGGTCTGAATCGTCCATAGAGTGGCGGCTCCCCATCTAATGAGTGACAGATTCGCAGGCCGAAGGTTGTATTAGGCCAAGCTGCTTTTATCCGGCATGCTACAGAGATGATGGGAATGGCGGCCAACCCTTGCTGAGTCAAAAGGCGTAAATCACCCCTCCCCTCTGAGCGAAGTATTACCGAGCGGGAAAATATTGATTGACTCTCTAACAGTTCAGTCTTAAAATCTCTAGGTTGCCTTCTCATAATACTGCACAATATGTATGAGAAGTTTAAAGAACTAAATGGAACACATCCCTGGCGGGACGTCACTCCTGATAGTTATGTTGACTATCAAGTTCGTTACCGCCGAAAGGGTCGTGTTCTCTACTTCAATTTCCCGCTCGCTAAAGAGCTGGAACTGATCCCCGGGGACCATCCACCTACCATCAATAAAGAAGTCGCCGATTAGATCCGATGGAACCCTTTCAAAATATCCCGCGTCGCCAGACGCAGAATTACAGGCCGGCCGTGTGGGCAGGTTGTCGGTGAGGAAGTTTCTAGCAGCCGATCGATGAGCCAACGCATCTTCTCCCGCGACAGAGAGATGTTTACTTTGATCGCTGCATGACAGGCTAGGGATGCAGCGATGTGATCTCGCAACGCCTCGCGCGCAGAGCCTTTCTTTTCGGCGTCGACGGTTTCCAGTATCTCAGCGAGCATGTTGCGGGCCTCACTCGCTGGCAAATCGGCGGGAGTAGCTTTTATCGCCACCGTCCGGCCAGACAGGCGCATCAGTTCAAACCCAAAGCTTTCAAGTTCCGGCACTACAAAAGCAAACGCAGCAGCCTGCGCCGGGGTCAGGTCGAACGTCTCGGGAATCAGAAGATTCTGCGATTCCGCCTGACGGGAAGATTCGAGCGCTCGGTACTTATCAAATAGAATGCGCTCATGCGCCACGTGCTGGTCAATTAACAATAAGCCCTCGTCGTCGGTAGCAATTATGAAACTTCCATCCAGCTGGCCCAGCGGTCGGATGTTCGAAGATAGCTCTTCAATTCCAACTTCGCGCGCAAACCTGCCCGCTGACGCGAGTGGCGGCAGTGAAATTGATTTGGCATTCCTTTGGGGCGCGGATGCAGTTTCACCCGTTAACAAGTCTGCTCTACTCACAGTGTTATTAATTTCGCTTGGCGACTCTACAGAATCCTGATTCGCCGAGAGTGCCTGCCGCAAGACCGCGTCGGGATCCCGAGGAGTATCTGATTTCAAGACCCCAAGATCAGATTCCCGACGCTGTTGCGCACCGAATTCCACGTCCTGGCTTGGCGGCGAGGCAAACTCAATTCGCGACTGCTTGGCGGGGGCAGTGGGTGCTCTATGCTCGACAACGTCCTCCGCGCCATTTATTGGAGTGCTAACGGGCGAATGTTCGGTGGCCACGGTAGACAACGCACCAACTGAGTCATGCACCGCATGCTGATCGTGTGGACCAGTTGAGGGTTCAGTCAGGTCGGAGCGCATATAGCCCGCACTAGCGAGGGCGGTGCGCACGGCTTCGCGCACAGCATCCGCAACGGCCGCGACGCGGCGAAAACGAACTTCCGTCTTGGCCGGATGAACATTCACGTCCACTTCCTCAAGTGGCGTATCAATAAACAAAAGCGCGGCAGGATAAACTCCGTGAGGCAAGATCGAGCGATAGCCTTCCGAAAGGGCCCGGCCAATTAGTTGGTCCCGAACGAACCGGCCGTTAACAAACAAGTACTGTGCATCCCGCGAAGTGCGTCGATCACGAGGGGCGGAAACGTAGCCACTCACTAAGGCAACATGCTTCTGTCCACCGCTGACTTCTAAGAGGTTGTCCAAGAACTCCGAACCGAAAATCTGATATGCACGCTCCCTCAAATCCTTTGCCGAGGCCACTCGCAGCACTTCACGACCACTGTTCGTAAGACTAAAGGCTATTTCGGGATGGGCGAGAGCATAGTGGGTGACGAGATTCGTCAGGTGAAAAGTCTCTGTGGCTTCCGAGCGCAGGAATTTCCGACGCGCGGGGACATTAAAGAAAAGATCGCGCGCTGAAATGGTCGTGCCGCGGGGATGCGCGGCATCTTTGACATCGCGCATGCGCCCGCCTTCAATCACGATGCGAGTTGCCGCGGTGGCATCTTCGGTTTTACTAACCAGCTCGACGCGCGCCACGGAGGCAATTGCCGCTAATGCCTCGCCGCGAAACCCTAAGGTGGCAATGGAATTGAGATCCTCGGCGGTACTAATCTTAGAAGTGGCATGACGTTCAAAAGCCAACAGGGCATCATCACGCACCATGCCCTCACCGTCGTCGGAGACCTTCAAGAGCCGCCGCCCGCCGCTCTCCACGTCAATGACGATACGGGTTGCTCGAGCGTCGATGGCATTTTCAACCAGTTCCTTGGCTACCGACGCGGGCCGCTCGACAACCTCGCCAGCGGCAATTTGGTTGGAGACGTGATCTGGCAGGAGACGGATCTTGGACATGCTAAACATTGCCGAATTTCAATGCCAATTGCCAAATTCGAAGGTTTCGCAGGGTTGTCCACTCCAGCAAGCGCCTCATCCCCGCGCTCTGAAATTGGCAATCGGCAATTGGCAATTGGCAATCACAAATAGACTATCTGGTGTTCAGACGACCCAAGATTGATCGCGTTATAGATCCAGTCAACCACGTACCGTCCATGACGCGCTAAGAGAGAACTGACATTAATATGGCGTTCCTGCAAATTCTTTTCCGGATACAACTGGTCGAAAGCCCGTTGCAACTGCCGGTGGGCCGTCTCATCGCGGGACATCTGGGACCGATGGAAACGGGAACGTAAGCCTTCAAGTTGATAGTTGATCTTCCGCCGACCTGTTTCGAGCGCCTCTGCCAGGGTCGGGTCAATTGCCCGCAGTTTTTCTCTCAATCTATCGAGGTCCTGATTCACACCCTCTGCGGTTTCGGAAAAACTCTTTGCCGTATCCGCTCCGAGATGTTCTTCGACAACTCGGGCCAGAACACTCTCTGGCCCGGCAAAAAAATCCGCTAGGTTTAGTGCATAACGCTCCAGCACACGACCTGTGTGGCGTTCGATCATCGTCAGACTCGACCGCGGCAAGATAGGTGTCACGGGCCGTTCGAGCACGCGATAGACTTCAGCGGTTTGGGCGAAGTAGGCGATCTCGGCTGCTCCACCCAAGTACGCAATGGTTGGCAGAAGGTGATCCTGCACCACGGCGCGGAGAGTTACATTAGGGCTGAAGCGTTCAGGTTGAAGGGAGGCCAGTTCGGCGAGCTCCTGGGCCGAGTAGGCCGAATCCAAAGCCTTCACCTTGTATTTGCCCTCGTCAGTGCGCGTCAACGCGTGGCGTGCGCCTTCTGCATCATGTAGGAAAAGCGGGAAAGAGGTTGCCGTTGCCAGTACTTGCGCGTGATAGCCGGCTTCCTCCAGTTCACTGCTGCGGACTTCTATTGCACTAGCGATCTGCTGCGCTCGATTCGCCGCGCTGGCGTAAAGAGGCGCCGCGAGTCGCTTCATCGTGACATCCATAGGATCCAGGAAGATCAGGCCATGTTGACCTAAAAGCGACGTCATCATGCGGGCGAATGCTTCGCCATAGCCACGACCGGGCTTCCAGGCGTCACGCAACAACGCTTCGAGGTCAGGTGTGAATTCAGAAACGGGTAGCAATTCAACTAGATGATCGACCACCTTGTTGATGGAATCGTCCAGCACGACGTGTCCGACAGGATGTCCTTCCCGGTGCAACTCGAATGGCACGGTTCCACTTGCCAGCCGGCAATCCTTGCCAATGAATTCAGCTTTCGCGACTTCTGCAAAATCATGATCCTCAGTGGCAATCCAGAAGACAGGCACGGCTTTAGTGTTGCGCTGCCTCAGGCAACCCGCCAGTTTCACCGCCGAGAGCGCTTTGTATATCGTGTACAGTGGACCAGTGAACAGACCCGCTTGCTGTCCGGAGACAACAGCCAAGCAGTCCGCTTCGCGCAACAATTCAATGTTTGCTAAAGTCTCCGCGCCCGCACCCCAGGCCACGTTCATCTCGGCGAGTGCGTCACAGAGGACTTTGCGGTCAGCCGTATGCGCTGCGAGCACTTCCGGCGCTCGCAGTGGGAGTTCGTGATGAAATCGAATTGCCGACGGATAGAATCGGCGCAGCGCAAGTGGATCGCGAAGATAGTCGAGGAATAGGCGCGACTGATGAGGAATGCGTTCGAAGGAAAGAGTCTCGACTCGCAAACCTGATTCTTCAGGTGTGCTGTAACAAGCGGATTCTGTCGCACTCACGATCTCGCTACTCCTGCCAACTCGCCCCGTTCGCGTCAGGCTTCAGTTTTTAAAAACCGATTCATTTCTCAGCTCGTCAAGCAATGCTGCGATTTCCGCTTGAGCTTCTGCGCTCGCTGGTTTTAGGGGGGCGCGCACCGCTCCCCCGGCGAAACCAATCAAGTCCATCGCCGCTTTGAGCCCGCCGATACCGTAGCGCTTCGTCACGGCCAGTGCAAGCGGAGTCAGTTTCTCCTGCAAAGCTGCGGCTTTGTCAACTTCTCCGACCGCAACCAAATGATAGATCTCGAGGCACTGCGCTGCGGCCACACAGCCGACAGCCAAAATTGCGCCCCGCGCTCCCTTCCTGAGCGCGGTGGAGAGGACAGTTCCATTCCCAGTCAACACCACGAAATCTTCAGGCACCAGCGCCACCGTCTCCTGGAACCCGGCCATATCAGCAGAACTGTCTTTCATTCCGATTATGTTGGAATGCGCACTAAGTTGGGCGACCGTTTCCGGTTCGATCTTGATGCCGGTCAAATCAGGGATACTATAGAGAATCACCGGCACGGGTGACGCATCGGCGACTGCCATAAAGTGATTAACCAAAGCCTCCTGAGTAATTGCCAGGCGGTAGAAGTGCGGGGTGATTACCAGTACGGCGTCGGCTCCAGCGGCTGATGCCTGTTTTATCTCCGCGATCGTCGCCCGGGTGGCTTGCTGACCTGCACCAACTATGAATTTCAGATTCTGCGGAATCTCGGCACGCGCGATCTGACTCACTTGCGCGCACTCGCGACCGTCCAGGTTGACCCGTTCACCCGTAGAGCCCAGGACAACGTAACCTACGATTCCCATCGCATTCCATTTCCTGATATTGCGACGAAGACCTTCCTTATCGATTTCTTCAGTTAGGTTGAAAGGAGTAGTAACCGGAAGCAAGATACCGCGCAAACTATTCTTTGAACGCGCGGTGGGTGCGCCAGGGACGGAACTTGTTTCATCGGGTTTATTCAAACGCGGGAATTATAACGGCCGCGCGAGCCCACAAGCAATGAGCACTGAGGAAGGGTATTGCTCCATTATTGTGTTGATCACAGCGATGCCTCCGCTGCAATGAGGTCATAGCCGCAGAGGCCTAACTATTAGCATCAACACAATAACGGAGCTGGTGGGGTCAAACTCGTTCCGTTTTGAGAATTGAGAAGAAGCATCTCGTAGTCCGGCACCGGCACGGGACTTCATCACTTGACCACCATCACCTGCGCCGCGATGATGGAAAGAACTGATCGCTATTCCGTCGTAAGGCCGTAACAAATGGCAGGCTATCGTTTTCTGCAGTTAGATGTCTTTACCGAGCGCGTGTTCGGTGGCAACCCTTTGGCTGTGTTCCCGGAAGCTGACGGTTTGAGCACGGAGGACATGTTAAAGATTGCGCGGGAGATGAATCTCTCAGAAACCGTCTTCGTGCTGAAGCCAGAGGAAGCGCCCGAGGCGCATTCCGTAGGTGTGACGCCGAAAACCAATACGGAACAATCGTCAGCGGATAAGAACCGTGCTGAGAGCGAAACGCACAAGGTGCTGCGCCGGCTGCGAATTTTTACTCCCACGCGCGAGATTCCCTTCGCAGGACATCCCGTGGTTGGAACATGGAACGCGCTGGCCCGCGAAGGTGTGGTTCCCTTGCCTGAGACGGGAACGGGTTGGACTCGCATCCAGCATGCGATCGGCATCGGCGTTCTTCCTGTCGATATAGAATTCAAAGAAGGACAGCCGGTGCAGGTGGTAATGACGCAGGGTAAACCGGCCCTGGGCACAGTAGTCGAAGACTCTCACCAACAAGCAGACATCGCGCGAGCCTTAGGTCTGGCCCACGAGGATCTGAATGAAAGTTTGCCGATTCAAGTGATCTCAACTGGCCTACCATTCCTGGCGGTCCCAATTCGCGCTTTGGCGGACCTCAGGAACTGTCGAGTCAACGCCGCTTTGCTAACTGAGATTTACAACGACCTGGAGGCCACGGGTTGCTGCCCGTTTACGCGCGAAACAATCGAGGCAGGCTCGGCGCGCGCGCACCTTCGCATGTTCGCTCCTGATGACAACATTCCGGAAGACCCGGCCACCGGCAGTGCCGCCGGCGCTCTGGGAGCTTACCTGGTCTACTACGGAGCCAGCGGGGTTGAACCAGTCGACAATGTCTTCAAGTTCGTGCTCGAACAGGGCGATTGGATCAAAAGACCCAGCCGGATTAGGGTGGAAGTCAGAGGAGGAACCGCGGCGGTGGAACAGGTCCGCGTCGGTGGGTCATCGGTTTTGGTTATCCGAGGTGAGCTGTCGCTCTAAGCGGGTCCAATGTCCAAAGTCCAATGTTAAGCCGAACGCTTCCTCTGTTCGGTTCTCACATCTTTTGCTCCGGGTATGACGTTGGACATTGGACCTTGGACTTTGGACAATCTTATTAAATGAACCTAGACTTCGACCTCATTATTGTTGGCGCAGGACCGGCGGGACTTTCTGCCGCTGAGGCTGCGGCTCGCGAAGGATTAAATTACCTGGTGATCGAGAAAGGAACCATCGCCGATACAATCCGTACCTACCCGGTCGGTAGAACGCTCTTCTCAACCGTTAACGAGCTTGAAATGCGTGAGGGAACTTTGAAGCCGGTGCGTGAGAAGCCCACTCGCGAAGAGCTTCTCTCTCACTACATCCATTTCGTGCTGGATCATGACATCAAAATTAACACCGATGAGGAAGTGACAGACATCGTCCGACTGAAGCCTGGAAGTTTTCACGTTCGCAGCACCCGGGGCGAATACAAAACCACTAGCGTGTTATTTGCCATTGGCGCGATGGCCTATCCTCGCCGGCTTAACATTCCCGGCGAAGACCTCCCCAAGGTCCATCACACATTTGTTGAGCCCTATCCTTATGTCCGCAAGGATGCGTTGGTTATCGGTGGCGGCAACAGCGCCGCGGAGGCGGCCCTGTTTCTTTCCGAAGAAGGAGCGCGGACTACACTGGCAATCTGGCGCCAGGATTGGGAGAACCGCGACCCCAAAGCCGGGGCGATGAAACACTGGGTGCGCAGTCCCCTCGAACACCAAATCGCCGCCGGGCGGCTGCACGTTATTCTCTACCAGCAGATCGTCGAAATCACCGACCGAGAAGTTACTCTGGTCACCGACGAAGATGAAAGGTTGACGATTGCAAATGATGTGGCCTTCGTTCTGATTGGCAGTGACGCCGACCTCAGCCTGCTGAAGAAGCTGGGAGTGAAGACTGAGCCTGGCAAGCTAACTGAAGTTCCCGTCTACGACCCCGAAACCTTTGAAACCAACATCCCGGGTCTTTATGTCGCTGGCCATTTCACGCACGCTCGGCATATCAAAGAAGCGATCGCCGTACCTCGCCGGATCGTGCCGCTCATCGCCCTAAGCCTACGGACGTCGAGGGCCACTGTCTCTAAAGTGCTTTAAGTCTGTTGTGCGTGAGGCTTGGCTGGTACAAGCCCGCAATTCCCAGGCTTTTCTAAACAAGGTTGTTACAGACAACAGCAGCGATCCACGAAACTAAACGACCGACACGAAATTTGTTTGTGCCGTTTCGTGTGACTTAGTGGAATCGTGCTTTTTCAAACTGGGACACTAGGCCTTCGCCAGTTGGCCTCTTTTCTTCATGCTGGATCTGTCAGCGGCCGTTCACGCCTCGCAACGCCCGTGCGATAGGCCGCTTCTTCGACTCCGCGCGCTACAGCCTCGGCCACTCGTTTGTCGAAAACCGAAGGCACGATGTACTCAGGATGCCGCTCATTGTCGGTGATGATTCCGGCGATGGCGTGGGCTGCTGCGAGTTTCATCTCTTCGTTAATTCGGGAGGCTCGGCAGGCGAGCGCGCCGCGAAAGATTCCAGGAAAGCAGAGAACGTTATTGATCTGGTTGGAATAGTCTGAGCGGCCAGTGGCCATTACGGCCACGTATGGAGCGGCTTCTTCGGGCATGATTTCTGGCGTCGGATTGGCCATGGCAAATACTATTGGCTTCTCCGCCATCTGCTGCACATCCATTCCATTGATCACCCCGGCAACCGAGAGTCCCATGAAAACATCCGCGCCTTTGATTGCCTCGTGAACCGTGCCCTGCTCCTGGGTTGGATTAGTATTCTCGGCATACCACTCTTTCACTGAGTTCATCTGCTCACGTCTTCCACCGTAGAGGGCTCCAACCTGATCGCAACCAATGACGTTTCTCACCCCGGCCGCCATGATGATCTTGGTGCAGGCCACACCGGCAGCCCCAACGCCATTAACTACCACCTTGATATCGCTCATGTGCTTACCGACGATCTTGAGTGCGTTGATCAAGGCTGCCAAAACTACGACCGCCGTGCCATGCTGATCGTCGTGGAAAACGGGAATGTCGAGTTCTTCTTTGAGCCGATCCTCAATCTCGAAACAACGAGGCGAAGAGATATCTTCCAGGTTGATCCCACCAAAAGCAGTTGCAATGGCTTTGACGGTACGGATGATCTCGTTAGGGTCTTTGGTGTTCAGACAGATTGGGAACGCATCGACGCCGGCGAATTCTTTGAAGAGCATCGCCTTACCTTCCATAACGGGCATAGCTGCAGCCGGACCGATGTCTCCGAGCCCAAGCACCGCGGTTCCGTCCGTAACGATTGCGACACAGTTCTTTTTGATAGTCAGGGTAAATGCTTTTTCCGGATCGCGGTGGATGGCTTCGCAGACGCGCGCGACGCCTGGAGTATAGGCCATTGACAGATCAGCGCGCGTCTTCAGAGGCAGCTTGGAGACTACTTCGATTTTGCCGCCGATGTGCATTAGGAAGGTGCGATCGGAGACGTGAACCACCTCGATGCCTTCAATGTTATTGACGGCCTCGACGATCTTCTCCCCGTGCTCGCTGGACGCAGTGTTGACGGTGACGTCGCGGATTATGAATTCGTTGGTGATACTAACGATGTCAATCGCCCCAATGTCCCCGCCGGCCTGGCCAATCGCGATGGCCAACTGACCGAGAGTGCCTGCGCGGCTGGAAAGTTTAACGCGGAGGGTCAAACTGTAGCTGGCGGTGGGTGTGGTTTGCATAATTACCGATCTCGTAAATCCCAAACGCAGTACGCTAATGCATCACGCGAAGATTTAGTGATCCCACGTTGCAAGAAACTGCGGGTGTTTCCATTCCCACACCCGGTCCGGTTTCTGATCGATGTTGACGGGCCTGGAATTCCACAGCCAGGTAGCATGAGACGTCGCCCCGAGCGCATTAATGGTCACACTCAGAAGTAGTAGCAAAGCACCAACCGAAGCTTCCAGGCGGCGACTAAGAGATTGCCACCTGAATGTCTGCTGGGTGGCAGAGCGCCGGCGGGCTTGCAGACCCGAGACAGCGAGCAGATAAAACCAGGGCACGATACCGGTCGAATAACGGGGACCGTAACAGTGGCCACCATACCAAGGCGAATGTGAAGACACAACAATGAGATGGATAGATACGATGACCAAGGAAAAAACCACGAGTCGCCTCAATGGCAAGGCCGTCCAATACCGAAGCAACAAATAGCCTACAAAGAATAGCACTGGCACGAACACCAGCAGCCCGCGCGATGGACTGAGAAGATTGCCGAACAGCGCCAACCACAGAGGCGTGGACCCAAAGTGTTGGTAAACAAAGTAATAGTTAGGAAGTACTTGATTGAAATGGTACCAGGAGTAGACGGCAAAGGTTGAGAACCAGGCAGCGCCGACCGTGGCGTACGGTAAGAACAGGCGTCGGTGATACATCACGATATAAATTGAGATCGCCACTATGGGCAGCGCGAAAGTGGGCCTGACAAAATAAGTCCACGCCAGCAGCGTCGCCAACAATGCAGGTCTGAGACGGAAAGTTCCCAACTCCTGGGCAATGAGACTGAGAACCACGAAGCCGAGCAGAAAGATTCCCCACGTGTCAGACCACAAAGCTCTTGAGGCTGTGCTCCAAATTTGGGTTCCGAGTGCCGCCCCCAGCGAAAGAAGGAGGCTCAACCCCGGCGGGAGCAGAAGTCTACTTGTGAAATAGAAAATCGCGGCAAGCGCCGCCATTAATAGCGCGGCCAGTCGGGCTTGGATAATCACCTCGCCGTCGCGATTGTAACTTCCGTCTGCATTTGCGGCGGAAACACCGCTCGCGTTCATCAGAGCCACGAACGGCACAGACAGGACGGAAGTACCCGGGGGCCAGAAATAGTAAATGTGATTGTCGACTATCTCCAGTTGGTAAATGCTGCCGTTCGAAACGTGGAAAAGCTGCTGGGTTGGATGCAGTCGCGGAATGTTATATCGGTCTAAGGTGAAGCTGCGATGGTGGATCAGACTCTGGCTCAGCAGCATCGAGTAGTTCGAATCAGCCAACTGATGCACGCGGGAAATAAGAAAGATGCTGAGAACAAAAAGGAAGACACTGGCCCCGAGGGCGACATCGAGTCGCGAGCGTCTCAGCTCTCGCACTAACGCCTTGCTGTCAGATTTCACTCCGATGCCACCTCGCTAGCCGCGGCAATTAATGTCAGGCCCTAATTCGCTTCTGCTTCCTACTTCCGCGGTGGCGGTAAAGCTCCCAATGCCTTACTAATCCTCTCGCGAATTTGTGGATCTGCTCCGTTCTTTTTCGTCAGCTCGAGGGCATGAATACCCAAGGCTCGGTAGACAGTGAGCGCTACTAATGAACCGTTGCTGCCAAGCGCGGCCAGATGTCTCTGAACTGTTGCAAAATCTCCACGGGCAAAAGTGCCTGTCAAAGCGGTGGCTGGGTCCGACGTTAAGAGATTGCTTACCGTGCTTTCCAGTAGCGGCCGCAACACACGCCGGGCCTTACCCGGATCCAGCCCACATCGCATCAGCATCTCGGTCGCCAGATCGAAGAGCACAACCACGTGCCCGGAGGCCATTACTGCCGCTGCATGGTAAAGAGGCTTATCGAAGGAGCGGATGGAGAAACTTCGTCCATTCAGATCCCGAACGATTGCCCTCGCCACGCGCGCGGCGCCAAGGTCGCCTTCCACGCAATAGAATGCTCTGCGCAAGTTCTCTGGACCGGTCCGGGGATCGTTCACGGAAACGAGAGGATGTAGCGACCCAACCTGGAATCCCATTGCTGCCAAGGGCGCCAGAACGTCGGAAGAGAGCGCACCGCTCGTATGCAACACAACGCGCCCGTTGACCAGGCTGGGTTGGGAGTTGGCAAGCTTTTGCGCTGTTTGGGCTATTACGTCATCCGGGGTGGTGATAAGAACAATCTTGGACGCCGGCAGCAGGTGTAACTCGTCGGCGTTTATTGCCGCGGTGGCATTTCCAATCAGGGCGGCCGTTTTCCTTGCGCGGGCGGGGCGGCGCGTCACGACCGCCTCAATCCGATAGCCCGCCGAAGACATAGCAATTGCCAGGGCAGTTCCCAAGCGGCCGGAACCAACAATCGACAAGGATGGTTTTGATTTCTTCTTGTGGACAGTCTTTGGCATCGCTCCAGGCTAACTCTTATAGGTGAATACGCGGACATTGGCCAAGCCTCTGGGGTCAGGCGCTCGTTTTCTTAGTTTTTTTTACTGCGCTGGACTATAATGTCTGTCCCCAGCATCAACTTGCCCTCGTGGAGACTAGGTACTTTAGAACTTAGAAGTTGCACAGTTAGCATTATCAAACGCGCAACCTTGCTGCTGGCCTCTGGCATCATAGACTGCGCGTCCGAAAATGGCGAAAACAGCTTCCAATAGTTCTTCGCCACGGCTTCCTCTTTAAAGTTGCCGCATATTGCACAAACGTCCGCGGCCTTTGGACGACAGTCCTGCCGGACTTTACCTTTTTTGGGCCGGTTTCAAAGTAATTGGAGGTTTTCCGAAATGAACAATTTCTCCCGCGTCGCAACTGCCCTGTTGCTGGCCTCGTCGCTGTTCGCGACTTCCGTCCCGGTTATAGCCCAATCGGCCGCGGTGCAAGAACCCGTCAGGAGTAAGGCTCCATCCCAAGAAGATAAAAAGAAGGCCCAGGAGAAATCGGCACCCACATCCGCTAACCCTGACAAGCCTCTCTCCGCGAACGAAAACCCAAACATGATCGGGAAACGGAATATCAACAAGGGCATTATTGCCGGGATGAGCGGTTCCACTGAAAAAGAGGTGCGCCTGGGTCGCGAGCTTGCCGCTGAAGTTGATCGGCAGGCAAAGTTTATCGATGACCCAGTGATAACGGAATACATTAATCGGGTGGGACAAAACATCGTGCTGCATTCCGACGCAAAGGTGCCATTTACCATTAAGGTCATCGACTCCGATGAGGTAAATGCTTTCGCTTTACCGGGTGGTTTCTTTTATGTGAATAAGGGTCTCGTGCTTGCGGCGGACAACGAAGCGGAATTTGCAGGTGTAATGGCGCATGAAATTGCGCATGTGGCTGCCCGCCACGCCGTCGAGAACCAGCGAAAAGCCGAACTTACTCAGTATGCAATTCTGATCCCGGCCATAATTTTTGGGGGCGGCATCGGTCAACTGATTTACCAGGGAGGCGGGTTTGCAGCCCTCCTCGGCTTTATGAGGTTTAGTCGTGGCGCGGAGGAAGAGGCTGACAAGCTGGGCGTGCAGTACATGTACGCCGCTGGTTACGACCCCACCGCGATGTCCACGATGTTTGAAAAACTGGAATCTAAAAATAAGAAGAAGCCTGGTTTTATATCTAAGCTTTTCGCCACGCACCCGGGGCCTCCGGAACGGCGAGCAGCGTCACTGGCGCTTGCGGCACGATTCCCCGAGCGGGAAGAGTATGTAATCAGCAGCTCCGAGTTTCAAAGGGTCAAGGGTCGGCTGTTGAGACTTTCTAACGCCCGTGCGTCGACCGCCGGTGCGCTTCCGAGCGCCGAAGAAGGAGCTCCGGGACGCCCCACGCTGAAACGCCGCCAGCCCACACCGGATGAGCCCTCCGTTACTCCGGATGCTGAGCACAAACCCGCTGAAAAACAGGAGCCTCCGAAGCTCAAGCGGAATGATGGCACCAAGCCAACACAGCCTTAACCAAAATGAAATCGATTAATGAACGGCTCTCCGGCACTAAGCCGGTGGGCCTTTCCTATTTCAAATACGATCCACCAAATTCCACGAACCGACACGAAGTCTTGTTAGGGTCATTTTGTGCAATTTCGTGGGTCGTCTCTGAGGCTCACTTTGGTTAAGGGTAAGTCTGGAGCAGTCCCGTTGCAATCCAAACTGGGTCAGGAGCCAAAATGGTCGCCTTGACAATATTCTCAAGCGTTTTGTATTCTAACCGTTCGTGTTTTAATGTCTTAAAACAGAGATAGTTAACTATGTCGACATACTTCCCTAGCGGTAAAGATCTTGCGCTCAGAAGAAAGTGGCTCGTGGTTGATGCAGCTGGCCAAACGGTCGGCCATCTGGCCTCAGAGATTGCGTCAATATTATCAGGCAAACGAAACCCCCGGTGGACCCCTTTTCTGGATATGGGTGACAATGTAATCGTGATTAACGCCCGGCAAGCCGTGCTCAAGGGTGCAAAGATTGATCAAAAGATGTACCGGCATCACACTCTCTATCCCGGTGGCCTACGCGAGGTTTCGGCAAGGAATATGTTTGCCAAGCGTCCTGAGCGGGTGCTTGAACTGGCGATTAAGGGTATGTTGCCAAAGAATAAGCTCGGCAAGGCGATGGGGAGGAAATTAAAGATTTACGCTGATGCCGACCATCCACACACGGCGCAGCGCCCGCAGCCCCACGAATTCACTTCCCGCTTCAATCAATAGTAACAAGGACAGAGTAGATAAGAGGACGATATAACTGTGGCTGAAATTCAATACTACGGAACCGGACGACGAAAAACCTCGACGGCGCGAGTCTATCTGCGCCCGGGCTCCGGTGATGTTCAGGTCAATCGCAAGCCTTTCGATAAGTACTTCCCTAACGAAACATTGCGCATGATCATCCGTCAGCCACTTCAGTTGACTGAAACAACTGCTAAGTTTGACTTGTTGATTAATGTTAGCGGCGGCGGCCCCTCGGGCCAAGCCGGCGCGATTCGCCACGGTATTACCCGGGCGCTGATGGAATTCAATGCCGATCTTCGTCCCGCATTGAAGCAGGCAGGTCTGGTCACGCGCGATCCACGCATCAAAGAGCGCAAGAAGTATGGCCAGAAGGGTGCGCGCAAGCGCTTCCAGTTCTCGAAACGCTAGAACAGTTCCAATTGCCAATTGCTGATTGCCAATTTGAGGAACCAACCCTTCTTGAATCGACAATTAGAAATCGGCAATGACTTTGAAACCATTGTCGTGACTTGGATTGGTTGCTCTCGATGAAGAGGGCGTGTGAGTCTCGGC
This sequence comes from Pyrinomonadaceae bacterium, assembly GCA_013812905.1. GTDB lineage: Bacteria > Acidobacteriota > Blastocatellia > Pyrinomonadales > Pyrinomonadaceae > PSRF01. The sequence goes on from JACCSP010000077.1 coordinate 20,384, forward strand.
GAGTACATTAAACCAGTTCACAAAGGAGAATAAGTTTGGTTTCGGTTACGATGAAAGAACTTCTGGAGGCTGGGGTGCACTTCGGCCACCAGGTGCGGCGTTGGAACCCAAAGATGAAGGAGTACATCTTCGGGGAGCGCAATGGCATTTACATTATTGATCTGCAAAAGACACAGCGCATGTTTCGGGAGGCGATCAACTTCGTCACCAACCTGATCGCTGAAGATCGTGGCAAGACGGTTCTCTTCGTAGGCACCAAGCGTCAGGCTCAGGACGCCATCCGAGAAGAGTCGGAACGGTGTGGCCAGTATTACGTCAATCAGCGCTGGCTGGGCGGTCTGCTGACCAATTTTCAGACTGTTCAAAAATCGATTAAGCGCCTTCGAGATCTGGAAACGATGCAAACTGATGGGCGCTATGAAAAGCTGACCAAGAAGGAGCGCATCAAACTCGATCGCGAGCGGGAAAGCTTGAACAAGAATCTTTCCGGTATCAAGACGATGGGCCGGCTGCCGGATGCGATTTTTATTATCGATGTGCGCAAGGAAGAGATCGCAGTCGCCGAAGCGAACAGGTTGGGTATCCCGATTGTCGCCGTCGTGGACACGAATTGCTCGCCTGAAGGAATTGATTATGTCATTCCCGGGAATGACGATGCCCTGCGCGCGGTACGACTTTTTGCTGCGCGCATTGCCGACTCGATCCTCGAGGGTCAGCAAATTGCGACGGAAGGTGGGGTGGCGATTACGCCTGCAGAAACGGGCGAAGTAGGTGAGACTTCGGAAGCTGGTGAGGTCACCGAAGAAGGGCCGGCTGCCTCGGCGGCGGAATCAAATAACGGAACCCAGAGCGACCAACCACCTGTACCCGAGGCTATCGAGGCGGGCGCTGCGGATGAAAGTGCCGAGTCTGTCGTCGCGGCGAGCTAGCGGATAATATAGATTTCACATTCATCGGCGAGCGCAGCCTTTAAGCGGGACTTCCGCCGGGCTGCGCTTTTCGTTAGACAAGTGGCATAGACTTCAGTCTGTGCTGAGCGGTAACCCAACACAGACTAGAATCTGTGCCACCAATTATCGGAGACATTTGTAATCATGGCAGAAATAACAGCGGCAGCCGTCAAGCAACTCCGGGAGAAGACCGGTGCCGGAATGATGGAGTGCAAGAACTCACTGGTTGAAGCAGAAGGAAATGAAGAGCGGGCCATTGATATCTTGCGAAAGCGTGGCTTGGCTTCCGCAAGAAAGCGCGAGGGCCGCATCGCCGCCGAAGGAATTGTCAGCTCTTACATCCATATGGGTGGCAAGGTGGGCGTGCTGGTTGAGGTAAACTGCGAGACTGATTTCGTGGCGCGTGGTGACGAGTTTCAACAGCTGGTCAAGGATGTGGCCATGCATATTGCGGCCGCTGAGCCACGCTATGTCTCGCAGCAAGACGTTCCCAGCGAGGCTCTGGAAAAAGAGCGTGAGATTGCCCACGCGCAGGCCAGGAACGATCCGAGGAATGCCAACAAGCCGGGTCTGGTTATTGACAAGATCGTCGAGGGCCGGCTGCACAAGTTTTACGAAGAGAATGTACTGATGGATCAGCCGTTCGTTAAAGATCCAGCGAAGACGGTTAGCGACCTGGTTACTGAAAAGGTAGCAAAAAGCGGAGAAAAGATTACCATTCGCCGGTTCACACGCTACAAGATGGGCGAAGGGCTCGAACGACGAGAGCAAGACTTCGGTGGGGAAGTCGCATCACTCGTCGGTTAGCTTAGTTGACACGGCAAGCTCTGCTGGGGCCTTTCCTTCACCGAAGAAACCAATGATTGGCGAGAAACCTAAAATTAATGTCCCCAGGTTGGTGTACCGACGTGTCTTGTTGAAGATTTCGGGCGAAGCCCTGATGGGCGAGCAGAACTATGGTATCGATGTGGATGTCGCACGCACCGTGGCTGAAGAACTAAAGGCCGTTCACGCTTTGGGCGTTCAGGTCGCGGTAGTTGTAGGGGGTGGCAATATTTTTCGGGGCGTCTCGAAGAGCGCAGGTAATATGGACCGTTCTTCGGCCGATTACATCGGCATGCTGGCCACGGTGATGAATGCCGTAGTGCTGCAGGATGCGTTGGAGAAGCTTGATGTGCAAACGCGCGTGATGTCCGCGATGGACATTCCGCAGCTCGCCGAGCCGTTTATCCGAAGACGTGCTGTGCGACATCTTGAAAAAGACCGTGTAGTGATCTTCGCCGCCGGGACCGGCAATCCTTACTTCACAACTGACTCGGCCGCCGCTCTGCGCGCCCTCGAAATTAAGGCAGATATTATTCTCAAGGCGACGAAAGTTGACGGCGTCTATTCCGCGGATCCAATGCTCGATTCCGCGGCGACGCGTTTTGATTGCATTACCTACCAGGAGGTCCTGGAGCGGCAACTCAAGGTGATGGACGCATCGGCGATCTCGCTGTGCATGGACAACAACCTGCCTATCATTGTCTTCAATATGCGCCAGTCAGGAAATATCCGTCGGGTGGTGGCTGGTGAGGATGTCGGCACAAAGGTTTGCCTCAAGAAGTAGTTTGAGTTCCGAGTTCCGAGTTTCGAGTTTCGAGTTTCGAGTGAAACTAAACGAGACTCTTGCTCCTATGGGGAAAACTTGGGTTTAACTCGAAACTCTGAACTTGAAACGCGAAACTATTCGGGAGTAGACAGATGACTGAGAAGGACGTAATCAAAGACACAAAGCCTCGGATGGATACTGTTATTGAGGATTTCCGTCGGAAGCTGGCCACTGTGCGCACTGGCCGTGCGGCCGTCAGTCTGCTCGACAATGTAATGGTCGACTACTACGGGAACATGACGCCGCTCAATCAAATGGCTTCTGTGCACTCCCCCGAACCGCAGATGCTGACGGTCCAGCCCTGGGACCAGACTCAAATGTTAGCTGTCGAAAAAGCTATCCGGGGTTCGGATCTCGGGTTAAACCCCTCAAATGACGGAAAACTTGTGCGCATTCCCATTCCTCCCTTGACCGAAGAACGCCGCAAGCAACTGGCGAAGCAGGTGCATGAGATCGCCGAGGATCACCGCACGGCGACTCGAAACATCCGACGCGATGCCAACGAGCGTCTCAAAAAGATGCTTAAGGATAAACAGATTTCTGAAGACAACGAACGCGACGGTCTCGACGAAGTGCAGAAACTCACCAACAGCTACATCGGTAAGATTGACGAGCTGACAAAATCAAAAGAACACGAGATCACCAGCGTCTGAGTCACAATCTTCAGTCCAGTTTCAAATCGAAAGGCCTGAGGGCTAGGTGACTTGGGGCGCTCGGATCCGGTCGCTACTGCTCGCGCTTCCCTAACAATCAACTGATGCCCTCATTTGAAGGCCGGGTTTTTGAATTTAGTGGGGCCAGCGAACCTATGGTATAGCAAACACATCGTCGCCAATGGGTTGATTGAGCTTGACGTCCTTGACGTTGTAGTCAGCGAAGAACGCCCCTTGGGGCATCTCCAACCGTTGTGTAAAGCTTGTCGCGATGAGGACGGCGTCGATCTCTTTCATTTTCTTGTTTTCGGTGCCGAAGGTGTAACCGCCATATGGAATCAAAAAGGACATGACACGGCCCGTAGCAGGATCGACATAGAAGTCAGTGATGTTACCGTCTGAATCAGTAATGCGAAATCCACGATGCTTCTTCTTATCCGGGATCCCAGTGACTGCATAGCCAGTTTGATCGAACTTCACCAACATACCCAGGCCAAACTTGGTTAGCGGCGGCATATCGACGTTCGGCAACGAACTGTATGATCGCTGGCCGTCGTAGATCATCTTAAAGCTGACAGCCGGCCGCGCATCAACTTCGATGCGAGCCTTTTCTCCGGCAATTACGATAACGAACCCTCCGGGAATAGACTGCGTAGAGTTTGGTGCGTAGAGCTCGACCGAACCTCTGAGGACAACGCTTTTCAGGTTCCTAAACTTTTCGCCACCATGAGCGCTAAGGGCGGCACGTGCCAGCTCCACCGGCGCAGTCGCGGCAGTAATTGCCGGCCCGGCAGCGGATCCGTTTCCTGCTACCGGCGCTCGCGCATTGCTCACACCCTGCGCATCAACTCTCACTCCTATGGAAAGAATCATCGCAGCCAGGGCAATTGTTCTTAGAACTATGCTCATAAGACTCCTCTACAAAGCACGCTGTGCCCTAAGCGAAAGGCAGCAGCTGCTTAGAAGTTGAAGCGTACCTGCGCGGTGACTCTGCGGTTGCCGGCGCCGCTGCCACCTGCTCCGCCTCCGCCTCCGCCACCGCCACCCGGGCCAAAGCCTCCAAACCCACCAGCCAATTCCCGACT
>JACCSP010000110.1 GCA_013812905.1 Pyrinomonadaceae bacterium
CCCGCAGCAGTTGCCGGGAGAATTTATCGTGAACTGAATAGCCGATTTGGAACCCCGGTCAATCTCCAGCTAGCGACCGCGCCTGGCGCTGATGACCCAAAGGCCGCTGAGCTGAACGAAGAAGAAAAGGACGCCGCCGAGGCGGATGCGGCCGAGGCAGCAGCGGAGCTTGCGGCCCAAGAGTCCATGGCTGCCGATGCTAAGAAAAGCGCGGTCCCAGCTGACGCGCCAGTCCGTCCCCCTCTTGAGACTGAAATGACGGCTCCACGAAGCACGGTTAAGCCCGTACTCATGCAGATTCCACGCCGGCCGGCCGACGCCCCCAAGAACACCACTTCGCAACCAAACGGGCCGGCAAAGACCACTCTGCAACCTGCGAAGAATGTCTCCTCCGGCGGGGAGAGGCCGCGCCGCACACAACCGAACTAACCTGGGATCCCGATACTTCTCCAGCAAGCAGTCTGCGCCGGGCACGCGAAACTGAGATCGCAGCCCGGCGCAACTGTTTCTTGGGGAGTTTTCCCGTCAAAGTAAAAAGCCCGCAAGGCCTTGACACGCCCGTCATAGTACAGGAATATTGCGCACGTTCTTATCCACGTCTTTGTGTGCTCTACTTCGAGATGCGTCATGCCGTCATCGGCAACCGCTCCTCGAGGGAACGCATCTCATCGTCGCTCTAAAAGCGACGGTTGAAGAGTCGCTTCGTGGCCCTGAGTGCGGTGATAGCAGAAAAAGATCTTGGAGGTTTTGAAACTAATGAAAAAGACTTTTGGAATAATAGCGATTTGGCTGGCAATAGTGACAACTGCATTCTCAGCGTTTGCCCAGCAGCCAGCCGCGACACCGCAGCAGCCAAATGCAAAACCGCAACAGCCAGCCGCGACACCGCAGGATCCCCAATGCACTGCGGAAGCCAAGACTGCCTTGTACAACGAGTTCCGGAAAGAGTTTAAAGGCGACACGGCTAAGGCCAACCTGATGGCGAAGAAGTGGTTGGCCTGTCCTGAGGTGGCCGGTGAGGAACAGGTTAGCACCTATCTGAAAAACTTTGTCACCCTTTATGAGAAAGCGGACCGCAAAAATCAGGTTTTTGACCTGGTGTACAACAAGAAAGATTATGCGAAAGCCTTCGAAATCGGGAAGGCGGTGCTAGCCGAGGAACCGGAAAACGTCAAAGTTATGCTTGACCTCGGTTATGCTGGGTTCGCGGCAGCGTTGGAAAACAAGAACACTTTCGTTGCTGATTCAATAGCCTATTCTAAAAAGGCCATGCAATTGATTGAGTCTGGCAAAGCGCCTGAAAAATGGGATCCGTATGCGGGCAAGGAGGACGCTCTGGCGTTCCTCAATAACTACATCGGGCGACTTACGGTTCAGAGTGATCCTTCCACGGCGCTACCGTACCTGATGAAGGTTGCGCAATATGAAAGTAAGTTGAAGAAACTTCCTTCTACTTACGGTATCATTGCCGGAGCTTATGAAGCTGGTGATTATGCCAAGCTGTCAGCCGCCTATAAAGCTTGCTGCGAAGGGAAAGATGAGACACCACAAAGCAAACTGGCGCTCGAGAATATCAATCAGGTAATCGATCGGATGATCGACGCTTACGCTCGCGCAGTCGCTCTTGCAGGTACCGACGCCGCAAACCAGGCTGCCAAGAAAGAGTGGATGGACAGTTTGAGCACCTGGTACAAATACCGCCACAATCAATCCGATGCCGGCCTAACTGACATCATCGCAGGCATTTTGGCGAAACCTTTGCCCCCTGTACCAAGTCCGATTACGACGCTGCCTACAGCTACGCCAGCCGGCACGCCCACCTCAGGAACTGTGAGCGGAACGCCCGTGGGAAATGGGCCGGCGACTGGTACGACACCCGTAACCACGGCAGCGCCGGCGACTAGTCCGGCGCCTGCTACTACAACACCCAAAACCGCTCCCGCGACCGCTAACAAGCCGAAGACCACAACCCCGGCACCCAAGCCAAGCCCCAGGAGGAATCACCGGAGTCAATAAAACTTCAACGATAGTCGGGGCGCACCCTAGATCTACGCCGAGAGCCTTGTCAGTAACTTCGACGATGCTGTCGGCGTTTTGCTACAATCGAATGCGTTTTGAAGACGCAAGAAAACAAAACCCCGGATCTCGACCTGCTGGAAACAATTCTCGCTTACCCGTTTCAGAACCGTAACTTGCTTGAGCGCGCTATGACTCACCGCTCGTGGGCCCACGAACAGGTCGCACCCGGCGGGGAGGTTTTCGCTCGCAGACTCCACAACGAAGCTTTGGAGTTTCTCGGTGATTCAGTGCTCGGCCTAATCGTGGCCGATTATCTGTGCCGAGCGTACCCCGAAGGTACTGAGGGTGAACTTTCCCGGATGAAGCATCGCCTGGTGAGCGCACCGACTCTGGCGAAGGCCTCTTCGCGACTTAATCTTGGCTACTTCTTACGCTTCGGTCGTGGAGAGGAAAGAAGTGGGGGACGCAGCAAAGATGCTCTTCTTGCTGACGCACTGGAAGCGCTTACGGGTGCAATCTTCATTGATGGCGGATTTGAGGCTGCGACCCGGTTCGTCAACTACGCTCTGGGTGAAGAGCTGCAGGGCGCGACTCCCATGTCTGCGGCGGAGGCCGATTACAAAACTATGCTTCAGGAAAAATTGCAGGCCGGACGACGTCCGGCGCCAAAATATTCGGTCGTGGAAACGCTCGGACCGCCCCACCGTCGCATCTTTCGTGTCGAAGTTTTTTGGGATGGCCGCAGTGTCCGGGGTGAGGGACGCTCGATTAAGGCCGCGGAGGTGGCCGCTGCAAGAGAAGCTCTCCTCAATCTGAAGTTAGATGAAGCGGGAGGGGGCTAAGACTTGAGTGGATCAGAGCAATCTAGGCCATGGTTCTAACATTGTTTTCAAGCAAAACCGCAGTCACGCTTCAATCTGGTCTGTGTTTTATTACCGTTCCGAATTGAGAACTTGACCCTTACACCGAACGTATCTAGGATGATTTTGAGATGACGAGCAATTTCTCCGCCGTGAAAACTACAAAAACACCTTACGATACAGAGAAGAAACCGTGGCGCTTCTCCTTCGGGCGAATGTTTAATCGTAATGGTCATGAACCTGCGCCTGCCCTTGAAACCAAGCCTAAAGGCCCGCCTAAATCGGTCTGGCGCGAATACTTCGAATCGGCAGTCGTTACCGTAATCATGGCTCTCTTCGGGATGACCTTTGTCGTGCAGGCGGTGAAGGTGCCGACGGGATCTATGCAGAATACAATCACCATCGGCGACCATCTGCTAGTCAATAAGTTAATCTTCGCGCCGGGCGAGACGATGTCCTTCCTGCCCCAGCGCGAAATCATACGTGGCGATATCATCGTCTTCAAATACCCGGGGAACGTTTACGATCCTAGAAGCGACTACGACAGACCTGACAACAAACCAATCACCACCAATTACGTCAAGCGCGTGATAGGCCTCCCGGGCGACACGATCCGTCTGGATGGCAGGAGTGTGATCGTTAATAGCAAGCCTTTGCCGGAACATCAAATTGAAGCTATTGATCACAACCAGAAGGACCCCCTGGAAATCACCAATGATCCGCCTCGCAAATCCGGTGAGACTTATGATGTTTACTACCGCTCGGATCTCATGGATGACGACTACCCCGTCTTCGAGCATGAAGGAAAGGGGAACGACAAAGAAATAACGGTTCCGCAAAATCATTACTTTGTCATGGGCGACAATCGTAATAACAGCCAGGACAGCCGCTATTGGGGTTTCGTTCCCCGCGATTTTGTCATTGGACGCGCGATGTTCGTTTACTGGTCCTACGACGAAAGCGCCCAGTCCAATAATAATTTTCTCGTGGACTTCTTCAAGAACACTCGCTGGAGCCGCACGGGCACGATGGTGAAATGAAATGCGTTAGGTTTAATGCGTAGACCAATCTCACGTGCGTTTTTCGAGACCGGCTTTTTTTTGTTCATTATTTAGAATCAAACCCTCTGTCAGAACCGCGGGCGAGTAGAGACCGGATCTTAACTGGAGATTAACGAATATGAATGATCAGGGAGTATTAGGATGAGACTGAGAGGTGCCGGACGATCCTTGATGGCCACGGGCGTTATTTGCACAATTATTTATGTCCTAGTTAGTTTATATGGGCACTCCGCTACTGGATTACGAATTGGCAGTGTGCTGTTGTATGTAGGCATAATAATATTCATTATTGGACTCGCGCTGCGTCTATCAAGGACATCCCCACGGGCCTGACAACCATTTGAGTGTCTGTATTCATCTTTGCCCACGAAATAAGATCCGTATTCTCGGCTATCGAATTCATAAACCTTCATTCGCTAAACCTGAGGGTGCCCGGCGTGCTAATCCGGCGTGCTTAATGTAGACGCGCAGAGGGCGTGGGTGCCGCTCTAAGGTCAACTGCCCAGCCATCCCAATCCAACTTCCTTCAAGAGAGCCCGCGTCGCGCCCTGCTTCTCTGGACGCGAGGCCCACTGGTCTTATCTTCATTTTTCAAAATACTCGATCATCTTGCTAACTGTCTTCAACCTTTCTACTGGCGTGCATTCGAAAAGAACCTTGAGCTGTGGCGGTGTGTCCGCTTCGTGGAGTTTAGCCTCGATCCGCTCGTGAAGTTTTTGCGCACGAGCTTCTGCGTCAAGTTCTATCCACTCAGGCAAGAGAGCCAGTTCACGGTAGATCAGCTTCCAGTAGTTGTACTCGCGCGGTGTGACCAGATCGCGTGGGTCTTCTTTCATGGGGAATCTCCAGTCATCTGAGATAAGCCCACCCGCCCTCAGTCGCAATCTCAAGCTTGGCCTTGAGTTTGAGCGGGGAAGCCTTCAACTGCTGGGGGCAGAGTTTCGCGTTCGACGTATTCCGTGTCCCGATCTTCGCCGAGTTCATAGAGTGTAATGATGCCTGGATGATTGAAAGCCGAAACTGACTTGGCTTCGTGGACGAAACGTCCCATCGGTTCCTGGTCTTCGGCAACATCTTCGGGCGAGATTTTAATGCTCCTGATCGGTCAAGCTAAGCATAAGCGGCTAAAAACACTTTGCCCGTTCCGCCCGCGCCCAATTTTCGCTGAATTTTGTAGCATTGACGCCGCACCTATAGTTGGCATATCTTCTCACACCTTAGAACATTTGTTGATCTGATCCTGAGTTAATGCACTTGCCCCCTGTACGTACAGTCTCAGGCCCGTCGTGACGACCCAGCGAACAATTTAAGATAATTGCAAACCAATCTCGGAGAAAAGCGCGATGAAAAAGCACAATCTGAATACCAAGTTACTGGTCGCTCTGTTATGTACGGCAGTCATGGTCATGGCTTTGGCGCTATGGCCGATTGAAATCACCAAAGCTGTTACCAACGGGCAGCCCGATGGCAATCTTCACCCTTATGTGGGCTTGGCCGATAATGGTCAGTTTGCCTGTTCTGGAACATTGCTCTGTCCTAACGTTTTCTTGACGGCAGCCCATTGCTTCGATGACGGGGATCGCGTAGAGGTCACCTTCGATACAAATGGCTTCTTCGCAAATCCTCGGGAGTCCTACTTTGGAACTTTCTATCCCGACCCGCAATTCTGCATCGGATGCGGGCCAGGGCTGGCCGGGTTCGATTCTCATGATGTTGCCGTGGTCGTACTGGAAGGCGAGGGTGTGCCGACGAGCGTTGTCGGGACGTATGGTCGACTGCCTACAGAGGGCTTGGTTGATACGCTTCCCATGGGAACGGAAGTGACTCTTGTCGGGTACGGCGTTCAGAACTTCGTGAGAGGTGGTGGTCCACCTCAGGTAGGTGACGTCTTCACCCGCTTCTTCGCTCCCAGCCGACTGGTCCAGAGTAATAACCCAATCAGTGGCGAGTTCATCAAGTTGACAGCGAACCCGGCAAAGGGCAAAGGCGGTATATGTTTTGGTGATTCAGGCGGGCCAGACCTCCTCGGTGACAGCAATGTCATTCTGGCGGTTAACTCGTTCGTGAGCAACTACAACTGCGCGGGCGTGACATATTCTTATCGGGTAGACACGCCTGAGGCACTAAGCTTCATCAGTCCGTTTCTCTCGTATTGCCCTTAATGAAATATGATGGGGTGAATGTCGGTAGTATTCCTTCTTCGCCCAACTTCTTTGACAGACGGAGACCCACATGAGAATCTCTCGTTCGCCCGCACACACCGCCTTCCCCTTCTGCGCGCTCCTTCTACTCCTGTCGACCGGTGTAGCAGCGCAGAAAGGGGATATGACTTTCACCACCAAATCTCCCGAGGCCTTAAAGCTCTTTCTCGATGGCCTGGATAAGCTCGAGAACGTGGAGGGCGCAGCCGCCGCCCCACTATTCGAGCGCGCCATCAAGGCCGACCCGGATTTCGCCATGGCGTACCTCCTGCGCGCACAATCGGGCGGCGGATTTCAGATCTTCCGGAAGAACCTGACGAAGGCCGTGGAGCTGAGCGCAAAGGCTTCGCCGGGCGAGCTTGAATGGATCATGTACGCCCAGGCTCAGGCTGACAACAACGCGGCGCAGGCCAAAGCGCACCTCGACAAGCTCCTTATGCTCTTCCCGAATGATAAGCGCGTGCATCAACTGGCCGGTAATTATTACCGCGGGCAGGGCGATGATCAGATGGGAGCGCAGGCATTTAGGAAGGCCACAGAAATCGACAAGAACTTCGCCGCTGCCTATAACCAACTCGGCTACGCGCTGTCCGACCAAGGCAACTTCAAGGAGGCCGAGAAGGCTTTTCAGGACTACATCAGGCTGCGGCCTAACAGCCCGAACCCTTACGACTCGTACGCGGAACTCCTGCTCAAGGTGGGGCGCTACGACGAGTCAATCGCGCAGTACAAAAAGGCGCTTGAAAAAGACCCGGCATTCAGCGGCTCTTTGGCCGGCATCGGCAACAACTACATCTTCAAGCGCGACTACCAGAAGGCGCGCCAATCCTACCAGGAGCAGTTCGATCGAGCGCCCAACGTTAACCAGAAGACCGGCGCGATGAACCTGATGGTTGCCTCCTACGTCCACGAGGGGAAGACGGCGGAAGCCGTGCAGGCGGCAGAGCGGCTGGCGAAGTTCGCGGCTGAGCAAAAACAGATTCCTCCGGCAATTGGCGCCCACGCCACTGCGGCATTCATCCTTGCCGAAGCGGGCAAGTTCGACGAGGCCGCGAAGCACCTCGCCGAAGCCGACCGGCTCAGGGACGACCCTTCATTACCGGAACGCGTCCGCGAGAACAATCGCGTGGGCAAGATGTCGAACCACGCCTTCATGATGATCTCCCAAGGGAAGTTCGACACTGCGAAAGTGCAGATCGAAGAGCTGAGCAAGTTCATCTCCACCCGCAACAACCCGCTCGAACAGAGGGGGCTCAACGAGTTAATGGGGATGCTGGCGCTCAAGCAGGGGGATCACGCCAGGGCGCTCGAGTACTTCGCCAAAGCCGACCCGGACGACCCATACGTCTGGTTTTACACAGCCCAAGCCTACGAGGGTAAGGGGGACAAGCAAAACGCGAAGTTGTTGTACCGCCGGGTAGCCGACTGGAATCAGAACGACACCGGCTACGCCGTCGTGAGACCGCGCGCCGTGGCTAAGTTGGAGGAGGCGGCCAAGGAGGCCTCTAAGCCTCGGTAGTTCCTCGATCTTTATTCGACGGCTCGCGACCGCCCCCCGCCGGATGAGCCCTCGGACGCGAGTTCGCGGATTAAA
>JACCSP010000140.1 GCA_013812905.1 Pyrinomonadaceae bacterium
CATTTAAATAGAATTCGAGGCTATGCCTCTGCAGTTCGACGGAGGCGTAGCCTCAGAAAAATGAGATGGACCACGGTCAGGCGGAGCCTTACCGCACTGGGAGCGGCAAAGCCGTACACGGCGCATGTCACCCTTCCTCGCGTGCAAATTTCCGTAGGCCCGTTTAGGTTTTCACAGACTCTCTCTGGACAACACACCGACATGAAGCGAGCGCCACTACTCTTTCTTAATGTTCTTATTGTCGCTACTTGCGGTCTAATTTATGAGTTACTTGCCGGGACGATCGCGAGTTACGTCCTCGGAGACTCTGTTACCCAGTTCTCTCTGCTCATCGGCATCTATCTCTTCGCGATGGGGGTTGGATCCTGGCTCTCGCGCTTTATCGACAAGGGACTCGCTAGGCGTTTCGTCGACATCGAACTCGCCGTCGCCGTGCTGGGAGGATTTTCGGCGCCGCTGCTGTTTCTCGCGTTTTCCCGCGTCAGCTATTTCTACGCCGTCCTCTATTTCGTGGTTTTTGCCATCGGTGTCTTGGTGGGCCTCGAAATTCCCCTGCTGCTGCGCATTTTGAAGGATCACGTCGAGTTTAAGGAACTGGTCTCTAGGGTTTTGGCGTTCGACTACATCGGCGCCCTGTTGGCTTCGATACTCTTTCCCATACTTTTCGTGCCACGTTTGGGTCTGATACGCACTTCGTTGGTCTTCGGTATGTTGAATGCCGGCGTGGCGCTGTGGGGCACATGGTTGCTGCGGCCCCTGATCAAGGGTCGCATAGATGGCCTGCGGATAAAGGCAGTGATCGTGCTGGCGCTGCTGCTGCTCGGTCTGATCAAGGCTAACACGATCACCTCGCTGGCCGAGGACGAGATGTTCGCCGACGAGATTATTCATTCCAAAGACACTCCCTATCAGCGCATCGTCATCACTCGTGGGCGCGCGGGATTTCAGTTGTTCTTAAACGGCAATCTGCAGTTCAGCTCAACCGACGAGTATCGATACCATGAAGCCCTAGTGCACCCCGCGATGCTGCTGGCAAACAACCCGCGCCGGGTCCTCGTGCTCGGCGGGGGTGACGGGTTGGCGCTGCGAGAAATTCTGAAGTATCCATCGGTCGAGCGCGTCACACTGGTCGATCTCGACCCGAACATGACGCAGCTCTCAAGTAGTTTTCCCCTCCTCACAAATTTGAATCATCACGCATTCGACGACCCCCGCGTTCAGGTCGTGAACCAAGACGCCTTCATATGGATAGAAGAGACTACCGAGCAGCCTTATGACGCTGCCATCGTGGATTTTCCAGATCCCAACACCTTCGCTCTGGGCAAGCTTTACACCACGCGGTTCTATCGCATGCTGAAATCGAGATTAACGGAGAACGCTGCAGTAAGTGTTCAGTCCACGTCGCCCATGTTCGCGCGAAATTCCTATTGGTGCATCATTCGTACACTCGAAGCGGCCGGGTTCACAGTCAAGCCCTATTACACCGCCGTGCCTTCGTTTGGACTGTGGGGGTATGCGCTAGCGCGATCGTCTCCGTACGACATTCCGCGAAATCCTCCCGCGGGTCTTCGTTTTCTCGACGACCAAACCCTGGTGGCTATGTTCAGTCTCTCGGCGGATATTGGACCAGTGCCTGTCGAGGTGAACCGCCTCGATAATCAGGTATTGGTGCGCTATTACGAGGGCGAATGGAAACGATTCGAGTGAATCTACGGAACCGCGAGCGGTAGCGACCGGACCCTAGATTCAATTCGTCGGGCAATTGCGGTTTTACTGGAAGTTGAGCGTTCGATCCGGTCGCTACCGCTCTCGGTTCCGTAAGTTCATGAGTGATTCCCAATCTGCATGACCACATTTAATCGCCGCGAAATTTTAACCGCATTCCTCGGCCTTCCTGTTGCGCTCGCGGCATGCCGCCGCAGCATGACCCCCCCGCTGCCTGTTGGCGAGATCGTCGGAGCCTCCGATATGTTCGGTCATCGTTTGCGCGAGGGCCAGAGCGTGGAAGTCCCCGCGGAGGCATGGGAACGCGTGCCCGTGGTGATCATCGGTGGAGGTGTAGCAGGTCTGACCGCTGCCTGGCGCTTGCTCAAATCCGGCTTTGAAGACTTTTCCTTGATTGAACTCGAGAGCGCCCCGGGCGGGACGTCCAGGTCTGGATCGAATCGTGTTACCTCGTTCCCGTGGGGTGCGCATTACATTCCGACACCCATGAAAGAAAACCAGGCGCTCGTATCGCTGCTTAGTGAAATGGGCGTGATCGAAGGCAACGACAAAGACGGTGAGCCCATCATCGGCGAACAGTTTCTTTGTCGCGATCCGGAAGAGCGAGTTTTCTATAAGGATCGCTGGTATGAGGGACTCTACCTTCACGCGGGCGAAACAGAAGAGGACAAGGTACAACTCGCGGAGTTTAATGAAGAGGTTGCTCGTTGGGTTTCATGGCGGGACGGACGCCGCCGGCGGGCGTTCACGATTCCCATTGCTGCTTGTTCAGACGATGCGTCGGCGACGGAGCTCGATCGCATTTCCATGGGCGAGTGGATGAACCGGCGCGGTTTCACAAGCACTCGGCTTCGTTGGTCGGTCAACTACGCGTGCCGCGATGACTACGGCATGACCCTCGATCAAACGAGCGCGTGGGCGGGTCTGTTTTATTTCTGCTCGCGGGTGTCAAAGCCAAACATTGAATCGCGGCCGTTAATCACCTGGCCCGAAGGAAATGGACGGCTGGTTAATCACCTGTTTGACCAAGTCAAAGCAAAGGTACATCTCGATCGCGCCGCACTGGAACTTATACCGGTAGAGGAGCGGGGAGGCTCGCGCGTCGACGTGGTTACGATTGACCGCAACGGACGAAACCCGCGCGGCCTGAAAGCTGATCGTGTCATATTTGCGGCGCCCCAATTCACAGCTCGGTACGTGGTGCGGCCTTACCGCGATCATCCGCCTCCCCACATCAGCGAGTTTCAATTTGGATCGTGGATGGTTGCCAACCTCACCTTGAAGGATCGGCCCGCTCCCGGTTCGAGACGTGATGCTCCGCTCGCCTGGGACAACGTTTTATATGAAAGTCCCTCACTGGGCTATGTCGTCGCTACCCATCAGCGCAGTCTTGACCGAGGCCCGACTGTATTCACCTACTACTACCCACTTTGTGACGAAGATCCTCGTACCGCCCGCGCGCGGCTGTTGGAGACGGATTGGGGCGGTTGGGCGGACGTCGCACTCACCGATCTCTCGCGCGCACACCCCGACATCCGCCATTTGGTCGAACGCCTCGAAGTGATGCGCTGGGGCCACGCGATGATTCGACCTCGCCCCGGATTCATTTGGGGCCCGGCGCGTCGCGAAGGAGCAAGACCATTTCGCTCCATTCACTTTGCGCACTCGGAATTGAGTGGCGTAGCACTGTTCGAAGAAGCATTCGACGTTGGGCTGCGGACCGCGGACGAGGTCTTGCGCACGCAGCCGAGAAGAAGTGTTGTTTAGTGTGAGTTCGCGGATCCTGTATGACGCAACCGGATGAGTACCGTGGATGATTTCTTGAACTATACTGACGACTTGGCGGCTGGATAGAGCACTTCGCACACTGTCTTAGAATTTCGAGCAAAACGATCCACGAAATCTTGTAATACCATTTCGTGTGAATTCTTGAATCGTTTCTAACCGCTGCCCTCGGTGATAAAAAAGCCGAACCGTTCAAGTTGGATACTACTCCGCGATTATGCTCGCTTGCGATTGGGACTACCTGCCAAGTAAGATTCACTCGGCCGCCCCTCTTGAGTATGGAATTCACAGTCGCAGTTACCGGAGCCTCAGGTTCGATATACGCTCAGCGCACGCTCGTTCATATGGCCGCGAGCGGCGTAGTTGAACAGATTAATCTGATTGTGTCGGCGGCCGCAGAGACCGTGGCGCGGGTCGAACTGGGGACGGATTTGAGGGGCGCGGACAGCGGCAGAATTAATAAGTGGCTTGGTCTGGAATCAGACTCCAGACTGGTTCATCTCCACCGCCTGGACAACGTGGCTGCTAAGCCTTCGTCCGGCTCACATCTGCAGCAAGGGATGGTCATTGTGCCGTGCTCAATGGGAACCCTCGGTGCGATTGCCTCAGGTGCGGGAACAAACCTGATTCATCGGGCCGCGGACGTAACCCTCAAAGAAGGACGCCGGCTGGTAATTGTACCTCGCGAGACTCCCTTCAACGCTATTCATCTTGAGAATATGCTTCGTCTGGCCCGCGCCGGTGCCCACATCATTCCCGCAAGCCCCGGTTTCTATCATCGGCCACAAACAATTGAAGCCTTGGTGGACCACATGGTCTTTCGCATACTTGATCATTTGGGCGTACCCCATTCTGAATCGACCCGCTGGAAGGGACTCAAAGAACAATCAAACGAATTAGCGAGCGTGGCAGAGGATTAGGCCCAGGAAAGCGCTACGATGGCGACACTGCTCCGGAACGTGCGCATTACGCTCGAGATGATCAAGATCGAGCACACCTTCTTTGCACTCCCTTTTGCTTTCCTGGGGGCCGTACTGGCAGCCAATGGATTACCTTCAGCTCGTCAGGTTCTGTGGATCACCGTGGCGATGGTTGGCGCGCGATCAACGGCAATGGCCTTTAACAGAATTGCCGATCGCGAATACGATGCCCGAAATCCTCGTACCAGTATGCGCGCGCTGCCGGCGGGCCTTTTGCCGTCGGGTTTCGTTTGGGTCTTCACGATAATTTCAGCTGCATTCTTCTTCTTAGCCGCCGTGGCTTTAAATCGTCTCACACTGATTCTGGCCCCGGTTGCCCTGGCCAGCATCCTGCTCTATTCATTTACGAAGCGCTGGACGTTGCTGTCGCATCTGGTTCTGGGCTGGTGCTTGTCAATTGCTCCCACCGGAGCATGGATCGCCGTGCGTGGCGCAATCGACAGCCCCGTGCCTATTCTACTTTCCCTCGTGGTGATGCTTTGGACCGCGGGTTTTGATGTGCTTTATGCATGTCAGGACCGTGATTTTGATTTGGCCGAGGGACTGCATTCGATTCCCCAGCGCTTCGGAATTGGGCGTTCATTGTGGATCGCCCGCATTCTGCACGCCCACGCGTTTGTCGCGCTGCTTGCGCTATACTGGTTGACACAACTGGGGCCACTGGCGCTCGCGGGCGTTCTTGCAACAGGTATCTTACTAATCTACCAACATAGGCTGGTTAGAGCAGATGATTTGAGTAGACTGAACGCGGCTTTCTTTACGACCAACGCCTTTGTAAGCGTGATTCTTTTCTTGACGTTTGGCGGTGCGGCAATGACTAGGACTCTGCCATGAATTTTTCTCGCGATCGAAAACTAGTTGAGATTACGGATAAAGTCGAAGCTCAAGTGCGGCTGTCATTGGCCGATGGTCTAGCTCTGTACGCCAGCGACGACTTACCTGCGCTGGGTAAACTGGCCGACACTGTACGCCGGAGAAA
>JACCSP010000179.1 GCA_013812905.1 Pyrinomonadaceae bacterium
TGGGAATGGTCATAATCTGCGCCCCGCACAACGCGGAATTCATTCAGTCTCACATCAATAACCTCCGCGAGATCTGCTATAGAATTGGCACAGTTATTTCTGGGCGGCAAGAAGTGACGTTCGTCTAGAGCCCTTTGAAATCAAGTTTGTGTAAGTGATCCGACCAACGGAAGCGATTCGCTCGACTACACGAACCATCCTAAAATACTGTTTAGTGCTATTTCGGCTTATTCGTGGATCGTGTTTGGACGTAAAGCCGTCAAAGTCTTTCTTAATTAATAGGCGCCGCTTCTCTTAGGGCATAGGCACCGCCACACATCAAGTGGCATAGCCGTAGCGACGGCGAGAGGCCCTATTTCGCAGAGCTTACTGCGAAATTGACCTTTCCGGCCGTTTACATGCTCGACGCTTGGTTACGGACAACCGTATACTGCCAGCTCCCTTATGTCGGAATGAATCTGAAGGCTGGCAGGAGAAGCGTGACAAGCCCTTCGAAGATTTGTCGCCTCGGAGTCTTAATCTCCGGGCGCGGTTCAAACATGGTCGCGCTTGCGGATGCGGTTGAACAGGGTCGCATCCCCGGCGCTGAGATTGCTCTGGTTATCAGCGACCAACGCCGCGCGGCAGGTTTGGGACGAGCCGCCGAGCGCGGTTTGAAAACCTCGGTAATCGAACGAGGCGACCGCACTCGTGAAGAGCACGAACAAGAGATCGTGGCTGCCCTCAGCGAAGGACAGATCGATCTTGTTTGCCTGGCCGGTTACATGCGCCTGCTATCGCGCCACGCTCTTGACACCTATCGCGGACGTATCCTCAATATCCATCCCAGTTTGCTTCCTGCGTTTCCCGGTCTCGCTGCCCAGCAACAAGCTCTAGACCACGGAGCTAAGTGGAGCGGCTGCACCGTCCATTTCGTCGATGAGACACTTGACGGTGGTCCCATCATCGCGCAAAGCATCGTGCCCGTTCTGGATGATGACAGCGAAGAAACCCTCTCTGCTCGCATATTGGGGCAGGAGCATCTGCTTTACGCCGAAGCCGTCGCTCTTATTGTAAGTGGAGAGTACGAGGTTGCTGGCCGTCGGGTTCTAAATAAGCGATAAGGCGGATCTTTTCCAGCGTCTCCTATTTACGATTTCAAGACTGCCGATTTACGATTGCGCAATGACAATTGAGGAACAACTCGAGCACTTGCGCAAAGGCACAGTGGAAATCATTCGTGAGAATGAACTGCGAACAAAGTTGGAGAAGTCAGAGAAGACGGGCAGGCCGCTGCGCATTAAGCTCGGTGTCGATCCTACTGCTCCCGACATACATCTCGGGCACACGGTCGTCATTCGCAAGCTGCGGGCGTTTCAGGACCATGGTCACACGGTCATTTTTCTAATTGGTGACTTCACGGGACTGATTGGCGACCCTTCGGGCAACTCCGCCACTCGTCCGCAACTCACGCGCGAAGAAATTAATGCTAACGCCGAAACCTATAAACAGCAGATCTTCAAGCTGCTCGTTCCTGATAAGACGGAGATTCGATTCAATGCTGAGTGGATGGACAAACTGGGCTCGGATGGCTTCATCCGTCTAGCCTCACACGTCACTGTCAAACAAATTCTCGAACGCGACGACTTTGCCAAACGCCTCGCTGACGAGCGTCCCATTGCCTTGCACGAACTGCTCTACCCGCTGACCCAAGCTTACGACTCGGTCGCGCTCCACGCTGATGTCGAGCTGGGTGGCACTGATCAAAAGTTTAACTTGCTGATGGGACGGAACCTGCAACGCGAGTACGACCAGGAGGCCCAGGTTTGCGTCATCATGCCGCTCCTGGAAGGCACAGACGGCGTTCAGAAGATGTCGAAGAGCCTCGGAAACTACATTGGCATCAATGAGCCGCCCGCTGAGATCTTTGGCAAGGTAATGTCGATCTCGGATGATCTGATGTGGCGTTACTATGAGCTGTTGACGGACGCAAGCGTCAAAGAAATTGAGGCAATGCGAGTGGCTGCGAGGCTGGGCCGGAATAACCCACGTGACTTAAAAGTCGAACTTGCCAAGCAGATCATTAAGGACTTTCACTCGACGGAAGCTGCAGACGCTGCTGAAAAAGATTTTGTTCGGAGGTTTCGCAACAAGGAGACCCCGGACGAAGTGGAGGAACATGCTCTTCCGTCCAATTACCCTCAGGGTTGGGATTTGTCTCACCTGCTAGTTACTGTCGGGATGGCGGAGTCCAAAGCTGAGGCGCGAAGACTTATCCAGCAAGGGGGAGTAACGGTCGACGGGCGAAGGCAAATCATTGCAAACTCTTTGACTGTCTGGAAACCTGGCATGTCAACTCTAATCAAAGTCGGCAGGCGTCGTTTCGTTCGAGTCAACTTCTCATAAAAGCGAGCAGTGTTTTGGTTGAAAAATAGGTTGGCAAAACGATCCGCGAAATTACACGGGACAGCAGGATCGTCGAGGCCTGGAACAATTTCAACTTTATGAGCATGTTCAAACAGCTGGGCGCGCTTTAGCAAAATGTCGGCTGCAATCGCCACAGAAGACACTCTAATTATCGAGACGCCTGAGCGCGTGCCACTGCATTTCGCCTTGGCGTCGATTGGCAACCGCTTTCTCGCCTGCACCATCGATCATGCCATACAAGCGTTAACGATGATCCTTATGGGGATCGCTTATTTCAGCCTGGCAGACTATTCGAGTTTCAGCGATCAGCTTACGAGCGCACCGAAGTGGGTCTACGCAGTCCTAATCCTCGTGCTGTTTCTAATCGTCACCGGCTATTTCGCTTTCTTTGAGTGGCTTTGGAACGGACAGACTCCTGGCAAGCGTTGGCTGAAGCTGCGCGTAATTCGCGAAGACGGCCGTCCGGTAACCTTTTGGGAGGCGGCCGTGCGGAACTTGCTGCGTAACTTCGATATGATGCCCGCGCCCTTTTATTCAATTGGATTAATTTCGGTTTTTAGCACGCGGAGGGATCAGAGAGTCGGAGACCTGGTAGCCGGCACGGTGGTCGTGCGCGAGCGTGAGACAGAGGCCCCAGCCTTCGCTCAATTGTTTGCCACTGAGGTTAGTGACCCGGCCCAGCGCCGCACGTTCAAACCAGTCGACTTCACCGCTGATCTCAGTAGTTTGACGGAATCCGAGATTGAGGTTGTGGAAACTTTTCTGCGCCGTCGCTGGGATCTCTCGGATGTGCCGCGTCAATGGATGGCCTGGCGTGTTTCGCTACCCATCCTCTATAAGATTCGTCCTGCTTACGACCTCGAAGCTTTTACATATGAGGGGTTCCTGGAGGAGCTACTCCATCGCTACCGCGCCACGCACCGTTTCAACGACTGAGTAAACTGTCTCAGTTCAGTCGTAGATTCACAATCCGTCGAGTAGAGAGGAGGCGCGGAATTGTTTAGGCCAGTAGCTTCCGGTGTATCAGCTCTTTCGAGCGGCGTGGCAAATGGCCACCAGACCATGCAACACGTTTCCTCCTCCCTCTCTAAAATTCCGTACGGTGGGTTTTCCCCAGTACGGCTTCAAACGGGAAGTCCACGGCGACCTTCGTCGAGCATTACTCGCTCCTACTTATACGCCGTGCAAGTGCGACCCTCGGACTCTATAGCCATCGCTGGCATTCCAGCGGATCGTCTGTCACCGCACCTCCCGTTCCTAGTTACTCCTTAGCTGCCCTTACGCACTTCGACGAACATATGGGATGGTTGACTACTCCTTTCCCAGGGGGCTACGCTCCCCCTTGAACTTCAACCATTTCCAGGTCCCCTGTGATTTCGTGGATCGTCGACGTTGGTGGCGGCAAATTGACGGTTCGTTTTTCCATTTGCTATCGTAAAAGTTCTCCCTTAGGTAAAAATTCTTTCCATGAGGCTCAGAGTAGAGATATGTCGACTGATGTTTTCATTTTAGGTGGTAAACGCACGCCCATGGGGCAGTATGTGGGTGCGCTAAACGATGTTTCGGCAATTGACCTGGGTGCAGTTGCCGCAAAAGGTGCCCTCGAAGCTACCAAGGTCGCCGCTGATGAGATTGATCATGTGGTCATTGGTAACGCGTTGCAGACTTCCGGCGATGCGATTTATGGTGCCCGGCACGTTGCCCTCAAAGCAGGAGTGCCATTCGAACGTCCGGCCTTGACGGTAAATCGCCTCTGCGGCAGCGGCATTCAAGCGATAGTTTCGGGCGCACAGATGATTCAACTGGGAGAAGCGGCAACTGCCCTGGTTGGCGGCATGGAATCAATGTCGCAAGCTCCGCACGTGGTAAGAGGAGCGAGATCTGGGTTCGCCCTGGGCCAGGGCAATCTTGAAGACAGCCTGATGGTGGCTTTGCTTGATACCTACTGCAACACTCCGATGGCGGGTACGGCGGAAAACCTCGCCCGAAAATTTGAGATTTCACGCGAAGAGCAAGACACTTACGCTCTTCGTTCGCAGCTGGAAGCCAAACGAGCGAAAGGTGCGTGCTACTTGTCTGCGGAGATCGTTCCCGTCGAAGTGAAGACGCGCAAGAGCAGTTTTCTTTTCGAACACGACGATCACTTAA
>JACCSP010000018.1 GCA_013812905.1 Pyrinomonadaceae bacterium
ATCCGGCCCTGACTGACACGCAGCGAGAGACGCATCCGGTCTCCGCAGACAGGATTCGATTCTTCTGCGACCGCATTTGCGTTCGCGAGTTCGCCCGCGTTGCGCGGGTTAGTTAGGTGGTCCTTAAATGCTTGAGAGTAAGGCAAGGTGAGAGTTTAGAACTAGCGACGACGTTCTTCGAGACAAATCACCGCATCAACAAGCTTCTCGCCATGATCCAGGCGAATCTTAACATCCGACAACCGAACCGGTTTGATCACCATAAGTCCGCTCAAGCGCTTAAGGGATCTCATTAAGCTCGCCCGAGTAAAGAAATTGCCCTCATTGAGAGCAAGCCTGCGCCGCAACATAGGGTCACTCGTGTGCTGATTGCCGTAAAATTCCACCCGGCGGAGAGTGTATCTGTTCTTTTCAGCCTTGCGGAAGAGCGAACGTTGTTCTGCCACTGGTTGATAGCAGTCTAATTTCAGATTTGACGGATATTGAGGGCCGGCGTTGACCGATAGAGAAACCAGCAGAAGAGACTGAACCATACGAAAGGGCATGTGACCTAATCTCGTCCGACTGTCTGCGGAACGCGTCGACTGGCCATCGCTTCCTGAGTGAGCGGCGACATTCTCCGCAGCTTTTCCGAAACCCGCGACAAAACTTCGACTACGTAGTCAACGTCGGCCACGGCATTGTCCTTACCGAAACTGAAACGAATCGAGCCACGTGCGAGTTCATCGTTACGGCCGAGCGCGCGAATCACGGGCGAAGGCTCAAGTGTGCCGGAGGAGCACGCGGATCCAGTCGAGACAGCGATTCCCTCGAGGTCCAGGCTGATCAGAAGACTTTGGCCTTCGATAAAACGAAAAGAGATATTTGAAATATGCGACAGCCTGCGCTCGCGGTGTCCGTTAAAAACGACATCGGATACGCGTTCGGCAACTGCTGCTTCAAACTTCTCGCGAAGCTCTTTGGCGTTGTCATTGCGCTGGTCCAACTCATCGCGCGCGATCCTGGCGGCGGCTCCGAACGCAACAATTCCAGGTACAGCCTCTGTTCCGGCTCTTCTTTCGCGCTCTTGATGTCCACCCACATTCTGGCTCAAGACTCGGACTCCACGTCTGACGTAGAGCGCGCCGGCCCCTTTGGGCGCATAGAGTTTGTGAGCTGAAAGAGAGAGGAAATCACATCCGAGTTGCTCAACTTCTATCGGTATTCGGCCGGCTGCCTGGACGGCGTCGGTATGCAACCAAAGATGCTTGCGTCCCCGTGTACGTTCCTGGCGTACGATTGCGCCAATTTCCTGGATCGGTTGAATGGTCCCAATCTCATTATTCGCGAGCATCACCGAGATTAGTACCGAGTCTGGTCTAAGCGCTGAACGAACATCTTCCACTCTTACAATGCCGTCTTCATAAGCGGGAAGACGGGTGATTTTCCAGCCCCGCTTCTCTAACGCCTCGCAGATGCCGCGAACGGAGGAGTGCTCAATCGAGGAGGTAATGATATGGCGTCCCTGTGGTTCGACAGCTTCACAAAGTCCCCGGATTGCCAGGTTGTTAGCCTCCGTTCCGCCCGAAACAAAAACAATCTCGTTGGATCTCGCTCCGATCAATCCAGCGATCTGGCGCCGGGCGCTATCAACAGCACCCCGGGCGTCCTGACCAAAGAAGTGCACACTGGAAGGGTTACCGAACCGCTCAGTCAGGTAGGGCATCATCGCCTCAACGACCCGAGGGTCAGCCGGGGTCGTGGCGCTATGGTCTAGATAGACTCGGCGGTTAGGAGACATTGAATTTACGGTACTTGCCAACCAGTAACTTATAAACAAGCATCTGAGGGCAAGTTCCCTGACGAAGGAACAAAGATGCAAGGAGTTTATGGCTCCAGCCATACTCGGTCAACCGCCCCGGAAAAGGTTTCAGTTGTTACAGGCTTGCCGCGGTGTTAGCATCACCTCGCACGATGGTTGGCTCTCCCAGGCTGATATGGCCCTCAAGGCCGCATACTCTCTGGAAGGAAAACTAATGAAACATCTGAGAATTCCTCTGGTGACTTTACTTAGCTTGGCACTGACTTCCTGGTTTTGCTTAATTTCAAACAGTGCGGCGAATGCAGTGGCACAGAGCCAATCGACTGCTCTCGAGCGCGGCTATCGCACCGGTTATTCGGATGGCTACAACGCAGGTTTCCGGGACGTAGCGGATCAGGCTCCTCGCGACTTTCAGAACAAAGCTGAATACCAGCGGGCTGACCGTTCTTACAACGAGGCGTGGGGCACGTTAGAGATCTATCGGGACGGATATCAGCAAGGTTTTGAGGCCGGTTACGCAGCTGGTTACGAACACCAGCCATTCAATTCGTCAATTCCTTCAGGACTAACACGTCGCGGTAATCATCAGACAACCGCCCAGAGCACCATCCAGCCCGATGATAACCCTGCGGACACATCTTCTAGTTCGAGTTCGCGGCCCACGATAAGCGGTCCGGTTATGATTCCCAGCGGCGCTGTATTGACGATTGAAATGGATACCAGTTTATCAACCGACAGCAGCCAGCGTGGCGATCGCTTTCAGGCGCGTGTAAGGGCACCGGGCGAGTATGAGGGAGCAATCATCGACGGTCGGGTCACGCGAGTGAAGCGACCTGGCAAAGTTAAGGGTGTTGCCGAGCTGCAACTCGCTTTTGATCAGATACGAATGCCTGACAATCGGGGTACCGGTTTTAGCGCTGAAGTTGTTGAAGTCGTCGACATGGGAAACAGGGACGTCGGTGGCGTGGATCCGGAGGGTGGTGTCAGAGGCAGAGATTCCACTAAAGATGATGTCTCAAAGGTCGGAGCCGCGACTGGAATCGGCGCGATAATTGGCGCGATTGTTGGGGGTGGAAAAGGGGCAGCAATAGGTGCGGCCGTTGGCGGCGCCGCGGGGACGGGCAGAGTTCTAACCAAGCGCGGTCAGGACATTCGTCTCGACCGTGGACAACAACTCAAAATTCGAACATCTGCTGAGACTCGGATTCAGTGAAGCGAGAGGGCGAAAGACGGGGAGCCCGGAAGAAGGGTAGTCGGCGAGAAACGAGCCCCCTTAAGCCAAGATTTACCCTCCCCTCGTCTCCCAATCTTCCCGTCCCTCCTTATCAGCGTCTCGCCATCTCCCAATCTCGCGGGACCCGCCACTCTCTTATTACTCTCCTGACCGACTTCGGCACTACTGATTACTTCGTCAGCGCGATGAAGGGGGTGATTCATTCAATCAGCCCTGATACGCGCGTGGTAGACATTACTCACGAAATACCAGCGCAAGACATCGAAGCCGCAGCATTTACTTTGCTTGCTGCCCATTCCTCATTTCCCTCTGGAACTATTCACGTGGCAGTCGTCGATCCAGGCGTAGGTGCAGCCCGTCGAGCAATTCTTGTGGAGACTAGCGGGCAGTTTTTTGTCGGGCCGGATAACGGGATCTTCAGCTACGTCTGTGAATGTGAACCACACGCCAGGGTTTTCGAACTTACGAAGAAGGAGTATTTTCGCACTCCGGTATGTTCGACTTTTCACGGCCGAGACGTCTTTGCTCCCGTGGCTGCCGCGCTTTCCACCGGTATTGATCCATCAGAATTCGGAAAGCAGATTACGAATCCCGTGCTGCTCGCGCCACTTATGCCCGAGAAGTCGAAGAACGGTACCGTAAAAGGTAGGATAATCCACATCGACCGGTTTGGTAATTGCATAACGAATCTCACACCACGCGAGCTGACTGTGAAAATGATCGCTCATGGAGCTTTCCTGGTCACCAAGGGAGCACGAGTAAAGTCATTTCGGAACTTTTTTTCGGAGCCGGGTGGACGAGACGCAGAAGTCTTCGGTATCTGGGGCAGCGCCGGTTTTCTTGAGCTTGCGGCGAAGGACAAATCCGCCGCTAAAATCTTAAAAGCGAAGCGAGGTCAGGCGGTAGTTCTGCGGATGCTTGACGTCTGAGAAGACCCGATCCACGAACTGACACGACATTAACGAAGTTTCGTGACGGTCCGCGTGATTTCCTGGAACGCTTAGGTTGGTCGAAATAAGATGCCCGTTTGGGCGCGTCGCTTGTCTCTGGTCCGTCTGTTTGTTATCTTCGCTTCACCTTTAACAGAGCCTTATGTCCGAAAAAGCAAACGCACCCGCTACTTCTGCTGCTGGACTTAGAGGAGTTGCGGCCGCAACCTCCTCAGTCTCCGACGTCATCGGCGATAAGGGCCAGCTGATCTATCAGGGATACGACATTCATGATTTGGCAGCGAATTCAACTTTTGAAGAAGTTGTATTTCTGCTCTGGAACAAGACCCTTCCTAAACGTGCGGACCTCGATGAGTTGAAACGCTCACTCGCCGCGTCTTATGCAATTCCGCAAGAGATCATCGGTCTGATGAAACGTTTCCCGCGCGCGGCCGACCCGATCGACGTGCTGAGAACGAATGCTTCTGCCCTCGAGTTTTACGATTCAAATGCGCGAGATATCTCGCGAGAAGCGGCCGTTAAGACGGCAATCAGACTGACCGCTCAGTTTCCCACTCTTGTCGCCGCCGCCGAAAGGATTCGCAAGGGATTGGAGCCTGTTGATCCTGATCTGAGCCTCAATATTCCAGCCAACTTTCTCTACATGCTCAAAGGCGAGAAGCCTTCCGAACATGACGCCCACATGTTTGATATTTCGCTCATTCTTCACGCCGATCACGAATTAAATGCTTCAACCTTCGCCGCCCGGGTGGTTGCCGGCACTCTGGCGGATATGTACGCGTCGGTTACTGCGGCAATCGGAGCCCTGTCAGGTCCGTTGCACGGCGGGGCCAACACGAACGTCATGAAGATGCTGTTGGAAATAGGCGAAGTTGATAACGTGGAGAGCTACATCAAGAAAGCACTGGCAGAGAAAAAAAAGGTTATGGGTTTCGGTCATGCGGTTTATCGTACGGAAGATCCGCGCGCCACGCATTTGCGGGCGTTTTCGAAGGAGATGGGCGAGCGGTCAGGGGAGATGAAGTGGTATGACATGTCTCGCAAGGTAGAAGAAGTGATAATGCGGGAAAAGGGACTCTATCCCAACGTCGACTTCTTCTCGGCCTCGACCTACTACATGATGGGTATCCCGCTGGAGCTTTACACCCCGATATTTGCGGTTAGCCGGATCTCAGGCTGGACGGGCCACATCCTCGAACAATACGCCGACAACAAACTCATCCGCCCGCGAGCGGAATACATCGGCCAGCGAGACTCCGTTTACGTGCCAATCGAAGAGCGGTAATAGTGGCAGTTTCGGGCGCCTCAAACTTCCTTTCAAGGAGTGCTTTGCTCCGCCCGCCTAATCCGTTCTTAACAGTCGTGCTGCTGCCCGGCATGCAAGTGAACATTCTCGGTTATCACGAGCGGACGTTCTGCTTGTCCATGCTTCGGATTCTCTTGCGAACTCAACCTTTTCAACTCGTCTGTAGCTGACACCAGTCGCATCTGCCAGATGAAAACAGTAGAGATCACCAGTGTGATAGTGCAGGCGAGTCCGCCTTCGATTCCGTAACTACCTCCCGTCAACCACGCCGGGCCAAGGTCGGTGCCCTGGAGAACTGGGTGCGGCGCGATTCGGGTTATGCCGCTTACCGGCAGACCAAAAAGCGATCCAAGTGCCCAGTTCCAAGCCCAGTGAACGCCGAGAGGCAACCACAAGCTCCTGGTACGCAGATAAGCTGTCGCAAGCCAAACTCCCGCGAGGGCGGTGTTCACAAAAGTGAAGCCCTGGGCCACGTTTGGATTTTGCAGATGAACTGCTGCGAAAGGTACAGAGGTAAGCAAGATTCCCAAGACCGCGAGCCGGGCTCGTGTTAAAGTTTGCAGAGGGTAACCTCTGAACAGCGCTTCCTCGGCCAACGCGGCGACAATGAAAAGCACTCCTGAAAGGACTAAAGTTTTCGCAATTTGGGGGAAAATGCCGGCCGTTGTTAATGTGAAACGCAGTCCGCCGCCTGCGGTCGCAATGGCCGCCGCCAAAGCGATAGAAGCAATTCCGATAGCTGAACCAACCAGGAGATGACGAAACCAGCCGACATGAAGCGAGAGTCCGAGAGAAGGCCAGTGGAGGCCTTCAAGGATGCGAGCGCAAACGCAACCCGCTCCCAAGCTTGAAGTGAGGATTATTAATCGGTACACCACCTCCTGAACATAGAACCCAGACCTGACCACCGGGGCGAAATAGATCAATGTAGCGTACACCACTCGCACCGCGCTCGTGAGTAGGAAGAGGAAGATAATATAGACCAGCACAAATACCGCCAGCCGCCAGCCGCTGCGCAGACGACCTGCGCCATTGATGAAGACTGATTTGAGTTCCATCTAAGATAGCTCGACACGGGAATCAAACTCGAAGTCTCATTCTAGACGATGGCGCCAAACACGATCCACTAATTCATCACGAAATGACACTAAGAACTCTTGGTGTTAATTCTTTGTTTCGTGGTCCCTTACGTCGGTCCGTGGATATCTCGCAGTATGTTAAACTTCGGTAGCATTACATGAATGATCTACCCTCAAATCTGGATGCTGAAAAGCAAAAACTGGCCCGCCGGCGAATCTTGTTGTGGATGCTCGGCGCCACCGTGCTCCTCCTGCTGTCAGTTATCATTTCGCAACAGTTGTGGCTGTGGACGGTGGTCCCGCCCGACACTGCGTCAGACACACTCGTCCTTTATGCACTATCCACGCTTAACTTCGTAGCGTTCGTTGTCTTCTCTTTTATTTTTGCCCGCAACTTCCTAAAATTGCGCCGAGAGCGACGAGAGCTGCAGCTCGGCTCAAAGATAAAGACCCGTCTTCTGATCTACTTCATTGCCATCAGCTTCCTACCGATCATCGCGATGGCGGTTTTCTCATATCTTTTCTTGAACCGCTCGCTGGAAAAGTGGTTCGGGGGGTTGCGTGAGGACGTTGTGAAGGAAGCTCGCGAGGTCCAACGGGAAGCCGTCGACGCCCAGTACCGCAGCTTCAGCGAGACCGCGGCATTGCTGGGAGTTGTCTTGAACAAGCAATCTGATGAAGAGCGGCAGGAGACTCTCAATCAGATGGTCAACGGGGGGCAGCTTTCGGCGGCTGAGATTGTCGATTCCCATGGAAAGAGCGTCGCGCAAAGCCGGGTTAGTCAGTCCGATGAAAAGCCGGAGTTAGAGACACTGCTTTACCGTGCGCGTCAGTCAAAAGGAGATGTGGGACAGATTCTAGTGGATGGCCTGGGGTTTGACGTCATCACCGTACCGTTATCTGACGGTCAAAAACTGATCCTGGCAACCACCAGGAGAGTTGATACCACGCTGAGCGACACTATCTCCGGTTCGGAAAGCGAGTACCAACAGCTCGTAAAGAGACAGCGGAAAGTCCGTTTACTCGGGCTCTCCACGCTGGGCCTGATGACCCTTATGCTCCTATTTGTGTCGAGCTGGGTGGCTATCTACCTAGCGCGCGGAATTGCTACGCCAATCAAGGCTCTGGCAGAAGCCTCCAAGGAAATTGCCAAGGGTAATCTCTCACATCGGGTGAGTGTAGGCGCCGAGGACGAACTCGCTTTGCTTGCTCATTCTTTCAATCAGATGACGGGACAGCTTGAAGAGAATCGTCGCCGTATCGAGGCTGGTTCCGACGAGCTTCGAGAGAAGAACCTGGCGCTTGAGGAGCGGCGAACCTACATTGAGACGGTTCTCGAATCGCTCTCGACAGGAGTGGTTTCCCTAGACGGCAATGATCGGGTAACGACTCTCAATGCCGCTGCTGCCCGGATGCTCCGTTTGAGTGCCGTTCCTAGCGGTCAGAACAAACTTGGACAATTGGTAGGCGCCGAGGATGCAGTTGTTTTGGATCGGCTGCTGCGACGCGCGCGTCGTACGGGACAGGCTACGGAACAGACGCAGCTGACTGGATGTCTTGCAAAAGAGACTGGACCTCTTCCCGTCGCCCTGGCAGCCACAGCCTTACGGAGCGTTCCGCGAGAGGGGCGGGGAGTGGTGCTGGTAATCGAGGATTTGTCTGAGCTTTTGGCAGCCCAAAGGGCCGCGGCCTGGAGTGAAGTCGCAAGGCGAATGGCCCATGAAATCAAAAACCCATTGACTCCGATTCAATTGTCAGCGGAGCGCATCGCCAGAAGTTACGGGCGTGTTGGCGCCAAAAGCAATCAGAACGGCTCAAACGGAAAACGGGAACCAACGGTGGATGAGCACAGTATCTCCGCGGTGATCGACGAATGCACGGAAACGATCGTGCGAGAAGTTTCCGGCCTGAAGGCTATGGTAGACGAATTTTCCCGCTTCGCACGTCTGCCGCTGGCTCGCCTGGAACCCGCGGACTTGAATGAAGTGGTTGGTCACGCTGTCGCCTTGTACGAAGATCGCCTTGATGGTGTACAGATCGAGACGAAACTGGATCCGACGATGCCGTCGGCGATGTTGGACACGGAACAGTTGCGACGAGTATTCGTGAACCTGGTTGACAATGCGCTCGGAGCCCTGTCAGAGATGGAAGGCGAGCGAAAGATCACAATCACCACGACGAATGACGCCGCGCGCAGCCTGCTGATTGCGGAAGTTATCGACACGGGACACGGGATCCGGTCCGGGGACTTTAAGAGACTCTTCCAACCTTATTTTTCGACGCGCGGCACTGGAACCGGCCTGGGTTTGGCAATCGTGCAGCGAATCGTCCTAGAGCACCGCGGCAGAATTCGCGCCGAAGCAAATCACCCGCGCGGGGCACGATTTGTGATCGAATTGCCAGGATAGTAGCAGTGGGCGGACGGCAGGAGTAGGACATTATTAAGGACGCTAGGGACGAAGAAAACGTTTCCCGAATCTACGTTTAAAGAAACGAAGAAAAACATGCCCCCTGCCGTCTGCTCCTGCCTCTTTTATTTCCATGTCTGAATCAATTCTTATCGTTGATGACGAGCGCGGCATTCGCGACACGTTGCGAGGCGTTATGGGCGACGAGGGATTCGTCACCGACGCGGTTTCGAGTGGGGAGGAGTGCCTGAAAGCCCTGGAGCGGCGGACCTATGACTGCATCCTGCTGGATGTGTGGCTACCAGGCATCGATGGGCTCGAAACTCTGAAGCAGTTGCGCGCGGGCGGCTCCGACTCCGCCGTCGTAATTATTTCCGGGCATGGCAATGTAGAGACGGCCGTGCGCGCCACCAAGCTCGGCGCGTTCGACTTCATCGAGAAGCCTCTCTCAATAGAAAAAACGGTGCTCACCGTGCGCAATGCTTTGCGCCAGCGACAGCTCGAATTGATAAATGCCGAAATGGCCGCCGAGTTGGCGAAAGATTGCCGGATGGTGGGCGACTCCGTAACCATGCGCGCGCTTCGCAATCAGATTTCGGTGGTTGCTCCGACAGATGGTCGTGTTTTGATTTACGGTGAGTCGGGCACCGGGAAAGAGTTGGTGGCGCGGGCAATTCATGTCCAATCGCGACGAGTCGGGGCCCCATTCGTGGAGGTCAACTCGGCCGCGATACCGGAGGAGTTGATCGAGTCCGAGCTCTTTGGACATGTGAAGGGGGCGTTTACAGGTGCAACTGCCGCCAAGAAAGGCAAGTTTGAGTTGGCTGACCGCGCGACTCTGTTTCTTGACGAAATTGGAGACATGAGCGCGAAGGTGCAGGCGAAGGTCTTGAGGGTGCTTGAGGAACAACGCTTCGAGCCCGTCGGTAGCGGAACGGCGATCGACGTCGACGTGCGGGTGATCGCCGCGACCAATAAGCGCCTGGACCTGGAAATGGAACAGGGAAAATTCAGGCCGGATCTTTTTTACCGTCTCAACGTTATTCCTTTTGAGTTGCCGCCCTTGCGCGAGCGCCCTGAAGACATTCCCTTGCTGATACACCACTTCAACGAAAGCTTTTCAGTCCCCTATGGTAAGACGCCGAAACAGTTTTCACCGGAAGCGATCGAAGAGCTGCAGAACTACTCATGGCCGGGGAATGTTCGCGAGCTGAAAAATACCATTGAGCGGGTTGTGATCATGCATCCGGGAGTAAGAGTGGTGGCGAGTGATTTGCCCGCGCGCGGGAAAGAGGACGCCCCCGTGCCTTCTTTCAGGTTTCCTTCGTTCAAGGAGGCGACCGACGCTTACCACCGTGAGTTCATTCAGCGGAAGCTGGAAGAGGCGGAAGGAAACGTATCGCGCGCGGCAGAACTGATGGGCGTAGATCGAAGCCATCTCTACCGCCGCATGCGCGCGTTGGGTGTTCAAAACCGCGGTGAACGCATTGGTGCGTCTTGATTAGGGCGGCGTCTGTAGTAGCAGGGAACGTAGAGACTGTATGAAACTCCAAAGGGTCTTTAGTTAATTCGCAGGTGAAAAAGGCGGCAAAGCGCAGCTGGCCCCGCTCAAGCTGCAAGATCCCGGAGCTTGGCACTGTGAATTCAAACCTAGGTTGCCGTGAGTCTCGAGCCGGTCCGCGCCTCGTTTCCCCCTTTCCAAACTAAAGTTAGCGCGCCTTGAGCCCTCCCTTTGGCTTCAAGGACTCTTTTATGAGATTTTTTACGAAGTGTGTGCTCCTGACAATTGTCGTCCCGGGCACCGTTTGTGCGCAGAGCGCATCTAAGCGGGTCCTGGTGGCGAATTTGAAGAACAATACCGTTGCCGATGGGTGCGGCTGTTACTTCAAATTTCGAGGTACACCGCGAAATGCCGAGCGGTATTTATTCTTCTCATCAGCCGAGGAAGACGACGAACTTTCGGCTTGGATGAATATTGAGGGGCGTGATGTGAAGCTAAGCCTGGCAAGGACAAGGGAGGTGAAGCGTGGAGAGCGGGTAGGCAGCAAGTCGACCAGAAGGTACGTCGCTGGCGACACCTTGGTAGATGCGACCTACATTGCATCCAAAGTTTGCAAACGAGACGACGAACACTGCGAATCGACTGAATATGACGCCACGTTCGTGGTAAAGAAAGGCACTAAGTCGCAGGTTTTGAAGGCGTTTGGTATTTGTGGGTGTTGAGTTTCCTAATTGCGGATTGCGTTGACTTCGAAGGCACAATACCGTATCAGTTAAATATGATTCCCCTCGTGGTAAGCGAGGTGCGAGGGAGAAATAGAGATGGCGTCGGAATTGAGGCAATAATGGATTTCACAACAAAAGAACTACTTAAGCGTTACGCAAAACTGGCCGTAGGGCAGCCTTTCGCGCCCGTTCTGCTCAACATTCTGGTGACCTCGGTATGCGACATGCGCTGTACGCACTGCTTCTTCACGGACGAGCTGGACGACCGTCCGCGGAAGAAATTGCAGATGAAGACCCATGAGATAGAAAGAATCTCCGAAACTCTTGGAGGAAATCTCGGCGTGTTGATTCTCGCCGGGGGTGAGCCTTTCACGCGGAAGGACTTGCCGGAGATCGCGCGCGCTTTTTATACAAACAACAAGCTCGAATCGATCTACATCATGTCAAACGGTCAGATTCAAAAGCGCATCATTCCTGACGTGACTCGCGTCCTGGAGGAATGCCCGAATCTAAATGTTACCGTCGCGCTGGGCATTGATGGATTAAAGGATCAACACGAGAAGATCCGGCAGAAACCCGGTTCCTGGGATATTGCCGTCGACACCGCCCGTCAGCTGCAGACAATTAAGAAGGAGTACTCGCGACTCGACGTGCAGACGTGCACCTGCTTCATGAACTCGAACCAGGACACAATATTCGAGTGGTACGACTTCCTGAAGTACGAATTGAAGCCTGACAAAGTCAACTTCAATTATATCCGTCCACCTTCAGCCGATCCGCTTGAGCTCGATATCGATCATTCGCAATACGCGAAGCTGGCGGGGATAATTGATGACGATTCGCGCCACGCCGCAATTAAGAACAATTACGGCGGCAAGGCCGGATTCTTCAAAGCGGCAATCGATATTTATATGCACGGGCTGATCGCGAAGACGCAAGAGACGCAACAAGCACAGATGACCTGTTACGCTGGAACTGCCGGCGGAGTCATTTACGACGAGGGTACCGTCTCTTCTTGCGAGAACCTCGCGCCCATCGGTAACTTACGAGACTTCAACTGGGATTTCGAGAAGCTCTGGCTGTCCCCGGCGATGAAAGAGCGTCGCAAGAAAGCTGCTGATGGCTGCTTTTGCACACACGAGTCGAACAGCTATTACCCATCGCTGCCGTTTAATCCCGGGCACCTGATCCAGATTAAGAAGCTGGAGCGTGAAATGAAGAAGGCCCGGAAAGAAATGGATGCCGCTGGAACTGAGGTCGACGGGCTGACGGTGAGAGCCTAAAGGGATTCTTGATTGCCAATTGCCAATTGCCAATTTGATTCCTCCCGAACCAGGACTCGTCGGGTCACAAATCGTAAGCGCATCACAGTACAAAGCTAGAAGAACCAGGTACAAAACTGAAATGTTGCGGAACCGCGTCCCTAAGATCTTGATCATCTCATCCGATACTGGCGGTGGCCACCGTTCGGCCGCGGCAGCCATTGTGGCTGGAGTGCACAAGTTCTTCGAGGGCGAGTCTTATGCAGTGCGCGTGGTCCGGGCGGTCGAGGAGTCTCACGCGGTTACCCAGAAACTGGTGCGATCATATAACTGGTTGCTCCGCAACAAACAACATTGGATGAAATATCTCTACTGGTTCGTAAACCGGTTTCGTCCCGAGACGCGTCAGTTTTTTCACAAACGTTGCGTAGGTTACGTCGTCGAGCTCTT
Organism: Pyrinomonadaceae bacterium; assembly: GCA_013812905.1. GTDB lineage: Bacteria > Acidobacteriota > Blastocatellia > Pyrinomonadales > Pyrinomonadaceae > PSRF01. The sequence continues at coordinate 12,717 of JACCSP010000018.1, forward strand.
CGAACGCTGGTGCCCGCATGTAGTGGTTAGCGTTCATCCGTTGACGCAACACATCTTGGCTCGGGTTTTGAAAGAGCTGAAACTCGCTGACCGTGTTCCGCTGGTGTCGGTTGTTACCGATCCGTACTATGGGTTCTGGAGAGGCTGGGCGTGCGACGATGTGACGCTCTATCTGGTGGCTACGGATGGAGCAAGACAACAGTTAATTGACTATGGGATTTCCCCGGAACGGATTAAGATCTCGGGTATGCCCGTGCATTCTAAGTTTTCATATCCGGGCGAAGCTGCGGCCCGAGCAGCACGTCGTGCTCTCGATTTGGATCCAGAAAAGTTTACGGTGTTCGTCAACGCCGGTTGGGAAGGCGGGGGCAATGTGCCCCAGATTTTCCGTGAGTTCGTCAGAGGAAAGTTGGATATCCAGGCAATTTTTCTTGCGGGCCGCAATGAAGAGCTGAAGTTAGAGGCTGAGTCACTCGCGGCCAGTGCATCGTTTCCCGTCAAGGTGATCGGATATTCGGACCAAGTCGAACAATTGATGAGCGCGGCCAATGTGATGATTTCCAAACTTGGCGGCCTGACCACGTTTGAGGCATTCGCCTGCCGCCTGCCGATAATTGCCGATGCGACCACACGGCCGATGCCCCAGGAGGCTGGTGCGGCAAGTTTGATTGTGAAACGCGGCGCCGGAGTGCTGCTAAAGCGGGCAACTGATGTTGTGCCGGTGATCAGGCGTATGGTCGAAGACACGGCCCACTATTCCGCGTTGCGTGCCGCAACCGTCGGGATTGCCATTCCGAATGCCACCCGGCACATCGTCGAAGAGATTGTGGCTCTAATTCCAGCGTCGGTCGGCAGTCCCGAAGACGCGATACTCACCGAGGTCGCTTGACCGCCAAGCTCGTTGACTGTTGGAACTTTTGGAGCTTTAATTCCACCAACCTATGAAGCTATGAAGTCTGGCCCGCTTGCGCTCGTCGAAGCGGGCTTTTTAGGAGATAGATAGCTAGTGAGTCTGCTGCTGGAAGGAAAACGTGCGTTCATAACCGGAGGAACGCGAGGAATTGGCGCGGCAATCTGTGAGATCTTTGCGCGCGAGGGCGCTGATGTGGCCTTTAACTATGGAACGCGCGACGATCTTGCCGGAGAGACACGCCAGAAGATAGAGAATCACAGCAAGCGGGCCCTTAGCTTTAAAGTGTCAGTTACTGATCGTCTGGGTCTCAAGCGCCTCGCCAGAGAGATTGTCGACAAATGGGGGGGAATTGATATCCTGGTTAATAACGCAGCGATCAATCGAGCCGACAATTTCGCTACGACGACCGATCGTGCCTGGGATGAAGTGATCGACACGAACGTCGGCAGTCTATTTGCCGTCACAAAACCATTTTACAAACAGATGATCCGCCAGCGGACGGGACACATCCTCAACATCACCTCCATCGGAGCGCTGCGGGCGCTCCCGACTGCAGTTCACTACGCAACCTCTAAAGCCGCAATGGTCGGTTTCACTAAATGCCTGTCACGCGAGGCCGGGACATTCGGCGTCAAAGTAAACGCCATTGCCGCCGGTATCTTTGACACCGATCTGGCTTCTGCGCTTCCTGAGCGCCTGCTCCAAATGCACGCCTTCTGGGCCTCAGCCGGTCGACTTGGCCGTCCGGAAGAGCTCGCTGAATATGCGGCGTTTATGGTTAGCGATCGCAACAGTTTTATGAATGGCGAAGTTGTAATTGTGGACGGTGGCGCGATTACGTAGGATTTTTGATCTAAAAGAAGCGCCGACTGCATTACTCGGTACTGATGTAGTTTTGACCCCACGTCGACGTGTCACGCCAATACGGAACCGCGAGCGGTAGCGACCGGGACTTACACTCAACACTGCTCATGTTCTTATGACGCGAAAATCTAATCTAAAAACGCGGGTTGAGTCCAGGATCCGGTCGCTACCGCTCGCGGTTCCGTAGTAAGGTGGGTCTACCAACCTTCATGGGGCAATTCGTGAAACTGGGCCAGCGCGCATTCCTTTAAACCCTCATTGGTGTTCCAGCTCCACGAGAAATGCTCGCTGTCCTCCGGCTTCAACTTCTAGAACCTCCAGTATTTCGTAGCCGCGATCTTTCAAAGTCCGGAGGGGCGGACCGTGCTCAGAGAACTTTGTATCGCGAAATGCGATCCAGAAGTGTCTTTCGTTCAGAGCGGAAAGTTCCAGCGCTCTTATGTCAGAAAACGCTCGAGGTAGAAAGTAAGCTGGATCTTCCTGGAGTCCGGGAACACCCTTTATCAATCCGACTTTGAGTTTTCCGCCAGCGGATTCTTCGGAAGCAAACCATAGATGATACGCCACTAGTTCTTCGAACGTATAAACGTTTATGATTTTCGCCGGGACAAGCTGACGCTGAATTATCTGCTGGCTCAACTGACCCCACGCACACCATATGTAAGTGTCCCCACGCCGGAGCAACAGCCCAGTCCCAGCTAAGAACAACCAGCAACTCAACGTTATCAAAACGAAGATCCGTAGCCATTGCGGGCGCAATCGATTGAGTGCGACCGCCGCCAGCAGCAGGTAAGGAACGGTCACAATAATGAGGTGACGCGTGCCCCAGATGGAATGCGGCAATACCCAGCTGGCAAGAAGTGCCAGAGCTAAGGGTAAAACGAAAAAGAGGATCAAGCATTTCGGTGCGCTGAGGCTCCATTCTCGCTGCTGATGTCTTTGTCTAATAAGTCGCCATGAAAAAGCTCCCAGCGGCAAGCCAAATATCACGAAGCTGGCGAGAAGTGCCCAGCGAACGTAAACCACCTGATTTGAACTCTGGCGAAAATAGAACGGCGCGTTCAGCAGTGCGAAGAACTGAACGACATCAGCCAGTCGAGGGCGCGCCACCCAGCCAATGTTTTGTGCTAAGCCATTGCCCTGCTCGCCCGCCAAAGTTACCGCATAAATCCACGGGCTAAAGCACAGAAGGAGCATCGCAGCCGCGATAAGAAAGTCCGGTATTTTGGCGCGGTCCCATAAAACCAGAAAGGCCGCCTCAGCAGCGATCACTAACCACCCATAATAGTGGGTGTAGACAAGTAGTAAGTTAAGAGCAGACAACGCCAGCAATTGCTTTCGGGCTTGAGTTGCATTAAAGAATCGGATGAACAGCCAGAGAGAGCAGACAGTTAAGAAAAGCAGCAGAGAGTACATGCGCACTTCCTGCGCATACTTGATCATGTAACCATTCACGGCCATCAACAAGAGGGACAGCCTGAGCTCAGTCGATCCCAGTTGAAGTTCCCGGCAGAACATCCAGAAAGGGATTATGACCCCGAGACTGGTGAGCACCGGAAAGAGACGCAACCAAAACAACGACTCACCGCCGATGTTGATCCAAACTTTAAGCAGAATATAGAAGAGCGGCGGATGAATGATGTCTGCTGCCACGAAGTGCAGCAGGCGACTCCATTCGTGACGGGCAGCATGTACGCTGAAGACTTCGTCGAACCAGAGACAAGAGGCGGTTAATCCCCAAAGCCTGGCCCCAATGAAGACGCCGATAATCAATGCAAAGATGAGGATTGAGGAATAGCTGGGAAAAGGGCCTGCGGAATCGATGTTATCGAATTGAAATGAGAATGCCTTTTCTCTGACCATTGTTCATCGACGCTCGAGTTTCGTGTGACTTCCTGGGCAGCCTTCGGAGTGGGCAAAGATTCGATCCACGACATCACACGAAGCCCCACGAAACAAGGACAGACACTACACTAGCTTTCGGGGTTCGAGAAGGACGGGAAGCGTCTCTCATAAAGAATCCGAAGGTTCAGAAAAAGACTTGCCTGAGGTGTCGCCTTCCAATTCGCGTAGTCTCTGCTGAAGTTCTCTCAGGGTCCGTTGCATCTCACCAAGCCGGCGAAAAGCCGCTGTCGAGCGCAGCCAATCCCTGTTATCGAAGGCTGGAATTCCAGAGATAACTTTGCCCGACGGCACGTCGTGACTGGTTGCGCTCTTGGCTGTGAGAACCGCATCGTCACCGATTGTTAAGTGGCCTGCGACTCCGGCCTGACCGGCGAGCACCACGCGATTGCCAATGCGCGAGCTTCCGGCCAACCCAACTTGAGCGCAAAGCAGGGTATCCTCACCCACGGTGCAGGAGTGACCGATCTGGACCAGATTGTCTATCTTCGTTCCCCGGCCAATCCGTGATTCGCCCACCGACGCGCGATCGATTGTTGTTCCCGCGCCAATTTCGACGTCGTCTTCAACCACTACCCGTCCGGTCTGCGGAATCTTGAGCCAGTGTCGCTGCTCGTCCTTGGCGTATCCAAATCCGTCGCAGCCAACTACCACGTTATTGTGGATTACCACCCTTTCCCCAATCTGCGAACGCTCGCGGATCACGGCACCGGAGTGGACCACAGAATCTTTTCCAATCGTAACGCCGTCATAGATCGTAACATTCGGGTAAATCTGCACGCCCGATTGGATCTCCGTCCCTGGCCCAATTACGGAACAGGCGCCGACGAAAACGTTTTCGGCAACCAGCGCTGATGGATGAATGACTGCTGAAGGATGAAGGGAAGGTGCAACTGTAGGTTCGGGATGAAAAAGGCGAAGTGCGCGCGTGTATGCGAGATATGGGTCTTTTGCACGCAAACCGACGATATCATCGCGGCCCAATTCGACCGTCTCGCCCACATAGATTGCCGAAGCTTGCGTAGTCTTGAGACGCGGCGTGTAACGCGGATTTGCCAGGAACGTGACCTGCCCAGACTTTGCTTCGTCTAGTCCAGCCGCGCCCTCAATTTCTATGTCGAGCGAGCTTGCCTCGACGCGAGCGCCCGTTTTGGCTGCAAGTTCGGAGAGTTTCATGCGCGGAGTTTATCGCATGAGCATGGGCGACGCACGTCGTCACATTAGGGAAACGGGATCGATTTCCAGGTTTACACCGCGCAGGTTGAGGCCGCGTTTCGCGCCTGTCACTAACGCTCGGTCGACAACCTGACGCAATTGGCGTCTGCTGCGCGACTTCACCAGGAGCTGCATCCGATGCTCGCCTTTGAGCCTGGCAAGAGGCGCCGGAGCAGGACCGAGTATGCGGCAGGTGCGGTCTTTGTTGGCCACATCCATTTCCTTGCGCAATCCTACAGCATGGGACCTTACGCGACTCTGATCCGGATCATGTACCAGCAAGGAGGCGAGTGCTACAAATGGCGGATAAGAGTGGTTCTGGCGATGTTGCATCTCTTCCTTGTAAAAACCGTCATAGTCCTGTGCGCAAGCATGTCGGAGAGCGTAATGATTAGGGTGATACGTCTGCACTAGCACCCTGCCGGCTCGCTCGCCTCGTCCCGCGCGGCCGGCCACTTGCGTAATAAGTTGAAATGTTCGCTCGGCGGCACGAAAGTCAGGCAAGGCAAGACCGGCATCGACCGATACGACGCCAACCAGGGTTACGTTGGGGAAATCGTGACCCTTGGCCAGCATCTGCGTGCCGATCAGCATGTCGAGATTGCCGTCGCTGAAATCCAGCAGCGCCTTCTCAAAGACTCCGCGGCGCGAAGCAGTGTCGCGATCGATTCTACTTATGCGCAGAGCAGGAAAGAGCTTCGTCAGCATCGATTCAATCTTCTCGGTTCCCTCCCCGATGTAGTAGATATACTCTCCTTTGCATGAGGGACAACGATGGGGCGCGGTCTCACGATGATTGCAGTAATGGCAGAGGATTACTCGTTCATTTCGATGATAGGTAAGAGTTACGTCGCAGTTTGGACACTTGATCGTTTCTCCACAGGAGCGGCAGAGAACAAAACTTGAATAGCCTCTTCGGTTGAGCAGGATAATGGCCTGCTCCTTGCGCCGATGCGTGTCGTTAATTGCCTCCAGTAAATCATCGGAAAAAACTCTTGGCTGCTTGTGCCGTTCAAAAACCTCACGCATGTCGATCATGCGCGCCTCAGCCATAGCGCGATTGGCGATGCGGCTTTGTAAACGCAGGCACCGATACTTGCCCGTGTGAGCGTTATGGAAGGACTCCAGCGATGGAGTCGCGGATCCAAGAATCACCACGGCAGACTCTTTTTGAGCGCGGACAATCGCAGTGTCGCGGCCGTGGTAGTGAGGTGAGTCTGCTTGGCGGTATGTTGACTCGTGTTCCTCATCGACAATCACTAGCCCTAGTTTGGAAATTGGAGCGAACACGGCGGAGCGAGTCCCGATGACAATCTGCGACTCGCCATGCTTGACCCTCGTCCACTCGTCAAAGCGCTCGCCCTTCGAAAGCGAGGAATGAAAAATCGCCACTTGATCGCCGAAGTAAGCCCGCAGCCGACGCGAGAACACCGGCGTCAGCACTATCTCTGGTACCAGCATCATCGCGGCCCGGCCCTGTTGCAGGCAGATGCGCATCGCGCGCATGTACACTTCGGTCTTTCCGCTGCCGGTGACGCCGTGCAGAAGAAACGCGGCGTATTCACCTTGCCGCAGAGGCTGTTCAATCTCGCCCAATACACTCGCTTGGGCCTCAGTGAGTTCGTACTGCTGTACAGGCGGAAGGACGGCTTTTGCCAGCGGATCGCGACGAATAGTCTGCAGCGATAATTCAACAACACCTTTTTCCTGAAGTCTCTTGACTGCCGAGATTCCAACGCTTGCCGCGGTCAGCAATTCTTTCAGAGGAATGGTGTCGCCGTGTGAGAGAGTCTCGATAATACGGTGTTGAGCTTTTGTGGCTTTGCGTGTATCAGCAGCACAGACAACCTCTTCGTAAGGGCGAGACAGACGGACAATTCGCTGCTGTTTGGGTCTTGCCAGCGGGCTACCGGCCCGTTGTTCGGACTCGATCAGGCCGTCCCTTTGAAGTGCCCGCACCGCTTTTGAAGCCTGGACGTTGCCCAGTTCCCTCGCGAGATCTCCTAATTTGACCTCTCCTCCCTCCGCGATCAGTTGTAGTGCGCGGGGCAGGTTCCCGGATGATCGCTTTGCCGAGAGCACTTCGAGGTGAGTACGGCCTTGCGGGGTGATCTTTAAAAATTGCTCGATGCTGGCGCTAACGCCTGGCGGCAGTGCGGTTTTGATGACTTCACCCCAGGGGGCCGCATAGTAATCAGAAACCCAGTTAGTAATCTGAAGAACTTCAGGAGTGACAAGCGGCTCCGCATCGACAAGGTGGGCCACATCCTTTACGCCCGCGTCGGACAGGTTCGTATCAGCTTGAAGGCTGTCGTGAAGATCGACAATGTAACCCGTCGTGAGGCTCCTGCCTAGGGGAACTATGACACGAGCCCCTACACGAGCGATTCCACGCATCCATTCGGGAAGGCGATAGACGAAAGACTGGGAAACGTGGAGAGGAACTGCCACATCAGCGTACTGAGGGGTTGCCGACGTTGTCTTTGGGCGAAAAGGCGCTGCCCTTAGGGAAGAGCTTCCCGAGTCTTTTGGCACGGAGGAGAAGTTAGCGCGAAACCACTAATTACAAAAGTGCGAAGGGGTTAATCCCGGCTCAGATTCATCGTTTTGCAGTGCTATTGAGATAGTTCCTAACCTTCTTCAAGTCTTCCCAGGTTTCTCGTTTCTTTGACGGATCCCGCAAGAGATAAGCTGGATGAAACGTAGGCATGATCTTGATGCCCTGATAATCCTGGAATATACCACGCAGTTTTGTGATCCCTTCCTTCACGTCCAGCAGGTTCTTCATGGCCGTGTTTCCCAATACGACTATGACTTCCGGCCTGACCGAGGCAATCTCTCGAAGCAAAAATGGTTTGCACATTGCCACTTCATCCGGAGTGGGCGGCCGATTGCCTGGTGGTCGGCAGCGATTGATGTTACCGATCAAGACTTCTTCCCGCTTGAACCCAATTGATTGAATGATCTTCGTAAGTAACTGACCAGCCCGCCCAACAAAAGGACGGGCCTGCATGTCTTCGTCAGCACCTGGGGCCTCGCCGACAAACATCAGACGCGCTTTGCGATTGCCTTCCGTGTGAACAATGTGTGTGCGCGCTTTATGGAGCGGACAGCGAATGCAATCTCCGATGTCGGCCCAGATTTGCTCCATACTTTCACCGGATCTGGAAATTTCTTTCACGGGCGGGCGCACAGCCCTAAAAAGATCGGCGTGCGGCAAAGAGGGAAGCGGAGGTGTTCCGGGTATTGCGGAGGTTACCTCTGCCGGTAAACCTCTGGCCCTTGATCGCGCGAAAACGGATTCTCTCTCCGTCGTAGCTGGTACCGGCGAAGTCTGCCCAATTAAGCGTTCTGATTGTGCGCGAGGTTGTTCACGCGTCGGGAGGGGAACTGTCTGTAGTTCCATCCCAGACACCCCTAATTCCAGGAAGTAGGCCACTTGTTCTTCAGTTTCTTTTATTAGCGACCGCAATTCGTCTGTCGCGGGTTCTGTACTCATACGAGGCTGGATACCTACCTACTGGAAAGTTAAAGATCCAGAATGAACCGGTATACTCACCGTCAAGTCGGGGTTTATCTAGAATGTAAAGTGCGAGCGTTGAGTCACTTTAGGGCCGCCTTCCGTGGGCACCCTCGTCACGGTACAGAGACCTCTGTGCAGGGTGCCCACTGCGGGCCGCCCCTAAAGTCCTGCGACTGCGGAAGTCTCGGTCTTCGCGCGGAGCCGAACGATCTCATCCAGAATCCGATGTGCGGCCTCAAGCTTGGACATTAACGGAAGTTCTAGCGGACCTTGACCGTCGCGCACCAGAATTGTAATAGCGTTTTCAGTACTGTCGAACCCAGCATCTATGCGGGTTACGTCATTGGCAACAATAGCATCAAGATTCTTCGTACGAAGCTTTTCCTGCGCGTTGAATAAGACGTCGTTGGTTTCCGCTGCAAAGCCAATCACCAGGAGACCATTAGTCCTTGCAGAGGCCACGTCACCCAGGATGTCACGAGTGCGTTCGAGCGTTAGTACGAGTGAAGACTGACTTTTCTTTTGCTTCGTGGCTGCCCGCTGCGCCGGCCGATAGTCGGCCACCGCTGCGGCACCGATAAAAACCGTGGCCTTGGGCAGCTTTTTCATGACGGCTTCATGCATCTCATGTGCTGAAAGGGCTCGTGTCACACGGACTCCCTTTGGGGAGTTAACGCTGGTCGCCCCGGCAACCACGGAAACTTCAGCGCCCCGACTTAGGGCGGCTTCGGCGATTGCAAATCCCATCCTTCCTGAAGAACGATTGGAAATAAACCTGACAGGATCGAGTTCCTCACGGGTTGCACCGGTGGTAATTAGTAACCGTTCATCGGCCAAATCCTGCGTCACTCTGCCCTTAGCTAATAGTTCAAGCGCTGCAGCGAGGATTCTTTCCGGGTCATTGAGTCGTCCAGGACCGATCGTTCCGCAGGCCATCTCCCCCGAGTCTGGGTCTACGATCCGGACGCCATCTTTTCGAAGCTGTGACAAATTCCGCACTGTCGCCGGGTGGTGCCACATTGTGGGGTTCATCGCCGGCGCAATCAGGACAGGCGCGGTGCAGGCAAGGTAGGTAGAGGTCAAAAAATCGTCCGCGACTCCATTAGCAAACTTGGCGATAATGTTGGCGGTTGCCGGAGCTACGATGAAAAGATCGACCGTTTGAGAGAAGGTGATATGAGCTATTGGATCGGGATTATCTAGGGCATAGTCATCAACGATGACATGGGCGCCCGAGAGTGCCCGAAGCGTTAGAGGTTGGATGAATTCGCATGCGCGCTTCGTCATCGCCACGCGAACCGAGCATCCGGCCAGCTGGAGTCCACGGAGAACCTCGGCAGCCTTGTAGGCGGCAATTCCGCCGCTGATTCCCAGCGCCACCTTCTTGATTTCAGGGCTAGGTTTTAGTGGGTTATCGGTCATTCGAGGCGTCGCTTGTCTTTCGCGAAATTCGACTTCAATGTAACATTGCTGAAACCAGTGCGCAATCAAGCATGTGACTGCATTAGCTATCATCCGGCATCGATAAGATACGGGCGCTTTCATACCTGCATTATCGCGTGAGGCACGGAGCGGAAGCCCCTAAGTAATGGGATATTTTCTCTTAAAACTGGCGGCAAGTGTCTTGGCAGTATCGCTCGTATTTTCTATACGAACCTCGACTCCTGCAAACCAGGGCCGCCGTGACGAGGAGCAGTTTGGACCGGTCGTTCGGGCTTACCTCGGCTATTTGCGGAACGAGCAGGAGGTGGTAGACGATCGGATCAGCCGTCGAGAGGTTACACAGGCCTATTATCGACGTAATTCGAATCGGATTCGCGCCCTCCGCCAAATGGCGATTCGCATCGCTCGAGAAAGTCGAAACGATTATCTTCCGGAATTGGAGGCTGTGTCGCGTGATGAAATAGGACTGCTCTTCGAACGCCCGCCCAGACCTGAAACGCTTCGCGAAGGCCAGGTTTTGCGCCGTACCTTCAAGTTTCTCGGCGTCATTCGTTTTGGGGAGAGTTTCTATATTTTTGCCCGCCTTGATCCTTACGAACAAAGCGAACGCTTTGAACGGGAAGGCCCTGAATCACCGCGCCAAAAGGTTCAGAAGGCGGAACCTCCGGGATTGATACGTGCCAGGCGAGTGACTTCACCGTAGCTAACCTCCCAATCTCCATTTTATTGCGGTCAAGTGGAATCTTGTCGCCGCCTCCCGAAAAAAGCACAATTTCGTGCAAACTAGAATCAAAAGTTTGTTGACAGACTGCTACTATTTATGTAATAAAAGTGAGGTCTTTTAGGCGTCTACCAACGCTATTCGCGCTTCTAGCGTTGAGTTTCCAACAAGGTGAGGCGAGTTTTTCGGGAAGATTCACGTCAGATCCTAAAGTTTTAACCGTCGCGCCACGCAATCAAGATTCTTGTTTCACTATACGGGAGGAAAGTTAATGATCAGCAAAACTTGGAGCCGCAAACCCATCGCGGCCGTTCTGTCAGTTGCCGTCCTAAGCGTCTATTCGATGATTGCTTTGGCGTCGCCAGAGGCTAAGGTTCCATCTGGAGAGCTATCGGTTTCCGGGCAAGTTACGGTTAATGGCCAGAAGGTCATTTCTGGCGGTACTTTGTTTTCAGACAGCGTAATTGTAACGTCTGAGAATAGCAGCGCCACCGTGAATATTAGCAGATTGGGCCGGATTCAATTAGCTCCAAACTCGGCCTTGAACCTCAGTTTCACCGACAAGGCGATTACTGGCCAGCTCGATGGTGGTATCGCTAGTGTTTCAACGCTGGCTGGAATTTCCGTGAACCTAACAACCAAAGACGGATCTGTGCTGGTGGATGGAAGCCAGGCAACGTCGTTTACGGTGAATGCCAAGCGCGGAAACACCGTGGTCTCAACCCAGGCCGGTCTTGTGGAATTAAGGGCTGGTGGTGCCGTCAAGCAGATTGCCGCTGGTGAGAGCGGTACTGCCGGAACGCCGAATCCTCCGGCGGATGAGGATGACCACAGCATTAGCGGTGGCGCCCTTGCGGTTCTTTTGATCGCTGCTGGTGGTGCTATTGTGGCAGCTATCCTTGCGACCAGGGAAGATGAAATCAACTTCGGCGGCAGCGTAATCGTAATCAGCCCGGCTCGATAGTAGTCGAGGTTGGTTTCCAAAAAACACCGCAGCGCTACCTCCAGACGTGCGGTCACTCAGATTAACCTTGCGGGTCACGCGACTCTTAGTCGTGCTTGACCCGCAAGTTTTTGAACGATGATCATCCCGCCTCAAGCTCCTGAAGGTCACTGTCAATGAATATCGCGGTAATCGGAACCGGGTACGTCGGTTTAGTAACAGGTGCATGCTTCGCCGAGTTTGGTGTCGAAGTCACCTGCGTCGATGTCGACTTGGAAAAGATTAAACGCCTTTCTGCCGGTGAGATGCCCATCTACGAGCCGGGTCTTGAGCAACTGGTTTCTAAGAACGTGCAGGCTGGACGACTGCGTTTTACCACTGATGCTAAGCAGGCTGTCGAGCAGGCCCTGGTTATATTTCTGGCGGTGGGAACTCCTCCAAAGGAGGATGGTTCGCCCGATTTGAGTTTTGTAGAAACCGCGGTGCGATCAGTGGCGGAGTTCATGAACGGTTATAAGGTGATTGTTACGAAATCGACCGTGCCCATCGGTACCGGTGAGTATCTGAGGCGTCTAATTCGGGAGACACAGAAATCACGGGTGAACTTTGGGGTAGTTTCTAATCCGGAATTTCTGCGTGAAGGTGCGGCGATAAACGATTTCATGCGACCGGACCGCGTCGTAATAGGAAGTGCAGACGAAGAGGCGATTGCCATAATGCGCGACCTTTACCGTCCTCTCTACTTAATAGAAGCGCCATTCGTGGTAACGTCGTTGGAGGCCGCGGAACTGACAAAGTACGCTGCCAACGCATTCTTAGCCACCAAGATCTCCTTCATAAACGAGATTGCCGCTTTGTGTGAAAAGATCGGATGTGACGTTCATGATGTAGCCAGGGCCATGGGGATGGATAAACGTATCGGCGGCAAGTTTCTCCACCCGGGCCCCGGTTTCGGCGGGTCTTGTTTTCCAAAAGATACGCGGGCACTTGCCTCAGTGGCCCGGCAGTTTGATTGCGATACGCTAGTTGTCGATGCGGTCATTGAGGTGAATAAGCGGCAACGAAAAGCAATGTTACCCAAGATTGAAAAGCTGGTAGGCCAACTAAAAGGCAAAACTGTTGCAGTCCTGGGGCTGGCGTTTAAGCCGGAAACGGATGATATGAGAGAGGCACCCTCAATTGAGATCATTCGCGGTTTGTTGGAGCGGGGCGCAAACGTACGCGCCTACGATCCGGTGGCCATGAATGAGGCAGCTCAGGTTCTCCCTAAAATCGAATACGCGGCTGACGAATATGAAGCGGTTAAAGACGCAGATGTCCTCGTATTCATAACCGAATGGAATCAATTCCGAGCACTGGACATGGGCCGTATTCGGGACTTGATGAGGGCACCTAAGGTTGCTGATCTACGTAATATCTATCAGCCTGCTGACATGCGCGAACTAGGATTCGACTACGTTGGGATAGGTAGGTAGCCTCAGCCAAAAACGATCTAACATCCTGGTCTTGTTCCTCGGCTTTTGACGCTGCTATGGGTTTATCAGGGATAGCATTGGTAACTGGAGGCGCCGGTTTCATAGGTTCAAGTATCGCTTCGGCCCTTGCGTCAAGCGGTGCCCGTGTTCGCGTGATTGACGATATGTCGACGGGCTACCTCGAGAACCTTGACGAAATTGGCGGGGACATTGATTTCGTCAAAGCGAGTGTTGCGGACGAAACTGCCCTTCGCCATGCACTTGAAGACGTAGAGTTGGTCTTTCACGAAGCTGCAATTCCCTCAGTTCCGCGTTCAATTGAAAACCCCCGGCAAACTCATACCGCTTCGGTCGATTCGACGTTCTCCCTACTGCTCGCTTCCAGAGACAAGAAGGTCAGACGTGTAATCTACGCCGCCTCCAGTTCCGCTTACGGCGATCAACCAGCGTTGCCCAAACGAGAAGATATGTTGCCTGATCCTCTATCTCCTTATGCGGTGGCGAAACTGGTTGGTGAATATTACTGCCAGGTTTTCACGCGAGTCTACAAGCTCGAGACGCTATCCCTGCGATACTTCAACGTTTTCGGTCCGCGACAAGACCCGAGTTCGCAATACTCGGGGGTAATCTCACGCTTCATCAGCGTGCTATTAAAGGATCAACGGCCGGTGATATACGGCGACGGCGAGCATTCTCGTGATTTCACCTATATTGACAATATCGTCGAGGCGAATCTAAAGGCGGCCGAGACTCATAAAGGGCTTGGGTCAATTATTAACATCGCTACCGGCCGACGAGTTTCCTTGAACCTACTGCTGGCGGAAATCAAGGACTTAACTGGCAAGGGGCATCTTAATGCAGAATATCAAGAGCCTCGCGCCGGAGATGTGGTCCATAGTATGGCCGACATTTCTCGCGCTCGCGAATTCCTGGGTTTCGAACCTCGCGTAGAGCTACGTGAGGGTTTGCAGCTAACAATCGACTGGTGGAAGCAGAGCCGTTTCGCGTCCTTATAACCAATAGAATGCCGCAGGCTCCTACACGCTGGATCCTACACTCTTCGCATTCGCCAACGCTTGCAGGCTCGCTAAATAGGGCGCCCGTGCCACGCCTCGATCGGTAATGATTGCCGAGATAAACTCATTGGGTGTGACGTCAAATGCTGGGTTATGAACTGCGACACCTTCCGGACCGAGTTGGTGACTGCCGATGTGCGTAACTTCGCGACCGTCCCGCTCTTCAATCGGAATCTGGTGACCGGAGGAAAGTGACAAATCGAGCGTGGTAACTGGCGCGGCAACGAAGAAAGGGATGTTGTTTTCTTTTGCCAGGACAGCAACCATATAAGTACCTATCTTGTTTGCCGTGTCTCCGTTCGCCGCGATTCGGTCAGCGCCGACGACAACACAATCTACTTTTCCGCCCTTCATCACATGTCCAGCCGTCCCATCGGTGATCACGGTAACCGGTATGTTGTCTTTTGCTAGTTCCCAGGCTGTCAACCGCAAACCCTGGAGGAAGGGTCGCGTCTCATCGGCGATCACTGAGACTCGTTTTCCGGCGTCGCGCGCGCCCCTTACCACTCCCAAAGCGGTACCATAGTCTCCCGCGGTTGCCAGCGCGCCCGCGTTGCAATGCGTCAGCACCGTGGCCCCGTCGGGAATCAGAGGGGCGCCAAAACGCCCTATAGATCGATTTGCATCTATATCCTCTTGGAAGATGTTGAGCGCTTCAGTCACCAGATTCGCCTTAATCTCATCGGTGTTCTGGGTGCGCGCTTTCTCGCGATTAAGTGCTTCTCGCATTCGTTCAATGGCCCAAAATAAATTAACAGCGGTAGGCCGCGTTTTGCTCATTACCTCGCACAT
>JACCSP010000163.1 GCA_013812905.1 Pyrinomonadaceae bacterium
GGTTTCATGATTGAACAGCAGTTTCTTATCCTGGTCGGATACCAGCCGCTGCCAGAACTGATAATAGCGCTGCACGTATTCGTTACCGGCGGCACCATTCAATCCGCGATAGTAGCGCCAGGGGTAACCGGCAAACAACTCATCTCCGCCCGCACCCGACAAGACGACTTTCACGAATTTTCCGGCCAGCCGAGCCACATAGTAATTCGGGTAACACTGCCCGACCCTCAAATCTTCGAGGTGCCAAATCAGTTCGGGCAGGACCCATTCCATATCCCCGGCGTGCATCACCACTTCGTAATGCTCCGTCTTAAAATTGTTCGCCATCATCTCGGCGGCGCGGCGCTCGTCGAACCCAAGTTCCAGACCCGAAGCGGAAGTTAGATCGAAGCCTCCGGTGAAAGTGGTTAGACGGGGGAGGTGACGACCCGCAATCGAGGCGATGGAGCCGGAGTCCATGCCACCACTTAAATAAGAACCGACGGGTACGTCGCTGACGAGTTGACGCGTCACCGCTTGCACAAACAGGTGATATAACTGCTCGGCGCTTTCTTCTTCAGAGATGTCAAGCGGCTCCTCGGTAAAAGGGTAATCCCAGTAGCGATTTGCCTGTGGCTCCGACGCGTCGCCGAACGCGAGCGTCAGTGTGCACCCCGGCGGCAACAGGCGGATGCCTTCAAACAGGGTCAGGTCAGTAAAGATATTCTGGAAGGTAAAGTATTCGTTCAGCGCCGGGTAGCACACCGCCCGGGAAACTTGCGGGTGCTCAAGGATGGCTTTGATCTCTGAGGCGAAGACGAAGACGTTGCCCTTGAAGTAATAGTACAGCGGCTTGACGCCGTAGCGGTCGCGCGCCAAAAAGAGGCGGCGGCGGGCGCGATCGTAGATCGCGAACGCGAACATGCCGTTGAAATGCTCGACGCACTTCTCTCCCCATTCTTCGTAGGCGTGAACGACGACTTCCGTGTCGGTTTGGGAATGAAACTGGTAACCCCGCGCTTCCAGTTCGACGCGCAGTTTTTGGAAATTATAAACTTCGCCGTTGTAAGTAATAACGCAGTCGCCCGCTACGTTCGCCATTGGCTGATGGCCGGCTGGCGACAGGTCGATGATGGCCAGGCGACGATGTCCGAGCCCGACCGGCCCGTCGGTGTAGTGCCCTTCGCCGTCAGGCCCCCGATGCGCAATCACATCCGTCATGCGCTTAAGCAAGCCGGTCGAGACCGCTTCGCCATTTAGATTGCAAACGCCCGCAATGCCACACATATTAGTTCTGATATAATCTGAAGATCCTTCCTAGTTCCCCGTCGAAGATCAAGCGGGGGCGATCGCGTCATCGCTGGCCAAGGTTAAATATCGTTCTGTTTCGGTGATGAGTTGTGCGCGAGGGACTCGGCCGGAGCCGAACATAAAAATTACTCCTCGCCAGAAGGAGAGGCTCACCGTCAAGTTGTTTATTTTAGGCGCGCGTGGTCAATACGTTTCAATAACCTCGGCGCGGCGGGTCAAGCGCCGAGCTTTGCGCCCACTGCCTCCTGCAAATTCGCGGCTACTAGCTCCTGCTCCGCTTCGGTCATTTGTGGGTAGAGCGGCAACGTTAGACTCAACCGATCCGCTAGGTATGCCTGCGGGAACTGTTCCGGCCGCAAACTGTACTTCTCTGCGTAATATCCTTGTATCACCGGCGCGTGCGTGCCCTGCCTGGTCGAGATGCCCTTCCCTTCCAATAGCATCATTACTTCATTCCGCTGCTCATGCAAATGGGCAACGTTCCTAAAACTCGGCGGTTCCGGACGGAACAAACACACATAAGCCTGATAGCCGTGCCGATACCCTTCGGGCACCACCGGAATGTCTAACCATTCCAGATCTGCAAGGATCTTGTCATAACGCCGCGCGCAGGCCGTGCGCGCATCAAGTATCCATTGAGCGCGTTCCAGTTGCGCGCAACCGAGCGCACCCTGGATGTCGGTCATTCGAAAGTTATAACCGAGGTGATTATATTCGGCGAGCAGGAAGGCGGCCTTCTCGGTGTGGCGTGCGTGATCCGAACGCGAGGCACCGTGATCGCGTAAGGAACGCGACAGGCCATCAAAGTCTTCGCGTTCCGTCGTAATCATGCCTCCTTCGCCGGTCGTAATTGATTTGCGGGGGTGAAAGCTGAAGCACCCCATGTCCCCGAACGTGCCGGCGTGCCGACCGTTATACCAACTGCCGAAAGCGCACGCGGCGTCTTCGACAACCCACAAATCATGCTTGACGGCAATCTTCATCACTGAGTCCATCTCAGCGCATAGTCCGAAGAGATGCACCGGGATGATCCCGACAGTATGCGGTGTAATCAGCGTCTCGATCTGCTCCATGTTAATATTGAAAGTCCGCAGGTCGATGTCGCAAAAAATTGGTTTCGCGCCCATGTATTCGACCACGTTGGCGGTCGAGACCCAGGTAAAGGCGGGCACGATAACTTCATCGCCCGGCTTCAAACCGAGCGCCGCGACGGCGATGTGAAGCGCGGTCGTGCAGGAACTTGTGGCAACGGAAAAGCGCGCCCCCGTAAAGGCAGAGAACTGCTCCTCGAACTTTTTCACGAAGGGTCCCTGCACAACCCAGCCGCTCTCCAAGGGGAGTTGCACGGCACGCATTTCTTCATCGCCAAAGTAGGTTTTTGTAATAGGAATCGTCATGCCACGGTCTCACGCAAAGATTCATCCATCGGACGTTGCTGGTCCTCGCGCCGCCACTCGACCACCGAGCGCAAACCCTCGTCCAAAGCTATGCGCGCCCGAAAGTCGAGCATCCGCTCCGCCTTCTCGGTACTGCCGACGCGATGCGTGACAAACATCTGCTCCTGCGGGCGGTACTCAGGTCTCACGTCCGTACCGGAGATTTCGATAAGTCGCGCGACCAGTTCGTCAATGCTCGTCTTGACGCCCATGCCGACGTTAAAAAACTCGTCAGTCGCGTCGCTCTTTAGCGCCTGTATGTTGGCGCGCGCAACGTCATCAACGTGAACGAAGTCGTAGGCCTGCGTGCCATCACCGAAGATGATCGGCGGCTGGCCCTGATCGATCCGGTCAAGGACCTTCATGATCACACTTACGTATGTCCCTTTGTAGTCCATGCGAGGACCGTAAATGTTCATATAGCGCAGGCCAACATAGTTGAGTTTGTGTTGCTCATAGGACGACCTAAAGAATTGCTCGCCGGCGATCTTGGTCGCTCCATACATGGTGCGGTTGTTGAAAGGATGATCTTCGGTCATGGGCGTAAACAACGCGTCCCCGTACACGGACGCGGAGGAGGAGTAGATCACCTTCTTTACGCCGGCCTGCTGGGCGGCCTCGATAACGTTGAAAGTTCCACCGACGTTAACTTCGAGCGCCGCACGAGGCTGATGCACGCACTCGAACAGCCACAAAGCGGCGAGGTGGAATACGTAATCCGTGCCCTGCATCAACTCGACCAGAAGTTCACGGTCAGTGATACTGCCGTCAACAATTTGTACTCGCTTATTCTTGGCCGCACCCTCCAGGTTATGGCGGGTGCCACGCACGAAGTTGTCTAAGACGACTATCTCGCGTACTGGCTCCTCTATTAGCTGATCCACCAAGTGGGAGCCGACAAATCCCGCCCCGCCGATTACCAGAATACGACTGTCATTAAGTTTCATTGATTGACCTCACCACGGCACCGAACTGTCATCCAACGACTTCCTTTAACACATCAACAGATCCGTGCACTTGCTCGTCCGACATCTCCGGGAAGAAGGGCAGCGCCAGTGTTTCCTCACTCGCCTGTTCGGCCACGGGAAAATCGCCTGCGTGGTATCCCAGGTGACGCAGAGGTTCCGCCAGATGCAGCGGTTGTGGATAGTAGATGGCCGTCGGGACTCCCTGCTCTTTCAGTTCCCGCTGCACGCGCTCGCGGTCTTTAACGCGCACGATGTAGAGGTGGTAGACGTGCCGTGCGTCTGGTCCTTCCGCGGGGACGCCGACGCTTGTGCCCTCGAGGAGTTCTGAGTATTGGGCTGCTAGAACTCGCCGCCGCTGGTTCCACTCCTCAATATGGCGCAGCTTGACACGGAGGATTGCCGCCTGCATCTCATCAAGCCGGCTGTTGTAACCAATCATTTCGGGAAAATACTTTTTCTTCCATCCGTGGGTCCTGAGCATCCGCACGCGCTCCGCGATTTGCGCGTCGTTCGTCACCACCATTCCGCCGTCCCCGCAAGCGCCGAGGTTCTTGCTCGGAAAGAAACTGAGACACCCGACGTCGCCCATGCTGCCGGTCTTGCGCCCGCGGTGCTCCGCCCCGAAGGCTTGCGCATTATCTTCGATAACCTTCAGTTTGCGCTCTTTAGCCAGCTTTAGGATCGCCGTCATGTCGGCCGGGTGACCGTAGAGGTGAACAGGTATTATCGCTTTCGTTTTGGGCGTGATGCGCGCGGCTATCTGCTCGACGTCAATGGCGTAGGTGTCCGGCTCGACATCGATTAGCACCGGGGTTGCGCCGACCAGCATCACCGCTCCGGCGGTCGCGAAGAAGGTGTAGGACGGCATGATGACTTCGTCGCCCGGACCGATTTCTAGCGCGCGAAGTGCCAGCACCAACGCATCCGTGCCCGACGCCACACCCACTCCGTGACCGACGTCGAGATACGCGGCCACCTCTTTTTCAAGCGCGGCGACGTTGGGGCCGAGGATAAACTGCCCGGCCTCCAAGACTTGGCGGATCGCATCGTCAATCTCTGTTTTGATCGAATGATACTGTGCCACCATATCCATCAAGGGAATCTTTTTGCGTTCTACTTGATCTAATGTTTTCACTTTTTCACGCTACTTTCTGTTTTGTTATGAACTGGACTGTTAATTGATCACAGAGACTTAACCTTCGACGGGCGTTACAGTTTCATCACGCTTGGTGTACAAGCTCCCGCAGGTCTGGCAACCGGCCTTCTCCTGGTCGCCTTCGGATTTAAATTGCAGCTTGAGGCCGCACTGGCACATCCAGGCGCGGATGCGCGCCGGATTGCCGTGGACCAGAGCGTAATCAGGCACGTCGCGAGTCACCACCGCGCCCGCGCCGACAAACGCGAAGCGGCCGATCGTCGTGCCGCACACGACAGTCGCGTTGGCCCCGATCGTAGAGCCTCGTTTGACCAGCGTCTTCAGGTACTCTTCTTTGCGGTTAACGTGGCTGCGCGGGTTGATCACGTTTGTGAAGACCATTGAAGGGCCCAGGAAGACATCGTCTTCGATCACCACGCCGGTATAGAGCGAAACGTTATTTTGAATTTTGACGTTGCGGCCGAGTGTCACATCCGGTGAGACAAGCACGTTTTGTCCGATGTTACAGTTCGGTCCAATTCGCGCTCGGGGCATCACGTGCGTGAAGTGCCAGATCTTGGTCCCGGCGCCGATCTCGGCCCCTTCGTCCACGTAACTCGACTCATGCACAAAATAATCCATGATTAATTTGCCCCCTTGTCAATTTCGTCCAGGCGAACCGACGCGCCGCCCCGCTCCAGAGAAATTTGGCTGGCCTCTAAGACTTTGAGCACTCTGAGCGCGCTCCGGCCGTCCGTCAATGGCTGCCGCCGCTCGCGAATACATGTCAAAAACTGTTCGCATTCCAGGCGCAGAGGCTCCTGCTCCTCGAAGAAAAGTGTGGTTTCTGAGGTCTGGCGGGGAACCGGCAATCCCGCGCGCCACTCGATGCCCTTATCGTAAATCTTCAGTTTTCCCTCGCGCGCGGTGTCGTCAAAAACTGCCATTTTGCGGTCGCCGATAATCACCAGCTTCTGCTCCTTGTAAGGGTGCAACCAACTGACAAAGATGTGCGCCCGGACTCCGTCGGGGAAGAGCAGATTATTTACCGTCACATCCGCGATGCCGGATTGCAAATAGCTTCCGCCCCAGGCGTTCACTTCGATTGGCTCGGAACCGACCAGGCTACAGATGACCGACACGTCGTGCGGCGCAAAGCTCCACAAAATGTTTTCTTCCTGCCGCACTTTACCGAGGTTGAGGCGGTTTGAATATACATACCAGATGCGACCTAGTTCCCCACGCTGGATGATGTCTTTGAGCAGCGCCACTGCAGGGTGATACTCCAGGATGTGGCCAACCATCAACACGACGCCCCGCGCCTCAGCAAGTTCGACCAGTTCGCGCCCCTCCGTATGTCGGAGGGCTAAGGGCTTCTCGACGAACACGTGCTTGTTGTTCTGGATGGCCTGCTTGACTTGGGCGTAATGCATTACCGCAGGAGTCGCCAGCACAACGGCCTGGATTGTTTCGTCAGACATCACGCCTTCAAAGCTGTCGGTAATCTCGACATCGGGGTAAAGCTGAGCCTGCGCCCGCAAAGATTTTTCATTGCTATCGCAGATTACGCGGAGCGCGCGGAGTTGCGCAAAATTGCGCACCAGGTTTTTACCCCAGTACCCGCAACCAACAACGGCCACATTATCCGAAGCGCGCCGCCGGCCCTCGTCAGCGACCTCAGAGCCAGCCGGGTTAACACCGACGCGGCCAGCAACAGCCGCGCTCTCATTAGTAGACCCCACTACCGTTACCTCCAACCGTAACATCTTCGGGTATCGTTTCGGCATTGGTTACGAGAGCTGTGGGAAACAGTCCCGGGGCATGCCATCGAGCGCGGGGACGGACATAACCACGAACGGATGTCCACCGATAGCTATCGTCGCCGCTCTGCGCGACCCGCAATACCGTAAAGTCAAGCACCCGCTCGATCCAATCAATCGTAGTACCGTCGAGGTGTCCAAGGGCCACCAGGAAAGTATATTGCCGCGGCATTAAAACGACGTCGATTTCAAGCGTAATGGTGTGTCGCCCTTTCGGAAGTCGCACCGGAGGGTTCCCACCGTCAAGGCTACTGGTAAAGGTGACGGGCGCTCCGTCCAGTGTGGCGATATCTACTTCGAAGACTGCTCCGCTGATCTCCTTAAGAACATCAAATGTCAGCTCGACGCGAAAAGGCTGTCCGAGATAAAGTTGGGAAACGATGCGGCCTGCCACGTCGGTTAGCTGTACCGCACGAAACTTCGCTTCGCGCGTGCCAAGTCGGGGCGCGTCGTCAGGGATGATTCCGGTCTTCGCCATGTCCGTTCCTGCCGTAAGGTACACATCGACCACTTCGTCAACGCTTCCTTCATGAGTCAGTCGACCGCCTTCGAGTAGCATTGCGCGACCACAAAGTGATTTGACCGCAATCATATTATGACTGACGAAAAGCACCGTCCGACCCTCTTTGGCAACCTCTCCCATTTTTCCCAGACATTTTTTCTGGAAATTTGCATCTCCAACCGCCAGCACTTCATCGACGATCAGAACCTCCGGCTCCAAGTGGGCCGCCACGGCGAAAGCCAGACGCACGTACATGCCACTGGAGAAACGTTTCACCGGCGTATCGAGGAACTTTTCGACCTCGGCGAAGGCTACAATGTCGTCGAAATTACGTTCGATCTCCGCCCGTTTCATCCCCAGGATGGCGCCATTGAGGTAGATGTTTTCCCGGCCTGTGAGCTCAGGATGAAAGCCCGTACCGACCTCCAGCAAGCTTCCAACGCGCCCATAGAGGTCTACTCCACCGGTTGTTGGCTTGGTAATTCGCGACAAGATCTTGAGCAGGGTCGATTTTCCAGCCCCGTTGCGGCCAATGATACCGACTACTTCACCGGGCTCAACTTTGAAGGAGACCTCTTTGAGCGCCCAGATCAGTTCATCGGCCGAGCGCTCGCCACGCCGCAGTCGCTTGAGCGGAGCTTTGACTGCACCGACGATGTTTTCGCGCAGGGTAGAATAACCCTCTTCGCGCGCACCAATCTGGTACTGCTTGCTTAAGTCTTCAGCTTGGATAATAGGTTTCATGGACCAGGCTAAACGATATCAGCGAAATTTTCTTCCATTCGCCAAAATGCATAGGCAGAGTAGGCAAGTAAGGCCAGAGTGATTACGGTTGAGATGGCGAGCATTCCCCAGTTGAACTCTCGATGGCTAAAAAGCGAAACGCGGAAGCTGTCAATGATGCCGGTGAGAGGATTCAAAGCGAGCAACCATCGCCACTTCTCTGGCACAAAGCTGGGCGGATAGATGATCGGAGAGACAAACATCCATATTTGAATCAGGAACGGCAATGCAAAGCGAATATCCCGGTACTTGACATTCAGAGCCGAAAGCCACGTTCCGACACCAACGGCAAGCAGCGTGGTTAGCAATACCAGGACCGGCAGCATCAAAATGCCCCAGGTCACCACCACGCTATAGTAGATCATCAGCCCCACAAGAATGACAAAAGCGATGGCCAGATCCACCAATCCCGCGCCAACGGCGGCGCTGGGGATGAACAGCCGCGGGAAGTACACTTTGCTGAGCAGATTTGCGTTCCCCACCAGGCTATTACCGCTGGTTGTGACAGCGTTGGCAAAGAACGTCCACAGCAGCAACCCGGCATAGACGAAGACGGGGTAAGGCACGTCATCTGAAGGAACGCCCGCCAGCCTTCCAAAGAAAAGTGTAAAGATCAGCATCGTGAAGAGCGGTTGAATGATAGCCCACGCCACTCCCAGAACCGTCTGCTTGTAGCGCACCTTGAGATCACGCCACACGAGGAAGTAAAACAGCTCGCGGTAGGCCCACAGCTCTCGAAAGTCTACCACTGCCCACGACTTGCCCGGTCGGATCCGTACCAGCGGTTCATCCGGCAAGCTTGGCGATAGATGATGTGGCTCTGCTAGTGAGCTCAATGTGGTGATAGCTGGTTCCAGCACGCTTTTGGTAATCAGATGTTCTCACGACAAAAAGTGGCGTCCTTAGCCTTCAAGGACTGCACAATCTGCGGTCTGTGAGAAGAATAAGTAGCCGCCGAATCTTTGTTAGAAAAGTAACAATAGGGGTAAATCTCCATGAGACCCACCCCTGGAGATTGGAGAGCGTGGGGCGCCAACGGAGGACGCTTTCGTGTTAACCCGCAAGGACGAGGCGTACTCGTCGGACTAACCACTGAGTTTAGTTGCGAAGGCCTCCGCAGTCAAGCAAAGAATGTGCCGCCATCGGATCATGTGCAACGAACCTGGCGGGCCCGCACGCCAAGGTCTCGATATACTAGAATCTCTCCGGGAAATCATTACGAAGACATCAAGGAATTCGAAGTATTTTAAACCGTGTAGGGTATTTCGATCTAATATCCGTGGAGGACGCTTCTGAATGAAAAGCAAATTACCTTCACTAGCTTCGCAAGCAAATCATGGCGGCAGCGACTAAAGCACTGATGTATGAGTTTACGATTGTAGGCGGAGGTATCGTCGGACTGTCTACGGGCTTGGCTTTGGGAATTCGGTACCCAAATGCGCGAATAGTCGTGCTAGAGAAGGAGAGCCAATGGGCCTTCCATCAATCTGGACATAACAGCGGAGTCATTCATTCTGGAATTTACTATAAACCAGGTAGCTTGAAAGCTAGACTTTGCCGTGAAGGAAGCCGTTCAATGGTAAGGTTTTGCCGAGAGCATGGAATAGACTATGAAGTTTGCGGCAAAGTTATAGTCGCCAGCGAGGCGAAGGATTTGCCGCTGTTAGAAAACCTGTACCGTCGTGGTGTGGAAAATGGATTAAGTGTCAAAAAGATTAGCGCGGAGGAGGTCAGCGAAATTGAACCTCACGTCAGTTGTTTAGCAGGATTACATGTGCCCACAACTGCCATCACGGATTATCGGCAGGTATGTCGCAAGTTTGCCGAGCTGATAAGCTCACGTGGAGGGAGGCTCGAGCTCAATACCAAAGTTGAAACAATTTCCAACACCAGCACTGGCCAATTAGTTGAAACTAATAACGGGAAATTTGAAACGCGCTTCGTAATTAACTGCACTGGGCTGCATAGCGATCGAGTTGCGAAAATAGGCCACGTCGACCCGCAAGTTCGAATCATTCCATTTCGCGGAGAGTATTATGAGCTCAAACCAGAGAAGAGATACTTAGTTAAGAACCTGGTTTACCCTGTACCGAATCCCGATTTTCCTTTCTTGGGTGTTCATTTTACTCGCTTGATAAATGGAAGTATCCACGCAGGTCCTAACGCGGTACTCAGTCTCAAACGAGAAGGCTACAAGAAGACCGATTTCAATTTACGAGATTTCGCCGAAGTCATCAGCTACAAAGGGTTCTGGAAGCTGGCAGCAAAACACGCGGGTCAAGGAATTCAAGAAATTATCCGCTCCATCAGTAAAGCAGCCTTCGTGCGCAGCCTGCAAAGATTAATTCCTGAAATCAACGCGGACGACCTCGTGCCCACTCATGCCGGCATCCGCGCCCAAGCCTTGCTGAATAACGGCAAGCTCGTCGATGATTTCCTCCTCGTCCAAACCCGAAACGCCGTGCACGTCTGCAATGCTCCATCTCCTGCGGCTACCTCTTCGCTAGAGATCGGCAAGGCCATTGTCGAGCGGATAGATCAAGCCACAGCTCAGTAATATCTTGTCGGCGAAACTCTCTCTCTGAAAATAAATCGTAGGACGTGCCGCTACCTAAGAAAGATGTGGACTTAAGATAGCTTTCCTGGTTACAACCGTTCCGCAAAGCAACTGCAACGCGCTCACAACCATTTTTCTCTGACCTACAGATTTAATACACTGCTTTCCAAAACGCTTTAGAGTACTTGATTAGCTACACTTGATCTTAGGCCGGGTAAACCAGATTACCCGCCACTACTTAACCATTCCTCTCAAATTGGTTCGCGCTTCCTGCCTTTAAATCCTTTACGGCGCGATTTCGCTGCTAGCGGGCGATCATGCCAGCCAGGTGAGTAGGGTTGTAAGTTTCAGATTGCTTAACAAGATGGGATTTCTTGTAACGCTTTTTCATTTTACCTATAACGAGGTGTCCTTAGTGGTTATTTCTCTGCGACGCGCCGCAGCGCGCCAAACTTTTCGATTGATTTTGCATTCGATACGCCCCAATCTTTTCTTCTTTGCATTCCTGTTCATATTGTCGAATGCACACTTCTTGGTTGCCGATGCCGCAACGCTGACCGTATCGGCGGGCGGTGATTTACAAGGCGCCATTCTTGCCGCGCAGCCAGGCGACACGATCATCGTGGAAGCAGGTGCAACTTTCTCGGGCACTTTCCATCTTCCCTTTAAAGCTGGCGATGAATACGTCACCATTCAATCCTCTCGCCTGGATGAGCTGCCTCCAGGCCAGCGCGTCACCCCCGCCCAAAGTCACCTGATGCCCAAAATCGTAACGCCGGGACTCGGCAACCCGGCCCTGCATACCGTGCCAGGGGCGCACCATTACCGCATTCTCGGAATAGAGTTCGCTCCGGCCGAAGCCGAGACCTTCACCTACGAATTAATTACACTGGGTTACGAGGGCGAGTCGCAGGATACGCTTGAGGAAGTGCCGCATCACCTGACGCTTGATCGCTGCTACATCCACGCCTTCCCAGAGCAAAGCTTGAAGCGCGGAGTGACCGTCAACAGCGCGCATACTGACATCGCTAACTCATACATCTCCGGCTTCAAAGCAACCGGACAGGACACGCAGGCCGTTCTTGGCTGGAACGGCCCCGGCCCATTTAAGATTATCAACAACTATCTAGAAGCATCCGGCGAGAACCTTATGTTCGGTTCCGGCGACCCCTCGATCCCCGGGCTCGTGCCTTCGGACATCGAGATTCGCCGTAACCACTTCTACAAGCCGCTTGAGTGGCGCGGTGTGTGGCTGGTCAAGAATTTACTCGAGTTGAAGAACGCGCAGCGCGTAACAATCGAGGGCAATGTTTTCGAGAACTGCTGGTCGAGTGGCCAGAATGGGCCAGCGATAGTACTGACGCCGCGCAACCAATACGGCACGGCGCCATGGTCGGTGGTGAAGGATATAACTTTCACCAACAACGTTATCCGTCACAGCATGAACGGGATTGTTGTTTATGGCACAGATGATATTTACCCAAGTCAGCGGACGGAAAACATTATCATTCGCAACAATCTCTTTGAAGACATAAACGAGTCTTGGGGAAACGGGGGCAGCACCAGTACTTTTCTGCTGATCAGTGGACCCCAGAATCTGACGGTGGATCACAACACCGTGACAGGCTTGACCACAACCATTTACATCATCCCTTCCCAAAATCCCAATCTTGTGTTCACGAACAACATCGTAAAGCACCAGAACGGCGGCATCATCGGCGAAGGACTCGGAGCACCAGAGTCTTACACAACGCAAGCAACCCCCCACACGTTCACCGGGAATGTCCTGGTGGGCGCTCTTCTCCAGTACTGGGATGCCGCTATCCGCTATCCAGCAGGAAACTTTTATCCCAACACTTACGAGGACATTGGCTTCATAAACTACAACGGAGGGCAAGGCGGTAATTATAGACTTGCTGCGACCTCTCAATTCAAGGGAACGGGCACTGGGGGCACAGACCCCGGAGCAGACATCAACGCTCTCGATGCGGCACTGGCAGGTAGCAGGAGCACGATGCCTTCTCCGTCTCCAACACCAACGCCGCCCCCCAACCCCAACCCGACGCCAGCGCCGACGCCTGAGCCGTATCCTGAACCAACTCCGGAACCGGCGCCTGAGCCGTATCCTGAACCAACTCCGGAACCGGCGCCTGAGCCGACGCCTGACCCAAGTCGAGACCCTACACC